>JALUTR010000086.1 GCA_027021785.1 Fidelibacterota bacterium | reverse complement strand
CCTCCTATTACAGGAGGGGATGTTACAACGCCCAATCCGCCGATCAACAGACAAGTCCCCAACCGGTAGTTAATGCCGGTAAAACGGAAAATCCATGTTTACAGAACTCGTCCGATTACCGAATATTTATATATGCTGTCCAGATAATTCTCCAAACCATTTATTTTGGACAGGTGTGGGATTACGGATTAGTATTCAATCCACTTTGTGTTGAATGAAGGACAGCGGTAAATTTGCCCCCTATGCAATCCTTTAATTCACGTCTGATCGCGAAAATTACCGCGGCCGATTCGCATCTTTGCGTAGGATTGGATATAAGTCCCGAAAAACTTGGAATTTCAAACACCAACCTGGAAGCGTTGATAAATCATACCAAATTGGTTATTGACGCAACCCGCGATCTGGCGGTCGCTTTCAAACCGAACCTGGCGTTTTTCGAGCGCTGGGGGAGCGAAGGATTCAGATGGTTGGAAGAAACCATGGAATACCTGGGTTCCGACGCGATTGTTATTGGGGACGCCAAGCGGGGCGATATCGGGAACACGGCCCGGCAATACCGGGCAAGTTTATTTGACCATTTCGGCTTTGATGCCGTGACCATAAATCCCTATTTAGGGCGGGATTCGATTCTGCCGTTTATCGAAGATCAAACGAAGGGAATTTTCATCCTTTGCCGGACTTCAAATCCTTCGGCCGGCGATTTGCAGGACCAGGTAACCAAAGACGGCCCGTTGTATGCCCGGGTCGCCGGGATGGCGCTGGATTTAAATCAAAATGATAATGTCGGATTGGTCGTCGGCGCCACGGCGCCGGACGAAATTGAAACGATACGGAAAATTGCGCCCGGTCTGCCGTTCCTGATTCCGGGAATCGGCGCCCAGGGAGGTGATCTGGCAGAAGCGTTTAATGCCGGAAACCGGAACGGCCAGGCGATTATTAATGTGTCACGGGCAATCAGTTTCGCGGGAGACCTGAGCCGCTCTTCGATTCGACGTACCGCCCGCGATTATCGGGATAAAATGCGTGAGTTGAACCATGACTAAGGAAGACGTAATAGAAATTTTTAAATCCACCGGCGCTTTGTTGGAAGGCCATTTTATCCTGACCTCCGGTCGGCACAGCAATACCTATTTTCAGTGCGCGAAAGTTTTGCAGTATCCGCAATATCTTACCCGGTTCGGTAAAATGATTTCGGAACATTTTAAAAACGAAACAATTGATTTGGTCATTTCACCGGCAATCGGTGGAATTGTCATTGGAACCGAAGTCGGTCGTCAATTAGGTGTGAAATCCATTTTTACGGAACGTAAGGACGGTAAAATGATGTTGCGCCGGGGTTTTGAAATCAACCCCGGGGATAAAATATTGATTGTCGAGGATGTCATCACAACCGGTGGTTCCGTCAGGGAAGTGATCGACGTGGTCGAACAGTCGGGGGGAGACATTGTCGGCGTTGGTGTCGTCGTGGACCGAAGCGGTGGGGAACGGAAATTGCATCCCAACCAATATGCCATTATAACTTTAACCGTAAAGAGCTACGATGAAGGGGAAATTCCCGCCGAATTGAAAGCCATTCCCGCGGTAAAACCGGGGAGCCGGGGTCTTTCGGTCTGAATAAAATAGGAAATCAGCGATTACGCATAAAATTATATCCGGTAATTATCGCGCGTTATTACTCCTCTTTAAAAAATACGGACACCGCCAGCGGCCTGTCCCCCGGGTTTCGCACACAGCTTGTCTTGTTTCCCCCACCGTTGCCATGCTCCGCCGTTCCGATACGTGTCAATCCCCGGTCGACAGTGCCTCCGTCCTGATGGATATCCAAAAACGAAAAACACGATAACTTGGCAAGTGATTCTCTTTTAATCAGAATAATCCCAGGAACATTAAAAAACGAAGTGACTTGAAAGGTGATACGCAATGAAAATATTTCTAATCGTATTGTTAGTAGGGTTAATGTCTTCTTGTTGTAATAAACCTGAGGAAGTCGGTGTTATATCCACAAAGTATGGGGATATAATTGTCGAATTATATGATGATGTGGCCCCCATGCACGTGGAAAACTTTAAAATACTTGCCCGTGAAGGGTATTTTGACGGGACAACCTTTCACCGGGTAATTCCGGGTTTTGTTATTCAGGGAGGCGACCCCAATTCCAAAGATGATGATCGACGAAACGATGGTCAGGGCGGACGTGCGGGAAAGTATTTTGGCCTGGGTGATCCGGACAACCCGGACACCTGGACGGTTCCCGCTGAATTCAGCGCCCGACCCCATGTCCGCGGCGCTTTGTCGATGGCCCGCACCAACCAAATAAACAGCGCTACCAGTCAATTCTTTATCTGTGTGAATAAGGTACCGCAACTGGACCATAAATATACCGTTTTCGGACAGGTGATCCAGGGGATGGATGTGGTTGATCGAATTGTAAATCTTCCGCGGGACAGGAACGACAACCCCCGGGAACGGGTGGATATGACGGTTCGAATTGTTCCTAAAAACCAGGTGATTAAATAAATTGCGTAAATTTTCGGTCGGATTGGCTTTAGGAGGAGGCGGCGCCCGCGGCGCGGCTCATATCGGGGTGCTGCAGGTATTAGACCGGGCCGGGATTTCCATTGATAAAATAGCCGGTACCAGCGCCGGGTCGGTAATCGGCGCCATGTACGCCGCCACGAAAAACCCGGAGTGGATCGAAAAACGTTTTCGCGAATTTCTGGAAAGCAGTGTCTTTGAGCAGTTGGGGACAAAAACTCTGAGAAGCGACCGGGACCCCGATTCGGTTTTTGGCCAGCTCGCCAAGTTTATCCAGGACCAGTTTGTAATCGTAATGGCAATGAATCGTATTTCGGTAGTAAAGAGAGAAAGACTCGAGGCGGTGATAAAATTTCTTTTGCCGGTTAATACGTTTGAAGAATTGCAAATCCCTATGGATGTCTTTGTTACCGATATTCAAACCGGTCAGTCCGTTTGCCATAGTCGCGGAGATCTGATCGAAGCTATTGTCCAGAGTTCTTCGGTTCCCGGATACGTGCCCCCGACCATGAAAAACGGACAGGTGTTTATGGACGGCGGCATCAGTACGCCGATACCGGTAATGAAATTGAAGCAGGAAACCGATTTTGTCATTGCCGTGGATATTTCACGCGGTCAACCGTCGCCGATGAAAAAAATCAATATGCTGGAGATTATGACGCGGTCCGAACGGATTACATCTTTTCACTTAACTAACTATCTGGTAAAACAGGCGGATTTTGTTATTCGGCCGGACGTGCTGGGGCTGCATTGGTCACAGTTCGATGCTTTTGATACCCTGTTGAATAATGGGATTAAAGCGGCTGAAGAGCGGGTACCGGACCTTGCCCATGAATTGAGAAGAAGAAAAAGCTGGTTTTACCGTTTAAAACAATGGTTGGGGATAAGGGAGTAATTCTGTTACTTTTAACCTTTATTTGCATCCAAAAACCATCTTGAACCTGAAAAACCATAACCGAATAATTTTCCTGGTTGCCTTTTTGGCCGGTTTCCTTCCGAACGGCCTGAGAGCCCAGTTTGAGAATCCGGCTACGATTTCGGCCTGGGTTGAAGGTCCTGCCCGAGCCGGGGAAGTCGTAAACGTATTTGTTAAGGCCGAAATGGAACCGGAATGGAAAATTTATGCTGTTCACAACGTGGCCAAAGGTCCGATCCCCACAAAAATCACCATTACCGGTGACATCGTTGGGCAACAGGGGAGAGTTGTTGAACCCGAACCGATTGTTGAATTTGACGAGGGGTTCAATACGGAGACCAGCCACCACCAGGGCACAACCACGTTTATTGCCCCGGTAAAATTAAAGACCGATGTGTCTCCCGGTTCTTATGAATTGAATGTTACCGTTCTATACCAGGTTTGTAATGATTTTATTTGTTACCCGCCCAATGAAATTGAGATAAGGACCCCCATTGTCATCGAATCAGGTCCACCTCGTGATGACCGGCAGGAATTCATTGCCGCAGCAACGGTGGACGCCGGTGGAAATATTGATCTGGATGCCGCTATCGAAGCCGGTCTTTTCCACTTTATTTTATTAGCCCTGACGATGGGCTTTTTATCCTTACTGACCCCCTGTGTATTCCCCATGATACCGATTACCGTTTCTTATTTTACCCAACAGGGGGAAATCGAGGGGCGAAACCCCGTAAAACAAGCCGCTGTCTATACCCTGGGGATCATTTCCGCTTTCAGTATCTTGGGATTGTTATTGGCCGTGTTTCTCGGCGCCTCGGGCGCCAACCAATTAGCGGCAAATCCCTGGGTGAATCTATTCCTGGCTGCCTTGTTTGTCTATTTCGCGCTTTCACTGTTCGGAATGTATGAAATCCAGTTGCCCGAGAGCTTCCGTCGATTTTCCTTAAAACAGGAACGTCGTTCCGGGTTCATGGGCACGATATTCATGGCCATTACGTTTACCGTCACCTCCTTTACCTGTACCGTCCAGTTTGTCGGATTATTGTTGGTGGCGGCTGCTCAGGGACAATGGTTCTGGCCGGCGCTGGGGATGATTGTTTTTAGTGCGGCCTTTGCCACGCCGTTCTTTTTCCTGGCCTTGTTTCCTCAGTATCTGGCCAAGATGCCTAAATCAGGAGGCTGGTTAAATGCCGTGAAGGTGGTTATGGGCTTCCTGGAATTGGCGGCCGCTTTTAAATTCATCAGCAATACCGACCTGGTCTGGCAGTGGGGACTGTTTACTCATACCCTGGTTTTGACTGCTTGGACGGTGATTATGTTTTTCACGGGTTTCTACCTGTTGGGTAAAATCCGGTTACCACACGATTCGAAAATCGAACATATCGGAGCGGTAAGAATGCTGTTGAGCCTGTTTTTTATCGCCTTCGGGTTATACATGAGCACGGGTTTATTCGGGAGACCGATTCATGGCCTGATATATTCATATTTACCCCCGAAAGTGGAGTCGGAAACAGGATTAACCAGGCATGAAGAGATTGCCGAGGAATTATTTTGGTTTACGGATCTGGAGGAAGGGTTAAAGGAAGCGAAACGAGTACAAAGACCTGTTTTCGTTGATTTTACCGGATATACGTGTACCAACTGCCGTTGGATGGAAGCCAATATTTTTACCCGGAAGGAAGTGCAGGCGCGGTTCAATGAGTTTGTGTTGGTGAGATTGTATACGGACGGTGGTGAGAATTATCGCGAAAAACGGCAGTATGAAATCGATCGTTTTGGAACCGCCGCCTTACCGTTTTATGTTATTTTAAGCCCGGACGACCAGGAAATTGCCCGTTTCCCCGGGATGACCCGGGATGTTAATGAATTTCTGGATTTTCTGGACAAAGGTTTAACCCGCTAATTAAAAAGGAGTAATAATGAAATTGTCGTTACCGGTAATGGTATTTTTCAGCATGTTTATTTTTATCAGTTGCGGGCAGGGGCAGAAAGAAAAATCCGCCGCCACAACCGAAAAAGCATCGGCGTCGGCGGGCAGGTTGAAATCCGTCCGGCCCGACAATGCCGTTAAAGCGCCGGATTTTACCCTGGCAACGGTAGATGGGAATTGGGTCACGCTAAAAAGCCTGAAGGGTAAAGTCATCCTGTTAAATTTTTGGGGCACCTGGTGTGCTCCCTGTCGAAAGGAAATTCCCGATCTCAATCAGTTATACGATAAATATAATGGCGACGGACTGGAAATTGTGGGAATCACGCTTTCCTCGGGTTCCCCGGCCGATATCAAAAAATTCATGGAAGAATGGAAGATGAATTATATTGTGTTGACCGATATTAAAGGCAACGAAACCCAAATGGTTACCCAGTTATATGGCAAGGCTACCGGTCGGCCCATTAATGGGATCCCAACCACTTTCATTATCGATCGTGAAGGATATATCGTGAAAAGCTATATCGGTCCCCGTACGGAGGAAATATTTTATAACGATTTAAAACCGTATCTCTATCCTTAAATCACCTCCGAATTGAAAATTAGATATTCATTCTTTTTACGAGGTTTGATTGTCGTTCTGCTTTCGAGCGGTGCGACGGCCGAATCTTATTGGCAGCAATTTGTACATTATACCATGGATATTCAATTAAATCCGGATGAACATCAGGTGACAGGGAAATCACGAATCGTTTATGTGAACAATTCACCGGATCAACTGGATCGTATATACATGCATCTGTATCCCCTGGCGTTTAAAAAAGGATCGGTTAAGTATCGTGAATACTCGCAAAATTACGGGCGCCGGGGTCGCGCCGCCCGGTTTATCGAAGATGGGGAAACACTTTGGAATGACTTCGTTGTCGACTCATTCCTGATAGTTTTAGGGGACGGGAAATCCACCACCGATTATCAAATCGATGACACCATCCTGGAATCCCGTTTGCCGGGTGAGTTGTTGCCGGGGGATTCGTTGGTGATCTATATTGACTGGACTCATACGGTTGGAGAACAATTTGAACGGGCCGGGTATGTCGGAGAGCAATACAATATGGCGCAATGGTATCCCAAACTGGTTGTCTACGATGAAAAAGGTTGGCATCCCGACCCCTTCCACGCCGAAGGCGAATTCTACGGTGAATTCGGAACCTTTGACGTCACTCTGGATCTGCCCGCCCGGTATATCGTGGGCGCCACAGGTGTCGTTTCTTACGGTGACCCCGGATGGCGGGAAGTGGCGGTGGATACCTCGCGGGATTTTTCCGAATGGCTGAAGGAATTCGAAGCCGATCGTTCGGAACCGGACTCATCCGCCCGACGAGTTGTGAGTTTTCACGCCGAGAACGTCCATGATTTTGCCTGGATTGCCTCCCCCACCTTCCTGTACGAGCACGGATCGTGGAACGGCATCGATGTCCATGTCCTGTACAATCGCTCCAATGGGGAGAAATGGTTCCGGGTTGTACGGGAACGATCGGAACGGGCATTGGAATGGTTGTCGAATAAATTCGGGATGTATCCTTATCCCCAGGTGACGGTGACCGATCGCCTGCGCGGCGGCGGAATGGAATATCCGATGTTGGTTATGAACGGCAGCGAACGTGAAGGACTTATTGTGCATGAAATCGGACATATCTGGTTTTATGGAATATTGGCCAACAACGAAGTTGACGAAGCCTGGTTGGACGAAGGCTTTACCTCCTTCCAAACAAGATGGTATCTTGAGAATCGATATCCCAAGGGCATCGATTTCATTTCAAGCGATTATAAACCTTATCAACGAAAATTCTGGCGTTTTGCTTCCATGACGGAAAACAATCAATGGTATGCCATTCGGTTCATTACCAGTGGGCGGGATGAACCCATAAGTCGGTCTTCTTACCTGTTCGATAACAGTACTGCGTATCGGATGAATGCGTATACTAAACCGGCGTTAATGTTGAATGAATTGCGATACGTGCTGGGCGATTCCTTGTTTCTCAGGGGCATGCAGACTTATTTTAACCGCTGGATGTTGAAACACGTGAATGAACAGCGGTTTGTGTCCGTAATGGAGGAAGTCTCCGGACAGGAATTGGATTGGTTCTTTAACGGCTGGTTGCATGATACTCAGGTGCTGGATTATGGAATACAGTCCTGGAAAAAAGAAAAAATATCCGATGATAATTGGAAGGTGACTTTGACCCTTCGAAACCTTGGACAACGATTCTTACCCTTGGAAATCGAAACGAAATTAAAAGATGGTACGGTCGTGCGTAATTCCTGGAAGAATCATTTATGGCGTTTTAAGGATACGTTCAGTTATACGGTCCCGTCGAAACCGGTGCAGGTGGTACTGGATCCGGACATTCGAACGCTGGATATCGATTATCGGAATAATGTTACCGGGAGGTTGAAAAGAGAGTATGTTTTCCGTTGGCCGGGCATGTATTACAATCCCCGCGACCGTTATGTGTTTCGTTGGTCACCTTCAATGCCTTATCATGAGAAAGACGGTTTTATGCCGGGGCTCTATGTTTCGAAAGATTACGGACAGTGGGAACATACCGATATCAGGGTGAATTACGCCCTTGTGTCACAAAGGTTTTACTGGTCGGTTGACGGTTATCGGAGACCGGTCCATAATCCACTTAATGTCCGCATAAAATATTACGCCCATGACAATGGTGGTGTTGCCGGATTCGGCGGCAGTATCGTCCGGCGTTGGTCACGGAAATACGGGATTCCGCCTTTTCACCGCTGGACGGCGGGGTTCTATTTCAGTAATGCCAAGGATACAAGCCGGACGGACTTATATGATCCCGGGATGGTGACCGTTCTTTACGGTAAATACGGCATGGAAATTATGTCCAATGACCTGGTGGTGGAAGTGTCTGCGGCCCCCGGAGGTTGGTCCGATTGGACGTTCAGCAGATTAACGGCAACGGTGAATACCGATGTTTCACAGGATAGGATAGGAATCCGTAACCGCTTCGTGGCCGGATTCATGTGGTCCGATTCGCTTGGTGTCCCCGGCCAGGAAAGGTATACTATCGAAGGCGCCGGGTCCGGCGACCGGTATGAGCGTCCCTATTTGCGTGATGAGTCCAGTCTGTATGGATTTACCGAATTGCGGAATCGCTATCACCTCGCGGGCGATGTGAATCTCCGGGGATATATCGGGAAGGGATATGTTGGTGCCGAAAAAGTTATCGCCAATAGTATTGAAGCTTATTACAGCCCGAATACTTCCTTTCTCAGTGTGGAGGTCGCCGGGTTTTTTGATGGAGGTTTCTTGTGGGGCAGTGAATTTGCTCAAAACGATAACGGTTTCAAGGGGGACTTTCTTGCGGATGCCGGTGTCGGATTTCGTTTCTCAAAAGAAATCATGAAAAAGCGATTCTACCTGCGAATCGATTTCCCCTTCTGGATCAGCAGACCGGGGCAGGGTGAGAACAGCATTGATTTCACCCGCTGGATAATCAGTTTTGAAAAGGGAATATGAAAAAATAGATCATCCCGTTGGCGTATACTTTAAGCAGGAACCAGGCTTCGATCTGTCAAAGCCGAATTGTTAGGGGACTGTTTTTGCTTAGGAACCTTTCTGTCCAAATCGCATAGAAAGGACGAAAATTATAGGAGCTACCAACCAATGCGAAAATCGATATTGTGGATTGTTATACTGTTTACCGGTTACATCTACGCTCAAAATTCGGTAGTCAGTCAATTCAGTCAGGCTTTCGCGAATGTCGCTGAAAAAGCCAATCCGGCCGTTGTGACAATCATGACACAAAAAGTATACAAAGTTAATCAAATGCATGCTCCCCGCACACCATTTAATGATTTCTTCCAGTTTTTCCCCAAGAATTTTCCTGAACAGGAATTTTACGGGCATGCCTTAGGTTCCGGAGTGATCGTTGATGGCAAGAAGGGGTATATATTGACGAATCATCACGTGATTGCCGATGCCGATGAAATCGATGTAAAACTGATGGACAAACGGGTGTTTAAAGCAAAGATCGTGGGGTCCGATCCCAAATCCGATATTGCCGTACTGCAGATTGACGGTAAGAACCTGTCCGAATTGAAATTGGGCGATTCGGGTAAATTACGGGTCGGTGAATGGGTATTGGCGGTAGGAAGTCCGTTTTCCGCTAATTTAAGTCATACTGTGACGGCGGGTATTGTAAGCGCCCTTGGCCGGAGCAATATTATATCGGGGGTAAATAATTACGAGGACTTCATTCAGACCGACGCCGCGATCAACCCCGGGAACAGCGGTGGAGCCTTGCTGAACCTGAAAGGTGAGTTGATTGGTATAAACACCGCGATTGTCAGCGGTGGTATTGAGAAAGCAAATCGTGGAGTCGGGTTTGCAATACCGTCCAACATGGCCAAAAAAGTAATGAATGACTTGATTACCAAGGGATATGTGGTGCGCGCCTGGTTGGGTGTATATATTCAGGAGGTGGAAGATAAATTAGCACGGGCATTGGACTTGAACACGCGCGACGGGGCTTTGGTGACGAAGGTCGTAGAAGACAGCCCGGCCGAGAAAGCCGGCATAAAAGAAGGCGATGTTATCATTCGTTTTAATGGTGAGCTGGTTAAAGACCCCTCCCATTTGAAAAACATCGTTTCCTCCACGTCTCCGGGGACCAAAAGTGAAGTGATAATAGTCCGGGACGGTAAAGAGAAAACGCTGAAAGTGGTTCTGGAAGAACTACAACAGGACAAGGAACAGTTTGCCGCGAATACAAACCACGATGACCGTAATTTCGGATTGCAGGTGCAGGATTTGACACCGGCATTGGCAAAGCAGTTTGGCCTTGATTCCGAACAGGAAGGTGTGATCGTAACCAACGTGGAGGCGAGCAGCGCCGCCTATAAAGCCGGGATAAGAGTCGGCGATTTGATCACCCGGGTGGGGAAAAAGAATATATCTTCCAAAAGAGAATTTAAGAAAATGATCAAAACGGCAAAGAAACAGGGTACCATTTTATTGCTGGTAAAAAGAAATGGTGTATCCCGCTTTTATGCGTTGGATATTGAAGATTAACGCCCATAAGTCCCGTCTGAGAAAAAGCTCCCTTGACCGGGAGCTTTTTTATTAACCCGGGTGGTTACCAGGTAATTGTTGGCCGGTAGCAATCGTTTAACGGCGCCAGCCGGACCTGTCCCGTATCGATTATTATTCCCGGCCGGTTTCAATCTTTTCCCGGAACTGTAAAATTCTCATCCTATATAGGTTGGCACAGATGGGTTTATCTGACTAACTTTACAAACTGTATCATCCCAATTTTACACAATATATTTTAAGCGAAGATGGTAATAAAGAAAGTAAATCCGAAAGTTGATTTTATCGCCCTGGAACACCGTGTCCTAGACTTCTGGGCGAAAAACCGGATATTTGAGAAACGTGTTCAACTTAACAAGGGCAAACCCAGATGGAGTTTTATTGACGGTCCCATAACCGCCAATAACCCGATGGGTGTGCACCATGCCTGGGGAAGGACACTGAAGGACCTGTACCAGCGGTACAAAGCCATGACCGGTCATGAATTGCGTTATCAAAACGGTTTTGATTGTCAGGGGCTGTGGGTTGAAGTCGAAGTGGAGAAAGAACTTGGATTTAAATCCAAGCGTGATATCGAAGAATTCGGGGTTGAAAAGTTCATCGACCTTTGTCGGAAGAGGGTAATTAAATATTCGGGCGTACAAACAGAACAATCGATCCGATTGGGTTACTGGATGGATTGGGACAATTCCTATTACACCATGTCCGACGAGAACAATTATACGATCTGGATGTTTTTGAATAAACTGTATCAAAGGGGGAAAATTTATCGCGGAACGGATGTGGTCCCCTGGTCGGGCAGATCGGGCACTTCCTATTCCCAGATGGAGATAATCGAAGGGAGAAAGTTGGTTGCCCACGATGCCCTGTTCGTACGTTTTCCCTTGAAACATCGTGAGAACGAATATCTCCTGGTTTGGACAACAACGCCCTGGACGCTCACGTCCAACGTCGCCGCTGCGGTTAACAGGAATTTGGAATACGTGAAATTACGGGCAGCCGATGGGGCGACTTATTATTTTGCCGCTGATAACCTGGAATATCAACGTCTGGAAAAACAATTCAAGGAACAGAAACAGTGGGTAAAAGGTGTCCCGAAACTAAAAACCATTGCCCAGATTTTTAAGGAACGCGGCGGATATACGATCGAAGGATCGGTTATGGGCGAGGAGATGATCGGATGGGAATACGAAGGTCCTTTTGATTATCTGGAAGCGCAGTCCATCGCCGGTGGGTATCCGTTCGTAAAGAAAGATTTGCAGGAGCAGGGTGTTCGCGGTATCGATTGCCACAAGGTTATCGATGGAGGCAAAGACAAGGAAGGAAATGATGTGGTGGTTGGGGGAGAGGGGACCGGTATTGTCCATATCGCTCCCGGCTGTGGCGATATTGACCACCAGATCGGAAAAAAACTTGGGCTGGTGGACATTGCTCCTCTTGACGAGGAGGCTCGTTTTATCGAAGGATTCGGGTGGCTTAAAGGAATGAGCGCCACGGTGGACGAAACCAGGCAACAAATTATCGCCGATTTGAAAAAACGCGGGTTATTGGTTCAGGTGGAAAAATATCCCCATATCTATCCGCATTGTTGGAGATCCGGTGAGGAACTGGTGTTCCGGATCGTGGAGGAATGGTACATCCGGATGGACTGGCGCGATCAGATCAAGGCCATTGTGGATAAGATAAAGTGGATCCCCGAGTGGGGCCGGGACCGGGAACATGAATGGCTGGACAATATGGGCGATTGGATGATTTCCAAGAAGCGGTTCTGGGGATTGGCATTACCGATCTGGACCTTTGAAGACGGTTCCTTTTATGTAGTCGGTTCCAAAGAAGAGTTGAAAAAACTGGCGGTCGAAGGTTGGGAAGCGTTCGAAGGACATACTCCCCACCGACCCTGGATTGATAAAGTGAAAATCAGGCATCCGCAAACGGGACTGATCGGCAATCGTATTCCCGATGTGGGGAATCCCTGGTTGGATGCCGGTATCGTGCCTTACTCAACCCTGAAATACACAACTGACCGGGAATATTGGCGACAATGGTTTCCGGCTGATTTTGTGACGGAATCGTTCCCGGGACAATTCCGAAATTGGTTTTATTCTTTGTTGGCAATGTCAACCATCATGGAAAACGAACCCCCCTTCAAGACCTTATTGGGACATGCCATGGTGAAAGACGAAACCGGTCGTGATATGCATAAATCATGGGGAAACGCTATCTGGTTCGACGATGCGGCTGAGAAAATGGGCGTCGATGTAATGCGCTGGATTTATGGATCACAAAATGTGGAACATAACCTCCTGTTCGGATATGGAACAGCCAACGATGTGCGCAAAAAATTAATTACCTTATGGAACACCTATTCATTTTTTGCGACTTATGCCGCCGTGGACGGCTTTGATCCGACGAAATCCTCTGTTTCCGATAGTGATTTAACAGTCCTTGATCGGTGGATTAGGTCGAAGCTGCATTTGTTGATTCAGGAGGCTCATAAGGCGTTCAGCGAGTACCAGGTGGATAAATTCATGCGCAAAGTGGAACGTTTCCTGGAGGATTTGTCTAACTGGTACATTCGGCGTAACCGCCGCCGTTTTTGGAAGAGTGAAGACGATATGGACAAGCAGACAGCGTACCACACATTGTACGATGTATTGCTTACCACCAGTAAATTACTGGCTCCGATCATCCCCTTCGTTACAGAGGAAATATATCAGAACCTGGCGGTAGGGGTGGACGAAACCGTACCCGAAAGTGTTCATCTGTGTGAATATCCGGTCGCGAATACCGGATACATTGATGATCAATTAATGCAGCGCGTCGACGCGCTGAAAAAGTTGGTGGAGTTGGGTCGTTCTGCCAGGAATAAAGCCAATATCAAAATACGGCAACCATTGGCTAAATTGTGTTTTGTAGTACAGGACGATCATCTGGCCGACTTTATCCTGGAACAGCAATCAGTTGTTCTGGATGAATTAAATGTTAAGTATATTGAACGGTTTGATAATATTGAGGAATTGATAATATATCGTATCAGACCAAACCTTGCCGTTATGGGAAAAACCTATGGGAAAGCGCTTCCCGTCATTCAAAAAGCTCTTTCTGAAGAATCCCCTATGGAAGTCGTTAATCAACTTCAAAAGCAGGGAGAAGTCTCCCTGGATACGCCCGCCGGTAAATTCAATCTTACGTCCGATGATATAATTGTTGAAGTTGAATCGGCAGAAGGGTTTACATCCGCTACCAGCGAAGGTCTTACTGTCGGACTCTCCACGCGATTAGATGAATCCCTGATAAAGGAAGGAATTGTCCGCGATATAATTCGACAAGTTCAAATCATGCGTAAAAATGCAGGTTTCGCGGTTGAAGATCGTATCATCGTATATGGTTCGTTTGACGGACAGATTGGTAAGGCGATGAAGGAATTTCAGGAATATTTTTGCAACGAAACATTGACGGTTTCAATGGAAAACCAGTTTAAACCGGGTGAATACCAATCTACCTTTAAAATACGGGAAGAGACAATTACCTTGGGAATTCAGAGAGCAACAAAGGCTTGAGAGGTGAATATGACAAAGAAAAAACGTTATACAAAATCGGAATTGGATAAAATCAGAAAGGCCATATTGAACCGCATGGATCAGGTGGCTTATGAAATGGGCGAGATCAAGGATGGCATCAGTGATACCGGTCCGACGAATACCAGTTTATCACCGGATTCAATTTACAGCTTGCATATGGCCGATGCCGGAACCGATTCTCATGAACGGGAGAAAAATTATTTGTTAATGACGCGGGAAAACAGCTATTACCGGAATCTGGAAATGGCCCTGGAAAGAATTGAACAGGAGGATTTCGGCGTTTGTCAGATTTGTGGTGATTTGATTCCCTACGAAAGGATACTGGAAGTGCCGAATGCGACGAAATGTGTGGATTGTAAAACCAAAGAGAAATTAAACCTGATATAGATTATTGCCATAACCGGGCGGACCAGATCCTCCAGTAAAAAACGTAAGCAGTCGAATTAAATTCTTCCATTGTATTTCGAATCAAATCATGTCGGTAACAACCGGCAACAAATGGCTCCGCCTTTTTTGTGGTAGGAAAAGACCGGTATGTCCGTTTATGTTGAACGTATAAGGAAGGGAGGGCTATCCTCGCTGTATCCAATGAGAGTATTATTCGTCACCGGAATTATCCTGGTAATTGACCAGTTTACTAAATATTTGACCCGGACCTATATGGATCTTTATGAATCCGTTCCGGTGATAAATAATTTTTTCCATCTGACCTATGTCACCAATAAGGGAATGGCCTTTGGGATTGATTTTCCGGGAGGAATTTATTTTTTTACTACCGCATCCGCGATAATGACGGTCGTGTTGATCTGGTATATCTGGCTTGAACGTAAAGGGGATTTTTTATTGCGATTGTCATTGGCGATGATTTTAGCCGGCGCGATCGGGAATTTGATCGATCGCTTATTTTTAGGCGAAGTGACCGATTTCATGGATTTCATGTTTGGTAGTTATCATTGGTATATATTTAACCTGGCTGATGCATCCGTCACCATAGGGATGATAATTTTTTTAATTTATTCCTTTTTCATTCAACCGAAAACCGAAGTGTCTTCCGGGGATAGTTGAGTAAAGTATTGTTCCATGTGGAAGAACCCGGTACAAGGCTTGACCTGTACCTGTCGAAGTGTTTAACCGCATATTCACGCACCCAATTACAAAAACTTATCAAAACAAATCATGTAACCGTTGACGGCGTTATTAAGCGCCCCGGTTACCGGCTTGAGGGTGGTGAATGGATCCAGGTTGAGCTTCCCGAATTTCCGCAAACACCGATTCGGGTCGAACCGCAGGATATTCCTCTTTCGGTTGTTTATGAAGACGAAGATATCGTCATTATAAATAAGCCTGCCGGATTGGTCGTTCATCCCGGAACCGGCAATCCCGACGGTACTTTGGTGAACGCCTTGGTTTATCATTTCCGTTCCTTATCCAGCGTCTATGGACCGTTAAGACCGGGCATTGTTCATCGCCTGGACCGGGATACTTCCGGTTTGATGGTCGTCGCAAAAAACAATGCCGCTCATGTGAACCTCTCCGATCAATTTCGCAATCGAACGATCGGGAAATCCTACATCGGCATCACCTGGGGAACATGGAAAGAGGATTCGGGACGGATCGATGAGCCGATTGCGCGGAAAAGAAGCGACCCCACAATTTTCACAGTGGCCGAGTGGGGACGGTCCGCCCAGACGGGGTTTGCCGTTAAACGAAGTTTACGATATGTCAGCGAGGTAATATTTACCCCGAAGACAGGAAGGACTCATCAAATAAGGGTGCATTCGGCATTTTTGGGTCATCCCATATTTGGGGATGAAAAATATGGAGGGGGGAAAACAAGGATTAAGGGATTTATTCCTGAAGTTTCAAAAAAATTGCAAAAATTGATAAATTCGCTGGGGCGTCACGCGTTGCATGCGGCGGAGTTGTCCCTGAACCATCCCGTATCCGGTGAACGATTATTATTTCATTCGGATATACCGGATGATATGATGTTGGTTATTGATGAACTTTCATCTTATGACTGATCACCAAGAGGAAATAATAGCGGATTTTTTACGATATCTGGAAAAAGAGCGCGGATTTTCAACCCATACATTAACAGCATATAAACTGGATTTAAGCCGTTTTATAAAATTTATGCGAACCGTCAGGGAACAATCGGATTTTAACGATATTAACAAAGGCGATATCCGTATGTTTTTAGGTCACGAATTTGAAGCCGGGTTGTCCAGCCGCACGGTTGCGCGTCGTTTGGCCTCGATTAAATCCTTATTTAAATATCTGGTACGATCCGAGGCGATTCCCGAAAACCCGGCGATCCATGTGAAGACGCCGAAGACCCCGAAAACACTACCTGTTTATTTCAGTGAAAAAATTATTGAGGCGATTATGACCGCACCGAAGGGAAATACATTTATCGGTCTTCGTGACCGCGCCATTCTGGAATTGTTTTATAGCACTGGTATGCGATTGAGTGAACTGGTAAATTTAAACGTTGGTGACTTTAATATTAACGATCGGTTAGTGAAAGTAAGGGGAAAAGGCGATAAGGAGCGGCTGATTCCCTACGGTGATCGTGCTCAGGTTGCTTTAAATAATTATTTTCATAAACGAGGTATCTATTTTAATACCGCTCAGGCCGAGATACCACTGTTTGTAAATACAAGAGAGCGGCGACTGACTCCCAGCGCTATACAGAAAAATATCAGAAAATATTTGCGATTGGTGGCCGAAGGGGAACGGATGGGACCACACACATTGCGCCACACCTTTGCAACACACCTAATGGATCACGGGGCGGATATTCGCGCGGTAAAGGATCTGCTGGGTCACAGCAGCCTTTCATCCACTCAGGTCTATACGCATATCCAACCCGACCGGATGAAGAAAATACATGAACAAGCCCATCCACATGGAACAAAATAGAGGAAACCATGACTTTAGAGAAACTTGGATTAACAGATATTGGCGAAATAAAAGTGAACCAAACTCCCGAACAACTGATCGAGGATGCGATTCGTTGGAATGAGGGTAAATTAGGTATGCGGGGAGTATTAATGGTGGATACCGGCAGGTATACGGGGCGCAGTCCGCAGGATAAATATTTTGTTGAAGAAGATTATTCAAAAGATAATCTTTGGTGGGGAGCTGTTAACCGTCCGACGGATGAAAAAATCTTTGATGAATTATTCGCGAAAGTTGTCGATTATTACAACGAAAACAGAGATAACAGGGGAGCGTATGTATTTAACGGTTATTGCGGCGCCAATCCGGATTATCGGATCAATGTGCGAATAATCGCTAAAAAAGCCTGGCAGAACATCTTCGCGAATAATATGTTTATCCGACCCGAACGGGCGGAACTGAAAAACTTTGTTCCCGATTTTACAATTATCAACGCTTCCGATGTTATCGATGAAGATTGGGAAAAACACGGGCATAATTCCGAAACGTTTATCATCTTTAACCTAAAGAAACGCCTGGCGATTATTGGTGGAACGGAATACGGCGGTGAAATGAAGAAGGGGATCTTCTCGGTGATGCATTATTATTTGCCCCGGAAGGGTGTTTTATCCATGCATTGCTCGGCCAATGTCGATCAGAACGGAGGAAGACCGGCTCTCTTTTTCGGTCTTTCGGGAACCGGGAAAACCACCTTAAGCACCGATCCCGAACGGCCCTTAATCGGGGACGACGAACATGGATGGTCCGACGATGGTATCTTCAATTTCGAGGGGGGATGCTATGCGAAGGCGATTGATCTGGACCCGGAACAGGAACCGGAAATATACAACACCATCAAACACGGCACCTTAGCTGAAAATGTCGTCTTTGATCCTGAAACACGGATAATTGACTTCTCCGACAAGACCAAGACCGAGAATACCCGGCTTTGTTACCCCATTGAGTTCATAGACAATTCATTGGCGGCCAAGGGACAACCCAGTGTGGCCGGTCATCCCAATACGATTATCTTTTTGGCCTGTGATGCTTACGGCGTATTGCCACCGGTGGCAAAACTTTCACCGGAGCAGGCCATGTACCACTTTATCAGCGGCTATACCGCCAAAGTGGCGGGAACCGAACGCGGTGTGACCGAACCGGTCGCGACTTTTTCGCCCTGTTATGGGGGGCCGTTTTTGACTCTTCATCCCTTGAAATATGCGGAACTTTTAAGGGAACTGATGAATAAACATAATGTGTCTGCCTATTTGGTAAACACCGGATGGGTGGGAGCCAATGCCGGTTCCGGTGCGAAAAGAATCAAGTTACCAATTACCAGGCAGATAATACGCGCGATATTAAACGGTAGCATTGAAAAAGCGGAATTTCAGACAGATCCTTATTTTGGTGTGCAAGTTCCTACAGCGCTGCAAAACATCGGTTCCGATCTGCTCATTCCGCTCGAAGCCTGGAAAGATGAGTCGGAGTACCATGCTACCGCGAAAGAATTGGTTGCCAAGTTCCGGAAGAATTTTGAGAAATATGATCTGGGCGATCCAATTATCAGAAACGCAGGACCAATTTCAAACTGAAAAACCCAAGAAAGGGAGGTAGCCTTGAACGTTGAATTCACAGCCCGACATTTCCATGCCCCGGACAATCTCAGGGAATATGCCGAAAAAGAAGTACAACGGATTACCAAGTTTTACAACCGTGCCATCCAATGCCAGGTGATTCTATACCGCGATAACAATCACTACACTACGGAGATCAATCTTTCGGTTCCCCAGCGGAAACTCAACGTCAAAGAAACCACTGATAATGTTACCAAATCCATTGATCATGCGGTGGATAAAATGATTGCCCGTGTTTCCAAAATTAAGGAAAAGATGAATAAATATTAAACAACCGACCTATCATTTGTGACATATAGATGAAAGCGATATTACCTGTAGCGGGTTGTGGGACCCGATTACGTCCCCATACCGAAAAAACTCATAAGACGTTATTACCCGTTGCGGGTAAAACGACCCTGGATCATATCGTGGAACCACTATTGGCCTGCGGTGTGAATGACATTACATTCATTATTGGTCACCTGGGGGAGCAGGTCATTGCCCATATGAAAAAACATACGGGCAATTTTGTTTATATTAAGCAAAAGGAACGCCTCGGATTAGGCCACGCCGTGCTCCACGGATTGTCCGACGAAGATGAACCGGTGTTGGTTCAACTGGGCGATACAATTTTTGACATTAATCCGGATACTATAATGACCCCGGGGAAAAATATAATTTCCGTGGGGGAAGTGGACGAACCATCGCGTTTCGGAATCGTGGAATTGCAGGGAAAACGGATAATCCGGTTTCACGAAAAGGTGAAGGACCCACCCAGCAATTTGGCGATTACGGGTCTGTATTATTTCTACAGTCAGCGGAAATTGAAACAAGCCATTGAACAATTAATCTCCCGGGACATTCGCACCAAAGGGGAATATCAAATAACCGATGCCTTCTCAATCATGCTTGAACAGGGAGAATTGTTCGAAGCCTATTTAATGGATGAATGGTACGATACCGGTGTTCCCGACACGTATCTGGAGACCAACCGGAAATTGTTGAAACCTGTCCATGATGAGTATCCCGGTGTAACAATTAACGAACCGGTTTATATCGGTAAAGGCTGTACGATTGAACATTCCGTTATCGGTCCGTTTGTAACGATTATGGATAATTGCACACTGATTGATTGCCGGGTAAGCGACAGCATCGTCCTGGAGGGCGCAACGCTGAAGCGACAGCAATTCTCACACCGGATCGTAGCCGGTGACGGTTCGGAATACTGTTAGATTGGATCGGTTAAGCCGGAAAATAATCCGGGATGGTGGGTGGCAATAATATTGGAGTATAGCGCCAAAAGACATTAACTTTCCTTTCTTGTATAATTAAAACACACGGAGTTAGAATGAGTCGATTTCTTTTTACCTCAGAATCGGTAACGGAAGGACACCCCGATAAGGTGTGCGATGCCATATCGGATGCGGTTCTTGATGAATTGATCGCACAGGATCCGGATTCGCGGGTTGCCTGTGAAACTTTGGCTACCAAAGGATTGGTTGTGGTGAGTGGTGAAATTTCCACGAATGGGTTCGTGGAAGTTGAGCGCGTCGTAAAGGATACTTTGCGACAAATTGGTTATACCGATGTTGCCTATGGCATGGAAGACGAATCGGTTAAAGTCATCACTTCCATTCATGAACAAAGTCCCCAGATCGCCCAGGGCGTCGATGCCGGAGACGATCGTGAACAGGGCGCCGGAGATCAGGGTCTGATGTTCGGTTTCGCCTGTCGCGAAACCCCGGAATTAATGCCCCTGCCGATTCAACTGGCGCATCGCCTGACGGAACGCCTGGCCACGTTGCGCAAGAACGGGGAATTATCCTGGTTGGGGCCGGATGGTAAATCGCAGGTTAGTGTGATCTATGAGAACGGCCGGCCGACAAAAGTCGCGAAAGTAGTTATCGCCACCCAACATGCCGATATGCTGCCCCGTTTTGGCACCGAGGAAAAAGAACACGACTTTGTACAGCGGGAAGTGGTCGAACATGTGATTATTCCGGTCCTGGAAGCACAGCAAATTGCTTATGACCGTGATTTTATTGTAAACGGTACCGGCCGGTTCGTAGAGGGTGGCCCACAGGCGGATACCGGATTGACCGGACGGAAAATTATTGTGGATACCTATGGCGGATATGCCCCCCACGGCGGCGGGGCCTTCTCCGGGAAAGACCCTTCGAAAGTCGATCGATCGGCTACCTACATGGCGCGCTACATTGCCAAGAATATCGTTGCCGCCGGGTTGGCCGATAAATGCGAAGTTCAATTATCTTACAGTATCGGCATTGCCGAACCCATTTCGTTATACGTTCAATCGTTCAATACCGGTCCCTTCAGCGATGAACAATTAACGGAAATAGTCCGCGAAGTATTCCCCTTGAAACCGGCGGAAATTATCAAACATTTGGACCTGAAAAAGCCACGCTATCGTCCCACCGCCGCTTACGGGCACTTCGGCCGTAACGGCAACAACTTCTCATGGGAAAAGACGGACATGGTGGATAAATTGAAATCGTATTTATAGAGGTGTCTGATGGAAACAACTATTAAGACTGAACCAATCGTCGAATCCCTGCCCAATAAAGTTAAGGATATCGGATTGGCGGATTCCGGCCGAAAAGCGATCGGAATTGCCGAAAAGGAAATGCCGGGCCTGATGGCTGTGCGTGAAAAGTACAGCCCGCAAAAACCATTGGCCGGATTTCGGTTAAGTGGTTCCCTGCACATGACGGTGGAAACAGCGGTATTAATCGAAACCTTAAAGGCGTTGGGGGCGGATGTTCGCTGGGCCAGTTGCAATATCTTTTCAACACAGGATCACGCCGCCGCCGCGATCGCTGCCACCGGCACACCGGTTTTCGCCTGGAAGGGGGAATCGCTGGAAGAATACTGGTGGTGCACGCTGGAAGCGTTGACCTTTCCAGGCAATCAGGGACCCAATCTTATCGTTGATGACGGCGGTGACGCCACCTTGCTGATTCACAAGGGTTACGAGTTGGAAGAGCATTACCTGAAGAACGGCGCTGTGCCTGAGATTACCACCGGTATCGAAGAGGAACGAATAATTGATACGTTATTAAGAGATGTGTTACGGAAAGATCCCCTGCATTGGCACAAGGTGGTGAAAGAACTGATCGGTGTTTCCGAAGAAACAACCACCGGTGTCAACCGCCTGATTCGAATGGAAAAGGAAGAATCTCTGCTGGTCGCCGCCTATAACGTGAATGACTCGGTAACCAAATCGAAATTTGATAATGTGTACGGTTGCCGGGAATCACTGGCCGACGGAATAAAGCGCGCGACGGATGTAATGATCGCGGGGAAAACCGTATTGATTTGTGGTTACGGTGATGTGGGGCGTGGTTGCGCCCAATCGATGCGCGGTTACGGCGCCCGGGTCCTGGTGACCGAGATCGATCCGATCTGCGCCCTGCAGGCGGTGATGGAAGGGTATGAAGTTGTTACCGTGGAACAGGCCTTATGCGAGGCGAATATCTTTGTAACGGCCACCGGCAACAAGGATGTGATAACCCTGGAACACATGCGGAAAATGAAAGATCAGGCTATCGTCTGCAATATCGGTCATTTCGATAACGAAATTCAGGTGTCGCAACTCAATAATGCCGAGGATGTTACCAGGGAGAATATAAAGCCTCAGGTTGACCGGTACACGTTCGCGGACGGTCATCAAATCTTTTTATTGGCGGAAGGACGGCTGGTCAATTTAGGCTGCGCCACCGGTCATCCCAGCTTCGTTATGTCTAATTCTTTTACGAACCAGGTCCTGGCGCAAATGGCCCTGGCCAAGGAAAAACCGGAAATCGGTGTGTATCGGCTTCCGAAAAAGCTGGATGAGGAGGTCGCCCGTCTCCATTTGGATAAATTGGGAGTAACCTTAACGGAATTGACCGAAGAACAGGCACAATATATCGGGGTACCTAAAGGAGGACCGTACAAGCCTGATCATTACCGTTATTAGAATACGGAAAACCGGGCGACAATAGTTGGGAACCATCCCCTATCGCCTTTTAATGTGCCGGATATATTCCGGCAAACGTAAATATTTGTGGCAATGCTCCTCAAAATGGGTGAATTTTAGGCTGCCTGTCCTGTTTAGATCGTGAAAAGAAACGGCATGATCCGACAGATAAAAAGAAAAATATTCCGACAAGCAGGGGCCTTGCTGCTGTTAGGGGCACTGCTGTTTATCATAAATGCCTGCGATTTCGAGAGTCCGGCGGACTTTGAAACCCCTACCTGGTTTGTCGATATCAAGTTTCCCCTCGTTCATGAACGGTACCTCCTGAGCGATCTCGTTGATGGTGAACTCATTACTCCCACGCCTGATTCCCTGGGCATGCAAATCATCTTTGAAGGAGAATTGCCGGATACTTCAATCGATCCCTCGTATCTGCAGGTGGCCGTGAATCAGGATATTCAGGCCGCGCAGGATCCGGTGATGACTCCGGCCCTCACGGTTGAAATAGACACGGTCATTTCAATGGTTATTCCCCTTGCTCCGCAGGGAATGGTTGATGTGAACGGAGACCAATTCTCCGTTCCACCTTCCGTTGATCGGGAAATATTCGCTTCCGTCTGGAATAAGGTGGCGGCGGCTTTTGACACCCTGATACAAGTGGACATCGCCCTTCCGCAGATTAGTTCGAGTGATTTACCCGTGTTTATTACCTCCGTTGACGCCTTTGTCATCAGTGAAGATACGGATTCCGATTCCAGTATGTTTTCCACGGATATTACCAACAACGGCCTGCCCACGGCCATTAAGGATATTCGGTTCCGGCTTCTCACGGATACCCAGAGCCCCTTCGACACGTTGGCGAATCATACGCGAAACACCCTGGCGAAGGATTCCACTTACAGTGAATATACTCTTCTGGGAAGGGATTCGTTGGGCACGGCCCTGCGGATGGAGTTTGGTTTCGGGTTGGAGCAGGAAACGGTGTTGGATACGCTTACAATCAATGCCGGGGACTCGGTCCAAATCAACCTGGGAATCCGAATCCGGATTGCCGGTATTGATCAAGCCGTTGTAACGATCGCGGAAACGGATATTTCGCCGGACCTTCCGGCGATTACATTTCCTTCGGATATTGAAATATATTCCGGTGTTTTTGCCAATAATACCAAAATGGGAGTAAATGAAATAACCGTTTCCAATTTGCGGAGTACGTTCCCGTTCGATATTGATTTTACAATGAATTTCAGGAATTTTATCCCGCCGGAAGGACAGGATTCCGTAAAAATCCAGACCGTTTTGGGGGAAAGTACGCCGTCTTACGCCAAAACCTTTGACATTGACGGTTACACCTTTTCCAATCCGGGGGGGGCCGATAGCGCGTTGCGGGCGCTGGTAATTGACATGGCTGCGATTTTAACGGCCCAACAAACAACCATCTCGTTGGACGGCTCCGAACTGGGTCGTTTTACCATGCGGGTCCAGGTGGAGGAACTGCATTTCGAATCGCTGCAAGCGAATATCATTCAGGAATTTCCGCCGACACAACAGGATATAACCGGACTGCCCCAGGGATTTACCGGAATGGCATTCACGGATGTCAGAATTGAATTTATCATGCTAAACCAAATTCAGTTGCCGGTTACCCTGGATATCAACATGATCGGAATTAATACCTTTGGTGATTCGTCGATTGTCGCCGTCAGGGGATCGGTCGGCAGTCCCGATAACGCCGAGGATACCACCAAAACCATTATACGCCTGAGCCGCGAGGGGACGACCACATTGATTTACAGTTCCCCATCCGCTGATACCTGGTCGGACAGCACCACGGTCCCGCCGGGTCCCGGAGAATCGACGATTGTCGAATTGATGTCCTTTAACCCGGCGCAGATGCAGGTGGATGCCGCGGCGAAAATTGACGGACGGGGGCAAATCGTGGTCGGGGCTTCCATCGGCGGATCATATCGATTGGTCGCGCCGTTTGAAGTACGCATGGATGAAATGACTTTCATTCCGGCGACAAAAACACCGCTGCAGGAAATGGACAATGATACCCGGAACCGGATTCGCAGTTCTCTCTACCTGGCCGAGTTGGGAACGCATGTCATCAACCGGGTTCCCGTGGGAGGAGAAATATCCATTCTGCAGTCGAACAGGAATTATTTCCCACTCGATACAACCAACGCCATGCTTCGGGCTTTTCGTGATTCGATGGTTGTGAGCGAGGGGTGGTCACCTACCGATAGTCTTTATATCATTACCGATTGTTCGCGTCTCGATCCGAATCTGGGGGGACCGTATATTTTCGACGTAATGACTGATTATGATAATTGTGTGGACGGAATGGTGTATCTGGTGCGCAGCACCGGATCGGGAGTCGATACTGTTATCTCCTACGTGGATACACTGGCCCAGGTCATCTTGCCCGATCCGGTTGAATTGTATGCCGATACTTCCACTTCCGGGCGTCCCGGCGCGGTGGCAGTCCCCGGGGAAATCAAATTTGCCAGTGTGATCGATACCAATCGTATCTTTCTGATGACCGATTACGGCGATCATTTCATTGTACCACGGTTTCATTTGAATGGGACCAACGGCGCCCGGGTTTTCCTTTCTCTGTCCGATTATATTGATATCCAATCAACCATTACCTTCCGGATCAGCAGCACCGGAATGTTTGCCCCGGCGCCGAATGAACTGGTTGTGGTTTATCCCAACGGAGGGGAAACTCTGAATATAAATACGGAATACGTCGTTCGCTGGAAAACATATGGATCCATTGAGAAAGTCAATCTCTACTACGGAACCGGAGCGGGCCTGGATGTCGATACGGATGAAGACTGGTCGCCCATTGCCACCGAAATAGTCAACGTCGATTCGTTTTTATGGATTCCGGGGAATACCGCCGGAATCGGCGAACTGACACAGTCCCAACGTGACAGCGTAAAAATCCGGGTTTCCGATTCCGACTCCGATGTCGGCGATGCCAGTGGTTGGTTCTTTAAACTGACGGATAATTCGCAGCGCAGCCGAATTTTATTGAACGACATTTTACCCGTCGAAAATAATAAAAAACGGTTCGGAAAACGGTGAAGCGTATAATCACGTTCACGGCCTGTTTTGTTCTGACCGCGTTTTTCGTGTACGGGCAATCCAAGCGCGATCCGCGATCGGTCGCGTTGGCGGGTGCCTACACGACCGTAGCCGACGGTATTTTCGCGATTGGATTTAACCCGGCGCTGTTGGCCTACCAACGGGACAAACCGTTCATGATGCAATTGTTCGGAATGGATTTCGGTATTGTCGGGAATTTTCTTTCGTTGAAAAATTTGAGCGATATCAGCGGGGATACCTTAATAGGCGCGAGAAAAGATGCTCTATTCCGGAATTTCGAAGACAGTGGGGGGCTAACGCTCTTCCAGGATCTGCACATTCCGACACCGGTGTTAAACTATGCCTCCGGGAACATGGCTTTCACGAGCAATACCATTATCCTCTCCAATACAAAAATCCCCCTGGGTTTGCTGCGTTTGATATTATACGGAAATGCCGATTATCCGGACATTGATTTGACCCTGAATTACGAAATCCTGGGCGTCAATGAATTGGGGTTTTCTTTTGCCGTTCCTTATGAGTCATTTGCCTGGGGTATAACGCTCAAGTATTTGCAGGGACTTTTCTACGTCGGTATTGATCCGGATTCCAGCAAAGCGGACCTGGAAACGACGGAAGACGCGTTGTACGGCCGGGGTTCGTACCTGTTACGCCAGGGAATAGGAGGATCCGGGTTGGGCCTGGATATCGGGTTTGCCACGAAAGAAGTGAATGGCTGGCGGGTTGGTTTTTCCATGATTAACGCCCTGGGGAAAATAACCTGGAATCGTCCCAGTTTTATCAAGGATATCCTGGCCGGACCCGATAAAATCTACGGGAATAAAGACGACCTTTGGCATTATTCCTGGGGCGGTACCGTTCTGAACGACTCCATGGCAATCCGGTATACTTACCAGATCGATTCGGTGAATGCCCAAACGCTTTCCAGCGATTCATTATTTACCAGCAAACAGGTGATTGTGCGAAATGTGGATGAAAACGGGAAACTGAAAGAATTTTCAATCAACTACCCGGCGATCTTCCGGATCGGGATTTCCAAATCCCTGCCTGATTATTTAATCAGTTCCGATCTGGTCACCGGATTCGAGGATCGATTCTTTGCCCGCGCGCGTTGGCGATGGTCCATTGGGGTGGAATTGCGGAAGTTCCCAAGTGTTCCCCTGCGCATCGGTTATGGGTGGGGGGGCGCCGATTTCAAGGAATTGTCACTGGGTTTTGGTTTTCATAAAGGACCGATTATATTCGATTTCGGTTTCGCCTTCCGCAACGGAATTTGGATTCATACCATGAAGGGGTTGAATCTGTCGACGGCGCTGACGATTACCAGCTTCAGGAGCAGAAAGAGCAAGCAGACGGAAGGAACAAACGCGGGACCGGCGCCTGTCCCTCTTGATCAAAACGGGCGGGAAACGGAACCCGAAAAACAACCGGAATCGGAACTACGGTCATTTCCGGGCGAAGAACAACAGCAGTAACCCACCGGTGGAAAAAACAATATTTCCGATCCAGGCCGCCAATAACGGGTCCAATACCGCTTTATATCCCAGGGATTGTCCGAACTTAATAAAAACGTAATAACCGAAAATTACGAAGACACTCATTCCGGCGCCGAATGACAACCCTCCTTTCTGCCGCATAACCACTAAGGGTAGGCCGAATAAAACGACGATTAAATTCGTGAAGGCAAAAGAGATTTTGAAATAACGGGCGACTTCCCAGCGTCGCGTGTCAACACCGTTTTCCTTTAACAAGGCAATGCGTTCCGTCAATTCGGTAAAATTCAATTCGTCCGGGGACTTGAATTGCTTGGTGATATCATCCGGAACAAAGCCCAATGCCATTACCGAATCATGCTTGGAGATTACAACCTTATCTTCGGTTCGATCGGGGCCAAAGGAACGGATCGAGAATTCGGAAACCGCCCAACCTTCCAGTGAATCAACCCAGGTGATGGATTTAGCGTCAATCCGCTTATCGATCATACCATTGTCCAGAAAAATAATTGTTGCTCCCTGAGCGGAGCGCTTGTTAATCCGGTATTTGCTAAGGGCAATATGAATGGTTTCCTGTTTCTGCAGAAATACGTCGTTCAAAATACTTTTGTGTCTTATCAGGCGTCGCCGGGATTTTTTTTTCATATACTTTCTCTCGATAACGAAACGTTTTTCATTTCCCCAACTGACAAGAACATTATCCAGGTCGTAAGCGACAGCGCTCATTATGAAACCGATTAAAATAAGTGGAGTGGCAAGGCGGTAAAGACTGATTCCCGATGATTTCATTGCCGTCCATTCATTCCTTTTAACCATGAGGCCGACACTAAACACGGTTGCAATCAGCATGGACATGGGCAAACAGATACTTAAAAACCAGGGTAAGGTGTAAAAATAATAACGGAGTACCGTCCTGACCGGAACGGAATTATCGATAAACTGGTCCAGGTTCTCAATCAGGTCGACGATAATGAATACCGCGATGAATCCAACCAGCGCCATGGCGAGGATACTCAGGAATTGTCTGATTAAGTACCGGTCTATTATTTTCACGAGCATAAACGTAGTTTTTCCAAACGGTAATTTCCATATAATGCGTATATTATAAAAATGATTCAAAGGTAATAATACAGATGAATGATCAATCCGCGTTCATAGAACTTTTGGATAAATTAGCTGCTGATTTTGCTAATTTTATGTGGGGTATGCCGCTGCTGGTGTTAATGATCGGGGGCGGTTTGTATTTTACGTTTTATTGTCGTTTTATTCCCTTTCGCTATTTTAGACATGCCATCAATATTTTGCGTGGAAAGTATGACCGTACTGATGATCCCGGTGACATTACCCACTTCCAGGCTCTTTCCAGCGCCCTGGCCAGTACGGTGGGAATGGGGAATATCAGTGGCGTGGCGATTGCGATCTATACCGGCGGGCCCGGCGCTTTGTTTTGGTTGTGGGTCAGCGCTATTGTGGGGATGTCGACGAAGTTTTTTACGTGTACCTTAAGTATCCTTTATCGTGGGAAAGATGATCGTGGCGATATCCAGGGAGGACCGATGTATTATATCGAAGCCGGCCTGGGGCCGAAATATCGCCCGCTGGGAGTTGTTTTCAGCATTGCGGGGTTGATCGGTTGCCTTTCTTTGTTTCAGGCCAATCAGCTTACACAGATTATCCGCGATGAAATATTTGTGCCTTATGGTTTGTTTATAATCACCCCCGTTTACGGTAATCTCATCGTTGGAATAATAATAGCGGTCCTCGTTGCCAGCGTCATTTTCGGCGGGATCAAACGGATAGGTCTCGTCGCATCCAGATTGGTTCCTGTCATGGTAGCGCTGTATATGCTTGCCGGGCTCTTTATTTTGTTGAAAAACTTTACCGAAATACCCTCACTGTTTATGTTAATCTTTCGGGATGCCTTTACCGGCGATGCCGTCGCCGGCGGAGCGGTTGGCACGGTAATTATAACCGGTGTTCGTAGGGCCGCGTTTTCCAACGAGGCCGGTATCGGTACCGAAGCATTGGCGCATGGAGCCGCGAAAACCAAGGAGCCCGTCCGCGAAGGCCTGGTCGCCATGATGGGACCTTTTGTTGATACGATTGTGGTGTGTACCGTCACGGCAATCGTCATTCTCACATCGGGTATATGGCAAGGGAATGAAGCCAATGGGGTAACTCTGACGACCCAGGCCTTTTCCCGGGAATTGGGGAAATGGGGTCAACTCCTGCTGCTTGTTTCCGTATTGACTTTCAGTATTTCCACCATGATCGGTTATTCGTATTATGGATGCAAATGCGCCGGTTATTTATTCGGAACGCGTTGGAAACAAACCTATAACGGTTTCTATGTAATATCTTTGATTATCGGCGCCGTGGTTTCGATTGATATTGTAGTCAACGTATTGGACGGTATGTTCGCCATAATGGCCATCCCGACCATGACTTCAACAATTCTCCTATCACCAAAGGTCATGGCTGAAGCCAGACGATATTTTTCCAGGTTGAAGGCGTAGTCCGGATAATCGGTTACTGTTTTATCCCTTCCAGCCGCACCCAGCCGGTATTGATCGTGGGGTGGCGAAATGCGAAGAATGGTTTGTAAGCGGATTCGACGGACGAAACCTGGTCCTCAAGAATCCCGGATAAAACCAGGTGACCGCCGGTTCTGACATGACCGGACAAAGTCGGCGCCAATACCCGGAGCGGATTTGCCAGTATGTTTGCCACCAGCACATCGAAGGGTCTTGATTCGATTTGATGAGGGAAACCAACCACCAGATCGCAATGATTTAATTTTGCGTTCTGATGAGTAACATCTAACGCTCTTTCGTCGATGTCGACGCAGGTGACCGACTTCGCGCCCAACCTTTTCGCGGCGATCCCCAGGATTCCCGACCCGCAACCATAATCCAGAACGGTTTCACCACCCGCGATATTTTCCGCCAGCCACTCCAGGCATAATTGCGTAGTGGGATGACCACCCGTTCCGAAAGCCGATCCCGGATTGATAAATACATTCACGGCTGTCGGATCGGGTGGGGCATGCCAGGTCGGTACCACCCATAATCGCCGGTTTATTTGAAATGGTTTGTGTCGGCGTTGCGTGTATTCGACCCAGTCCCGGTCTTCAATGAAGTTTACCCGGAATTCGGGCGGCTTTTCGAAAGCGAAGCGCTCTTGAACCTGCTTTATGAATCCATCGATGTCTGTCCGTTCATCCAATAATATCGTTACCGTCAATTGATTCCAGGCGGAATAGTTTTGTTGTCCCGGTTCATCAAACCATATTTCGGACGCGATATCATTGGGAGAGGAATCCTGAATTGTCGCCGATAAGGCGCCCAATTCCAATGCCAGGTCGCATAATTCCATGGGGTCTGAATCCTCAAGCCGGAGGGTGAGATTCATCCATTTGCGGGGTCGATTGATTTGAGAATCCTCTGACATTGGATAATGGTTTACCATAATTGTTTCCTACCCGGAGCAGGTTTCCAATGAGAACAATTCATTTTCATTCCTCTTTAATAACCGGATATGGAATAGATAATGACGGAAATATAACGGAATAAGTATTAATACCTCCAAACGAATTTGCTTTAAATTAAGCTATGGATGAACAACAAATGAGAAACCGCAAAGATCTGACCACCGAACAGCAGAACCCGAATTCTCATCAAATCGACAAGCGATCAATACCGGAAATATTGACCATTATTAACGGGGAGGATCAGTCCATCGCCGGGGCGATTAATAAAGTCATCCCGGAAATAGCGCGGGCCGTCGAACTGGCTGTTAAGACCATCAGGAATGGTCACCGTATATTTTATGTCGGCGCCGGGACCAGCGGACGGTTAGGGGTCCTGGATGCCACGGAAATGCCGCCCACATATTCCGCGCCGCGGGACTGGTTTCAGGGAATCATCGCCGGGGGGCGGGAAGCGCTTGTTCGTTCCATCGAAGGCGCCGAAGATAAACCGGAAGACGCCATACGGGATTTGAAGGCCGCCGGGGTGGAGGCCGGTGACCTGGTATTCGGCATCGCCAGCAGCAGCGCTACCCCTTATGTAGTAGCGGCGTTGGAATACGGTCGCTCTGTCGGGACGTCTACGGTTTACATGATCTGCAATCCCAAACCGTTGGTGCCGGTGGAGGTTGACGTATTGATCGCAGTGGATGTGGGCCCGGAAATCATTACCGGTTCGACGCGGATGAAATCGGGAACCGCGACCAAGATGGTGTTGAATATGATATCCACAACGACCATGATTCGAATCGGCAAAGTATATGGGAATCTGATGGTGGATTTGCAGGTTGTGAATAATAAGTTGGTCGATCGCGGAACGCGCATCATCGAACAATTAACCGGTCTGGATTACGACGAAGCACAGGAATATCTTTACCGGGCCGAAGGGTCGGTGAAAACCGCTATCGTGATGGCACGGAAAAATTGCGGTTTGAATAAGGCGAAATCTTTCCTTGAAAAAAATGACGGTTTGCTAAGGCGGGTAATCGGTGATGTGGAATGAAACGTGATGTGTGAGCTGCAAAATTCCATTATTTGTAAAAATATTTGTAACCCCGGTAAAAAGGATATTAACTTTCCACCACGAAATTTTAATGAATAAAAAAATAATGATCTGCAAGAGAAAAAATTGTTGTTGTATGGTAGACACAAGCGGACTTGTGCCGGTGTAGAGGTATACAAAATATGATTGTTAAAAACCCTTTCATCAGCACAAGTGAGAGGGTTTTTTATTAAAAGATATTGGATCAGAAAAAGAATAAGAGAACATAATAAAGTGCGAAACAATCATAAAATGATGATTAACGGAAAGCCCGGTTGTTGTTGTATGATAAAAGCAAGGGGACTTGTGCCGGTGTAACCGTACAATCAAAATTTGATCAATCAAGCCCCTTCACCAGCACAAATGAAGGGGCTTTTTTATAACGTAACAGATGAAAAAGAAGATGGATACAAACAATAAGACTCGTAAACCGAAGATAGATGTGGAAGCTTTAAGAAAGGGCGGGGTGGTAAAGCTGAAAGACCCCGATATGTATTCGGTATGGATAAAAACCGCTTGCTGTAATCTGAATTCCGAGCAATTGGTTAAAATCGCGGACATTACCGATCAATACGCCCGGGGATATCTTTTATTCAGTACCAGGCAAATACCGATTATTCCCCATATTCATTTAAATGATGTCGAGCAGGTTAAAAAAGAACTGAGTCGGGTTTATTTGGAATTGGACCGGTGCGGACCCCGCGTGAGAAATATCAATGTTTGCTACAGCAACACGATCTGTCCCGATGCCGTTACCGATTCCATATCCCTGGCTGAGAAACTTGAGAACTATTTCCGCGACCCTATTCTCCACAAGATAAAAATCGGTGTGGCCGGTTGTAAGAATGACTGCATCATTTCCCGGGTATTGAATGATATCAGCTTTATTGGTGTGGCGCAAGAGGGCAAGCAAGGTTATTACGACGTATATGTCGGCGGAATGTTAGGGGTAAACCCCTCTGTGGGTGTGAAAATGGCCGGTGGGATTTCCGAAGATGAAGCGGTGCGTTTTGTTCAGAATTACTTCGAATTAATCCGTCATGAAGGAAAAAAGGGAGAAAGGGGTTCACACCTGATTAAGAGGCTTGGTGTGGAATACGTGAAGCAGGTCCTGAACACGGATTTGCATCAACGACCGCCTGTTGAACCGGTTCCCTGCGCAACCGGCACGAAAGAAATCGCAACCAATAAAATGATTTTGAAAATTCGCGCCACGTGCGGGGAAATAACTTCAAACCAGTTAAGGGAAATCGCCGATATTTCCGAAAAGTATGGACATGGATTTGTTCATTTCGCGGTACGGGGCGCTCCTGAAATCCCTTATGTGGATACGCAATATCTGGAAATCATACGGGAAAGATTGGCGGCGGCGGGCCTGCAGATACTGGACAGGGGAATTGACAATTTGCAATCCTGTTTCGGTGAATATTGTACCGAAAGCAATGCCAGTACCCAACCCTTCCTGCGAAAAGTCGAACGTAAGGTGGAGGAGTTGGGTTTAAATAATTTGAACATAAAAATATCGGGTTCCGGCTGTCCGAATTCCTGTGGGATTTCCCATATTAATGATATTGGTTATATCGGGGTGGCAAAACCGGCGGTGAGCGAGAGCGATTGTGTTGGTTGTGAACTTTGTTTGGATGTGTGTAAGAGGGAAGCGATCGATATGATCGCCGATATTGCCGTGATCAATGAAAATGAATGCCGACATTGCGGTCAATGCATCGCGGTCTGCCCCTTTGACGCGATCCTGGAAGAACAAAAAGGATTCTCCATATTGGTAGGGGGCAAAGAAGGTGAGGACACGCGGTTGGGAGAAGTGATCGCCGAATTTCTGACGGACGAGGAAACGCTCGAAGTTACGGAAAGATGCTTGCGCATTGTGAAAGAGAGAGGCGTGAATGTTGCCACTATTCTGGATGAAATCGGCGTCGAGGGATTAAAAGAAATGATTCTCCCCAGTGAACAATTCGCATTTTGTGATAATAAATGGTGAAAAGTGGAAGAAAAAATTAAACGCGCGAAAGAGCTGATTGAGTCGGCGATAAATACCTACGAAAGAGTGGCGGTAGCTTGTTCTTTCGGAAAAGACAGCATGGTGACTCTCCATCTGGCAAGAGAGGTGGATCCGGAAATAAAAGTCTTTGCCGTAATGACGGTGTATAAACCGCGGGTAACCTTCCTGTATCTCCGGCTGATGAACTCAAAATGGAATCTGAATACAACCGTTTACATCGTAGCCGATCGTGTTCCGGAGGCTCTTCGGGATAGCTCCCTAAACGTGATTTTATTACCGACGGATGAGTTTGACAATAAATCTTTACAGGTCAAAGCCGAAACGGGAAAGGAGATTTATGAAGCGGATCCGGATGAGTGTTGCCGGTTGTTGAAAGTCTACCCCACAAAATTAGCCGTCAGCGAATTGGACGCCTGGATTTGCGGGTTAAGAAATACGGAGGGGCGGACCAGAAAAGATTACCGGGAGATCGAAAGCAAGGGTGGCCTTGTCAAAATAAATCCGATTCTGACTTTCACTGAAGCTGAGATTTGGCGATACATCTCAACGCGCGGAATCGACCCCCATCCCTGGTATGGATTGGGGTACCGGTCCCTTGGTTGTGAGACTTGTTCGCATATCGGTGGCGAGCTTGAAAGAGACGGACGATGGATAAATACGAGTAAATGCGGCGGCGAATGCGGTATCCATACACAAATATTAAAGTAGAGTAAGGGGGAATCAATGGAACGTAACAATAAGAAAATAGAATTTGATCATCAATTAAGGGTTTATTCCAATATTATCCAACTAATTGCCGATGTGGATAATCCGACTCCGCTGGTAAGATTAAACCGGATTAACCCAAACAGCGACTTTGATATTTTCCTGAAGCTGGAACGATATAATCCTTTCGGTTCGATTAAGGACAGGATTGCTTACGAAATGTTGAGCGCCCTGGAAATCGGGGAAAAGACCGTTGTCGAGCCGTCTTCCGGGAATACGGGGATTGCTTTGGTAAGCATTGCCAATGCCCTGGGAATACCGATCGAAATCGCTGTCCCGGAGGGCATCCCGGAAGAGAAAAAGGTGATGTTGAATTTTATGGGCGCCAAGGTAAACGAAGCCGATGATGAACTGTGTCCTTTATTTCCATCGGAAGGCGCCCGGGGATTGGTCAATGCCCTCGTTAACAGTCCGGCAACAAGAGATAAATATGTCAGCCCGAACCAATATGAAAATGAGTTGAATGTACAAGCCCATTACCGTACGACAGGACCGGAGATATGGAAACAGACGGAAGGGAAAATCGATTATTTCTTCGCCGGATTTGGTACTTGCGGGACGATAACCGGGGTCGGGAAATATCTGAAGGAGAAAAATCCGAATATTAAGATCATTGGCATTGAGCCGACATCCATAAATCATAAATTGCCGGGAATGAAGAGAATTACCGGATTGTCGGAAGATCTGGTACCAAAAATACTTGATAAATCGGTAGTTGACGATATCATCGAGGTCACGGATAGAGATGCCTTTATGACGGCCGTGAATTTAGCCCGGAAAGACGGGGTGCTTGTTGGTCCTACGACCGGCGCCATACTGTATGCCGCTTTACAATATGCAAAATCAAATAAAGGGTTATCCGTTGTGATATCGCCGGACGACGCCTTCAAATATGCCGGTTTTTACAAAGAAGTCCTGGAAACGATGCAAGATGAACCCGTGGTAAAAGAATATGATCTGAGCGACTATGTTTGTCCCATATCAAAAATAAAATCACTGGAAGTAATCGAGGATTTAAATGTAGGTGAGACCATTAAGATCAAATTAGGCGATATTGATTCTCTTAAAAACGTCATCCGGGAAGTGAAAACCCGGGGACTTAAGCCCGGTATTGATCGGAAACCGGATGACGGATTCATTTTAACGGTTGTGAATGAGGGGTAAATTCCCTTGTGAAGAATTAACGGATTGACGGTAATGGCTCCGATCGAATGATTTCCCATTGATCGGGGCGAAGCATGGTACGTTCTTTACAGGAATCGGCTTCGGAGTAACAGGGTACTATAAAATCATTTTTTCAACCCGCCGGGCGGTTCTGCTTGTCCGCCCGGCGAAATAGCAATATCGTCTATCTTTTAAGGAGCGGTCAGAACGCAGAAGAATTCGGATTCTGCTCCGCTTCCCGACAAACGTCGATCCATCGTCGGTTCGCTTCCCGACTTTCGTCGGGAGCTCTTCAAATATACTCCGTCACTATGGCATTATATACCAGAGCGGGGAAAACCGCACGGATGTTTTTAATTCTTTATGTACGGTATAAACTAATAATAAAAAGCAAAATGATTTAATAGCATAAATAATTTAAGTATTTCTATTATAACACCTAAATATTTCTTGATTCGTATGACTTATTCATTTTATTGTCTTCCCCGTTAGAAAAAGGTTTGTCCTAAGATTGCCGTACGGAATGAGTTCGTCGAACTTACGGTCGTAACCATCTGTACTGTGGCCGGGAAGAAGGACGAAGGACGGTCTTGGATCAACTAATTGAAGCGGACATCCGGATTCGTACCGGGGAAAAGGAGAACCAAAGAAACCGGGTAAAGTCACTACATTTTCCCGGTTCCGACCCCAGGTGTCATCGTATTCCCTCTGGTATAACCGTGATGCGTATCAATTGGCCATTCTTCTCCGACAAAGTTTTTCTCCATACTCGTTAATGTAACATGTAATACCGCCGTATTCCGTGTTTCGTAATCGGAATACGTTTCTTTTATTAATGATGATGGGTTAAAAGGACTATAGCCGCAATGTTGAATAACTCGACAAAGAAAGAACCTGTTTTTACGTAAAGGAATGGACATTATGGTAACCCGTTATAAACACTTGCAGCGCGAAGTTAAGGAATTGTCCCTGTTGTTCGAAATAAGCCAGACGTTAAATCGAAGTAAAAATATAAAGGAGATTGTAAGACCGGTACTGAAAGTGGTTGCCGAGCACATGGGTTTGTCGCGAGCGGCATTGACTATTCTGAATCGCACGACCAATGAGATATTTATCGAAGACGCCTATGGGCTTTCCATAGAGGAGCGTGCCCGGGGGCGGTACAAAATCGGTGAAGGCATAACCGGCAAAGTTGTCGCTTCGGGAAGACCCATGATCATACCGAAGATTTCCGAGGAACCACAGTTTCTTGATCGGACTGAAGCCCGGAAAAATCTCAATAAAAGTGACATTTCGTTTATTTGTGTTCCCATAAAACTATCGGGAGAAGTGATCGGCGCCTTCAGCGTTGATCGGCTGTTCGATGACAGCTTTTCTCTTGAAGATGACGTGCGTTTACTCTCCATTATCGCATCAATGATTGCCCAGTCGGTGCGGGTTTACCAATCCCTTCAGGAGGAACAGTTGTTTCTCCAGGAAGAAAACCAGCGTTTGCAGAATGAAGTAAAGGACGTGTTCCGGCCGGCAAATATTATCGGGAACGCCAAACGCATGAAGGAGATGTATGCCCTTATCGACCGTGTTTCTTCAACGGATACGACCGTATTCATTTATGGAGAAAGCGGAGTCGGAAAGGAACTGGTTGCCGCTGCCATTCACTACAACAGTAACCGGGCGGATAAACCGTTTATAAAAGTCAATTGTGCCGCTTTCCCCGACAGCCTTGTGGAAAGTGAACTTTTCGGGCACGAGAAAGGATCCTTTACGGGGGCTGTTGCCACTCGCAAAGGACGGTTTGAATCGGCAAACGGCGGAACCCTCCTGCTGGACGAAATAGGTGACTTGTCGCTGGTTACGCAGGTAAAACTATTGCGCGTCCTTCAGGAAAAGGAATTCGAACGCATCGGCAGCAACACCACCATTAAAACAGACGTGCGCATTATCGCGGCCACAAACCGGAATATTGAGGAACTGATATCGAAAAGATTGTTTCGCCAGGATTTGTTCTATCGTCTTAATGTTTTTCCCATCCATGTGCCGCCGTTGAGACAGCGTAAATCCGATATTATGTTGCTGGCCGATCATTTTGTGGAGAAATACAGCAAAAAACTGGGACATAGCGTAAAACGAATCACGACTTCCGCCATCGATATGATGATGTCTTATCATTGGCCCGGAAACGTTCGTGAGCTTGAAAACGCCATGGAAAGGGCCGTGCTGCTCAGTACCGACGGTGTTATCCATGCCTATCACATGCCACCCAGCCTGCAGACGGCTGAAACCAGCGGAACAGCATGCCGGAGCACGCTGGCGACAATTCTGTCGAATGTGGAGCGGGACTTAATCATCGATGCCCTGAAATCCACAAAAGGGAACATGTCAAAGGCTACCAGGATTCTGGGGGTAAGTGAACGAATAATGGGATTACGGGTAAAAAAATACGGGATAAATCCAAAAGATTATCGCGATTAGACCGACCGACCTCATATCCACCCTGAATAAACAAAACGCAAATCAATGATCCCGCGTTTGTTTACCTGATTACCGTCTGGTTTTTAATTACTATACGATAATGGATTATCCCGGAAAACCGGGCTACACCCCCTAACGCTTATATTATCAACATTATCCATCGGTTCACGGCATGGATACCTTACCCGAGTTATTCATCAGCGACCGGGCTCACAGAGATAAGGATAGGAATATCAATCGATCAGGGATACTGAATACCTTATGAGATTATGTCAATTGTTTTCCATCGCTCGTAAATATATATTTTATTTTCAATAACCTTCGCGCTCTTTCCGCCTTTGCGGTGAATAAAACAGCCATATTGATTTTCTGAATTTTTGCGAATTATTTTGTCCGGATAAACAAAATCGCGAGCCTGTCCGCCAGCGGGAAAGAACAGAATTTCAGGTGAAAAATTGAAGTCTATTCTTACCTACATTTTTGTATTTCTCTCCATGTATTGATCCGTAAAGACAACATTATGGTAGGATTTCTTCAGGGAAAGAATGACCAAAAACAAATTGTCGGTCCGAAATAAAAAAAATTATTAAACGCGTATGCGGTTGAGTATCAATCGGTTACAAATACGCTACGTCGGACACAAAATTTTGCGGTTACAAATTGGCCCGTTTATTGCCAAGTGGTACAAACGTAACAGTTATACGAAATGGTAAAAATATAAGTTTAGTCAATCGGTAATAAACGATAAGATAATAATCAGGGAGAACAATTATGAGAAAAATAGCCATTTATGGAAAGGGTGGAATCGGAAAGTCCACCACAACCCAGAATACCGTTGCGGGATTAGTGGAGATGGGCAAGGAAGTTTTGGTCGTGGGTTGCGATCCGAAGGCGGATTCGACACGCTTACTCCTTGGGGGGTTGGCACAGAAGACGGTTCTTGATACCCTTCGGGAAGAAGGAGAAGATATCGAGCTTGACGACATTATCAAGTTGGGTTGTGGCAATGTGCGATGCGTGGAGTCGGGCGGACCCGAACCGGGGGTAGGCTGTGCCGGTCGCGGTATTATAACCTCCATTAATCTGCTCGAACAATTGGGCGCCTATGACGAGCGGCATCAAACCGAGTATGCTTTTTATGATGTTCTTGGGGATGTTGTGTGTGGTGGTTTCGCCATGCCGATGAGGGAAGGAAAGGCTCAGGAAATTTACATCGTTGTGTCCGGGGAAATGATGGCTATGTATGCCGCCAACAATATTTGTAAAGGAATTGTGAAATTCGCGGATGCCGGCAATGTCCGTCTGGGGGGAATCATCTGTAACAGCCGGATGGTGGACAATGAAAAGGAAATGATTGAGGAATTCGCAAGAGGGTTGGGTACCCAGATGATCCATTTCATCCCGCGGGACAATGTTGTGCAAAGAGCTGAAATAAACAGGAAGACGGTCATTGAGTACGAACCGGAACATTCGCAGGCCGATGAATACCGGACGCTGGCCAAAAAAATCGATGAGAACGAGATGTTTGTGGTGCCGACACCGATGAAGATTGACGATCTTGAAAACCTGCTGGTTGATTTCGGAATGGTCTGATCCTTCCGGTGGAATTGGTACTCATAAATTTTCAATAAAAACAAAGGATAAGTCATGTTAATGATTAGATCAATTGTCAGGACGGAAAAAGCCGACGCGGTGCTTGCCGGACTTTTGGAAGCGGGATATCCTGCCGTAACAAGAATTTCCGTGTATGGACGTGGGAAACAGAGGGGTTTGAAAGTCGGAAGCATTACCTATGATGAACTTCCCAAGGAATTGCTTCTCACGGTTATAAAGGAGAAGGATAAGGATTTTGTGGTCAAAACGATTATAGAGGCGGCGAAAACAGGGGATATAGGAGCTTATGGCGACGGGAAAATATTCGTTTCCCCCGTACTCGAGGCCTATACCATCAGTTCCGGCGTCAAAGAAGAAGCAACCAAGGAGTAAACCGTGAAAGAAGTTATGGCAATGATTCGCATCAATAGAATAAATGCGACCAAAAGGGCCCTTAATGAGGTTGGGATCACCTCTTTTACCGCCACCGGGAAGGTTCTCGGACGGGGGAAAGGATTGGTTGATTTCCGGATTTTGGAAGGCGCCAAAGAGGGGCGTCAGGAGGCCATCTCCTTGTTAGGGGATGGCCCCCGGCTCGTCCCCAAAAGGCTGATAACGGTAATCGTATCGGACAATTTTGTCGAACGGACGGTGAAGGCGATAATCAAGGCGAATCACACCGGGAATGCCGGTGACGGGAAAATATTCGTTTTACCCATTCTGGAGGCTACGCGCGTCAGAACGGGAGAAACGGTACGGGGGGCATCGGGCGGAACCGTTCTTGATTCTTCGGGGGGACTATAATGATGGATCACGACACATTGCAAGATCCCTTGGCCATTAAGGAGGAAATTCTGTCAAAGTACCCGCCGAAAGTCGCGCGGAAAAGGAGTAAATCCATTGTTGTCAGGGATCCCGAAAACGAGCAAAAAATTCAGGCCAATGTCAGAACCATTCCCGGCATTATTACGCAGCGCGGGTGTGCCTATGCCGGTTGCAAGGGAGTAGTCCTTGGTCCCACCAGGGACATCATTAACATTACCCACGGCCCGATCGGTTGTGGATTTTACAGTTGGTTGACAAGAAGGAACCAAACCAAACCTCCAGGCAATGAAGATGAAAATTTCATGACCTACTGTTTTTCAACGGATATGCAGGATTCAAACATTGTGTTTGGCGGCGAAAAGAAATTGAGGGAGGCCATTCAGGAAGCCTACGATCTCTTTAAACCCCGGGCAATAAGCGTCTTTTCAACCTGTCCCATCGGTTTGATCGGTGATGACGTCCACGCCGTGGCCAGGGAAATGAAAGAGAAACTGGGTATCAATGTTTTTGCATTCAGTTGTGAGGGGTACAAAGGGGTAAGTCAATCCGCCGGTCACCACATCGCCAACAACGGCCTCTTTAAACATGTAGTAGGCCTTGATGACACGGTGAAGGAGGGTGATTTCAAGATCAACATGCTTGGTGAATACAACATCGGCGGAGACGCGTTCGAGTTGGAGCGTATTCTTGAATTGGCGGGCTTTACGCTGATTTCCACCTTTAGCGGGAACTCGGATATGGGACGCTTCGCGAATTCACACACGGCGGATCTTAACGTGATCATGTGTCACCGGTCGATCAATTACATGGCCGAGATGATGGAGACAAAATTCGGTATTCCCTGGTTGAAGGTGAATTTCACCGGCGCGAAAGCGACGGCCAAATCCCTGCGGAAGATGGCCCGGTATTTCGGCGATAAGAAACTTATTAACCGTGTGGAAAAACTTATTAAGGATGAAATGGCGGCGGTTAATGAAGTCTTACGTGAAACAAAGCCGCGGTGCGAAGGGAAACTGGCCATGCTCTTCGTCGGTGGTTCACGGGCACACCATTACCAGGAGCTGTTTAATGAACTGGGAATGAAAACGGTCTGCGCCGGCTATGAGTTCGGCCATCGGGATGATTATGAAGGCAGAGAAGTATTACCCGACATAAAAATCGACGCCGACAGTCGCAACATCGAAGAGCTGTTTGTGGAAAAGGACGACAAGCGCTACCGTCCGCGGAAAAGCGCCGAGGAAATCCGGTCGCTTAAGAAGAAAGGACTCGAAATCGGTGAATATGACGGATTAATGGCGGAAATGGGCAAACAGTCCCTGGTTGTCGATGATATTTCCCACTACGAAACGGAAAAATTGATTGAATTCTACAAGCCGCACATTTTTTGTGCCGGGATCAAGGAAAAATATGTCGTGCAGAAAATGGGTGTTCCCCTGAAACAATTACACAGTTACGATTACGGCGGTCCCTATGCCGGCTTCCGGGGGGCGATTAACTTTTACCTGGAAATCGATCGCATGGTTAACACTCGCATTTGGGATTTGATCATACCTCCCTGGGAAAAGAACGGGGCGGAAATCACGGCTGAATATGTCTCTTTGTAGACCTTTTCAATAAAAGGAGAAATTTATGCTCTTACGACACACACCTTCGGAAATTAAAGAAAGAAAAGCGCTCACAATAAATCCTGCGAAAACCTGCCAGCCCATTGGAGCGATGTATGCCGCACTGGGAATCCATGGTTGTTTGCCGCACAGCCATGGTTCCCAGGGCTGCTGCGCTTACCATAGAAGTACCCTTACCAGGCACTATAAAGAACCAATTATGGCCGCCACCAGTTCGTTTACGGAAGGAGCATCGGTTTTTGGAGGTCAGGCCAACCTGCTACAGGCTATCAACAATATGTTTACCGTGTATGCCCCCGAAGTGATTGCGATTCATACCACGTGCCTTTCGGAAACGATCGGGGACGACATAAACCAGATCATCCGCAAGGCCTATGACGATGGAAAAGTCCCCGAAGGAAAACATGTGATTCACTGCAATACTCCCAGTTATGTGGGGTCTCACGTTACCGGGTACGCGAATATGGTTGCCGGAATGGTGAAATACTTTTCCGAATCAACGGGAAGGTACCGGGATCAGATTAATATTATCCCGGGCTGGGTCGAGCCGTCGGATATGAGGGAAATAAAAAGAATCGCAAAAGAAATGGGAGTGAAAGCCGTTCTTTTTCCTGATACTTCCGATGTTCTCGACGCCCCCCAAAGGGGAAAACACATGTTTTATCCCGAGGGGGGCGTAACGATACCGGATCTGAAAAGTACGGGAGACAGCAAACTGACGATTGCTCTTGGGCCCTTCGGCACCGAAAGCGCGGCCGCCCTGTTGGACAGCAAATGCAAAGTGAAATATGAATTGCTTGATCTTCCCATCGGGATTTCCGCCACCGACAGGTTTATCAGCGGTTTGAGCCGGGCGGCATGCGTGGAAGTGCCGACGTCGATTACCGCCGAAAGAGGAAGGGCGGTCGATATTATTACCGATATGCAACAATACTTTTATAATAAAAAGGTCGCCTTGTTCGGCGATCCGGACCAATTGACGGCTCTTACCGAATTTCTTGTGGATCTCGAGATGAAACCCATCCATATCATAAGCGGGACGCCCGGTAAACAGTTTGAGCCAAGGATCAGAAACATTCTGAAAGACAAGGTCCCCAATGCGAACGTCAGGAATGGCGCCAATGCCGATTTATTTCTGTTGCACCAGCTCATAAAAAACGAACCGGTAGATCTTCTCATCGGGAACACGTACGGTAAGTACATCGCGAGGGATGAAGATATTCCTTTTGTGCGCATGGGTTTCCCGATCATGGACAGGATCGGCCATAGCTATTTTCCCACGGTCGGATATGCGGGGGTGATGCGTTTGCTGGAAATAATGTTGTCGGCCCTTCTGGATCGGCAGGACAGGGATGCTCCGGAAGAAAGTTTTGAACTTGTAATGTGACCGGTTGCCTGCCGGATCAATCCGATTATTAATCCATGAGAAATTTAATGAAACGAAATAAGATCGCGGGGTCCCGCCTAAATCCGTCACGCCGGTGGAATTCCGCCGTTCTCCGAAATATACACCGGTGTGAAAATGGTTGATGTTTTAGCACAGCGCGAAAGACAGGTTTTTCGCAAGGGTGAGGATACGTTCAATATCGGCTGTGAACGAAACAGCGTTGCCGGATCCGTGAGTCAACGGGCCTGTGTGTTTTGCGGATCGCGGGTGGTGCTTTACCCGATTGCCGATGCTTTGCATCTTATCCATGGGCCCATCGGATGCGCTGCGTACACCTGGGACATTCGGGGCGCTCTCTCCTCCGGACCCGAGCTGCACCGGTTGAGTTTCTCAACGGATATTCAGGAGAATAACGTTATTTACGGCGGTGAAAAAAAACTGTACAATTCCCTCATCGAATTAATCGACACCCACCATCCCAAGGCGGCGTTTGTCTACGCAACATGCATTGTGGGGATTATCGGAGATGATGTGGACGCGGTATGTAAACAGGTTGCCGGGGAGAAAGGAATACCGGTGTTGCCCGTCCATTCCGAAGGATTTAAAGGAACTAAAAAAGACGGGTACAGGGCTGCTTGCGAAGCCCTTTTGAAAATCATCGGTCGTGTTGCGACCGACAAAATTTCCAAATTCAGCATTAATATCCTTGGTGATTTTAATATCGCCGGTGAGACGTGGGTCATCCGGGAGTATTACCGTAGAATAGGGGTTGAAGTCGTTTCCGCCATAACCGGAGACGGGAGAGTCGAAGATATCGGTCGCTCACACGGGGCTTCATTAAATGTAGTCCAATGTTCCGGCTCCATGATGTATCTTGCGAAACAGATGAAGGAAAAATACGGTATCCCGTTTATCAGGGTTTCCTATTTCGGGATCGAAGATACCTCGGAGGCGCTGTTTGCGGTCGCCCGTTTCTTTAATGATGTGGGGCTTTTGGAACGTACCGGTCTGCTCGTTGAGTCGGAAGTTGAACGGGTCAACCGCCGGATCCGATATTACCGGGAAAAACTGAAAGGGAAAAAAGCCGCGATTTATGTCGGCGGCGCGTTCAAGGCCTTTTCTTTGATCAAGGCTTTGCATTTGTTGGGAATGGAAGTTGCGGTTGTCGGGTCCCAGACCGGCAATAAGGATGACTACACGCGGCTTAAGGATATGTGTCTTCCGGGGACGATCATCGTCGATGATTCCAATCCGGTTGAACTGGCGAATTTTTCGATCGAAAAGGAAGTCGACCTTTTTATCGGCGGTGTGAAGGAAAGACCCCTGGCTTACAAACTGGGAATGGGATTTTGTGATCACAACCATGAGCGGAAGCAGGTACTGGCCGGTTACGAAGGAATGGTGAACTTTGCGAAAGAGGTGTATTCTTCGGTGATGAGTCCCGTTTGGAGATTCTCTCCGCGCAAAACAGTAGGAGCGGGCAATGGCGTCGACTGAGAAAAATTTTACGGCGACGACCAATCCCTGCAAATTATGTGCTCCCCTGGGCGCTTCTCTGGTGTTTAAAGGTGTTCGCGATGCACTGTGCCTTCTGCACGGTTCGCAGGGATGCGCAACCTACATTCGAAGGTATCTTATCAGCCACTTCCGGGAACCGGTTGATATTGCGTCATCCAGTTTTGCGGAGGCTGCCGCCGTGTTCGGCGGTGGCGATAACCTTAAAAACGCCCTGACGAACGTTTGCAGTCAGTATCATCCCAAAATCATCGGTGTTGCCACCACCTGCCTCAGCGAAACCATCGGGGATAATGTGCCGATGTATATAAGCGAATTCAAAAAGGCGAATTCCCGGACGGATTTGCCGGAGATCGTTCATATTTCCACCCCGAGTTACCGGGGGACGCACATGGATGGGTTTTATGACTCCGTGAAGGCCCTGGTAGTGTCCCTGGCGCGCGCGGGCGACCGTACCGATCAGATTGCTTTGTTTCCCGGTTTTGTTTCCCCCGCGGACATGCGATATCTGAAGGAAATAGTGTCGGATTTCGGGTTGCCCCGGGTGATGCTCCCCGATTATTCGGAGACACTGGATGGTCCCCTGTGGAAAGAATATCAGAGAATTCCGAAGGGGGGAACGACGTACGACGAGATTGTTTCCCTGGGACGCTCACAAGCGGTCATCGAGTTTGGCCATACCCTGAAAACAGGCCGGAGCGCGGGCCTCCCTCTTGAAGAATATTCCGTGCATCGATACACGCTTGGATTGCCCATCGGCATAACCCTTAGTGATGAATTCTTCGGTGTGTTGGAGCAACTCAGTGGGAGGAAAATGCCGGCAAGATATGCCGAAGAACGCGGGAGGCTCATCGACAGCTACGCCGATGCGCATAAATACATATTTGAAAAAAAAGCAATTCTGTTCGGGGAGGAGGACCTTGTCATAGCAATGGCTTCATTCCTGTTTGAAATAGGCGTCGTCCCGGTACTTTGCGCCTCCGGTTCCAAAAGTGGTGCCATGGAAAAAATATTATCGGAAATGGGAGCCCGGTACGGACGGACAATTTCGGTTCGGGGAAACGCCGACTTTTCCGATATTTTGGATGAAGCAAAGAATTTGGCCCCCGACTTTCTGGTAGGGAACAGCAAGGGATATGCCATTGCCCGCGAACTGGACATCCCCCTGATTCGTATCGGTTTCCCGGTGCACGACCGTATCGGCGGCGGGAGACTGTTGCATTTGGGATATCGGGGCAGCCAGGAACTTTTTGATCGTATCGTCAACACCATCATCGAATGCACCCAGGCCAAATCGTCCGTGGGACATTCGTATATGTAAGAGAGGAATGGAATGTGAAAGCGGAAATAGTAAGAAATAAATCCACTCATCCCTGTTTTGACTTCGAAGCCAGACATCAATATGCCCGGGTTCACCTCCCGGTTGCGGCTAAATGCAATATTAAGTGCAAATTTTGTGACCGGCGGTATAGTTGTCTTAACGAAAACCGACCCGGTGTATCCACGGAAGTTCTCTCTCCCCGGCAGGCGCTTGCTTATTTCGATGCCCTTACCGAACGATTGGTAAATATTTCGGTTGTCGGTATTGCCGGACCGGGAGATGCCTTCGCGACCCCGGGGAAAACCATTGAGACATTGCGGTTAATCAGGAGGAAATGCCCTTCAATACAGTTTTGCATAGCCACCAACGGTTTCAATGTTTGGCCTTACATCGGAATGTTGAAGAATATCGGCGTAACACATATGACGGTTACCGTTAATGCCGTCGATCTGGAAATCGGGGAAAAAATTTATGCCTGGGCCAGGGAAGGAAGAAAAATCTATCGCGGACGAGAGGCCGCGGAAATATTAATAGAACGTCAATTGGCTGTTGTTGAGGCACTCGGGAAGGAAGGAATCGCCGTTAAAGTGAATACCGTACTTATACCGGGTGTGAACGATGAACATGTCGTTGACGTAGCGAAAAAGGCCGGTTCCCTGGGAGCTTATACCTTCAATGCCATGCCGCTGTATCCGTTGGCCGGCACCGAATTTGAGGACGTTGAATCGCCCGCCGCGGAGGCCTTATCCGCGATCCGCGAACAATGCGGAAAATATCTTCGCCAGATGACACATTGCCGGCGGTGCCGGGCGGATGCGGTCGGCATGTTGAATGAACCGATGAGCGAAGAACTGAAAAATTGTCTCCGACGTTTCGCCTCCGGGCCGTTGGATCCTTTCCTGGAAGACAAACAGTATATTGCCGCCGCTACCACGGATAATTTTTTCGTGGATCAACATCTGGGGGCCGCCCGGGAAATGAGTATTTATAAGGAAACGAAGAATAGTTTTGAATTCGTCGAAAGGAGAAAAATGCCCGATCCCGGGTGTGGAGACGATCGCTGGAAAAATATGGCGGAAATCCTGAAGGATTGTAAGGCGGTCTTTGTTAATCGTGTGGGGGGCAAACCTAAGAAAGTCCTGCAAAACAATGGTATAAAGGTATACGAAGAACAATGTTCGCTTATTCAGGCCTTTTACCGGGTTTTTAAAGGAAAAACGGTGTCCGATCCCCAAGGCTATATCCCCGAAGCATATCTCTCCGAAAAGGATTGCGGCAGCGGTGGGTGCAGTCCCGGGAACCCTCCGGGGTCGTGTTCAACCCGGGGCAATTCGCAATTATGTGGTTAGTCCGGTTGGATTGTCCCGAAAAAAACGCCCGGGGTTGTGGAAGAACGATTTCCCGTGAAAAGCGATGAAAGTCGGTACAGTAATGTCAAAGACAGGAGCACGAAATGGAAAAACCTGATTATCATTTTTTTGTTTGTTGCAGCTATAGGGTAAAAGGTGAACCAAAAGGAGTTTGCCACAAAAAGGAATCGGTGGGGATTATTCAGTATTTGGAAGAGGAATTAATGGAACGCGACCTGGAAAACACTGTTATCTCCAGCACGGGTTGTTTGAATATCTGTCGCGAGGGACCGGTCATGATCGTTTATCCCCAGGGGCATTGGTACGCCGGCGTTGACGAAAACGCCATCGATGAGATTCTTGATGCACTGGAGGAAGGTGAGGTGGCTGAGCAGTATTTACTGACGTAATTACAAAACTCTATTGTATTTTTCAATACTGGTTAAAATTTCCGCTTACCCAAAATGATCCGCCATCTGGCTGGTTGCAACGAAGAGTTGTATATTAGGCGAAATCAATATCTTTTCCGACATTGTAATCCGAATTTTTCTGAGCTCCACCCCCGCTTGCCTATCCCGAAGTCGGATCAGAAATGGGGGTTAACACTGATCCGCCGGCTCGCGGACTAATAAAGTAGTTGACTATTGTATTTTTCAATCTTAAAGGAAGTGAAGCAAGTCTTATTTATCATAATCTGTAATGCCTCAATTATGAATGGAGAACCAATCCGCAGGCTGGTTGCAGGATTGGTTTATACTTTCACCTGATCGTTCATGGTCTCCCGACCATGAACAAAAGAACATTTGCAGGAAAAACAGGACAAAAGTCTGGAAGCTGACAATCAGTGCCGGTAAATATCTCTGTTTTCACGGCATTTTCTCCACTGATTCTGCAGACCGCCCGGTGGATTGGTCTCCCGACATCCGTCGGTCCGCTAGCCTACGGATTCGATTCGCTCTCAGGAGGTGAGATTATTCCTGAGTATCTTTCAGATTTGTTTTTGTTTTGGTCTGTTGGTGACAGGATGGTTCATAGTTCAAACGCGCGGAAACAAGTCCAGGGTTTTATATCTACGAATGATACTCTGATCTAAGGATGTATTCAAATATTTCATACCACCCCTGTGGTCCCCTCCTCACTTGAGGAGGGGACGTTAACATCGATCCGCCGACCAACAGACAAGTCCCCAACCGGTAGTTAATGCCGGTAAAGTATAAAATACAATAGAGTTCAGTGAAGTAAAAAAATGATGGTTTCGTAAAAAGCAGTAAATACACCGTAATTGTCATTCTTAACGAGGAACAAACGAAGTTTATAATCCCGATTGCGAAGCATGTCGGGGAATCTTAAACGGCTGTAAGTCCCGTAATATATTAAAATACCAAAAAATACATTCGAGATACTTCGTTCGCTTCGCCCCGACCTTCGGTACGGGACTGTAAGCTCTCTCAGTATGACAGGTTCAATACTTTTTACGAGTTCATCAAAAATACAATAGTGTGGTAAAATATATTTTTTGGTTCTTGGCTCCTGGTTCTTGAGCATTTTGTGCTATTTCCCTACCCATTCATGAAGTGTTACTTGGGCCGGATGCTTTTCCATGTCTTCTATAGTGTATCTGCCGTAATTTTTAGTCTGAATATATCTGCTTAAATCGGAAATAAAGAATATCAATGATACCGATCGTTATTAAGCATTTTTAACGGACGGTCCTGAGTTGTTTTCGCTCAGCCGCATAAAAGCTGTGTACGGTAAACATTTATTGAAAGGTTTATTGTCATGATGAATCCATACATATTTCGTGAATATGATATTCGTGGTAAAGTGGTCGAAGACTTTCCTCCCGAAGTTGTCGAATTATTGGGGAAGGGTTTCGGAACGTTTGTTCTTCGGAACAGCGGACAAGAAATTTCCCTGAGCGGTGATGTTCGCTTAACAACGCCGGATCTGATTGAACACTTTAAAAACGGGATTCTTTCCACCGGTGTTGATGTAATTAAGCTGGGATTGATACCAACCCCGGTAAACTATTACAGTATGTATAAATTGAATGTTGCCGGCGCGGTCCAGATTACAGGAAGTCATAATCCGCCTGAATTTAATGGGTTTAAACTGTCGTTATTTAAAAAGGCCGTTTACGGTGATGACATTCAAAAGATTCGCGAATTAATTGATAAGCAGGATTTCGAGATCGGAGAGGGTAGTGAAGTACGGCATAATATCCGGACCGAGTATGAAGAAATGATTCTCGGTAAGATCAATATTGTCCGTCCGGTCAAAGTGGCCATGGATTGCGGGAATGCCGCCGGTGCTCTTATGGCTCCGGAATTGTTCAAAAAAATGGGTGTTGAGCTAACCGAATTGTATTGTGAGGTCGATGGTTCTTTCCCCAATCATCACCCGGATCCAACGGTAAAAGAAAATTTAAAGGATTTGATCGATTTGATGAAGAAAGGGGAACATGAAGTGGGCGTGGCTTTTGACGGGGATGCCGACCGGATTGGTGTTATCGACGAGACCGGGGAAATCATATGGGCCGACCAACTCATGGCGTTGTTCCTGCCGGAAGTGATTTCACCGGGCGATGAGGTTCTGTTCGATGTGAAGTGTTCCCAGGCTCTGGAGGATATGATTTTACGCTATGGAGGTAAACCCGTGATGTGGAAAACCGGTCATTCCCTGATTAAACAACGGATGTCCGAATTGGGGTGCAAATTTGGGGGCGAGATGAGCGGGCATATCTTCTTTGCGGACGATTATTTCGGCTATGACGACGCGATTTACGTAGCCGCCCGGCTGGTGCAGATGGTTTCCCGTTCGAAAAAAACCCTTTCCGAAATGAAAGCGGAAATCCCGAAGTATTATTCGACACCGGAAATGCGTATGGGGTGCGAAAGTGATGAGGAAAAATTCAGGATCGCAAAAGAAGCGGCCGAATATTTCAAAGCGAATTACGAGTGCATTACCGTAGACGGCGTCCGGATTAAATTCGGGGATGGGTGGGGTTTGGTTCGTTCCTCCAATACCCAGCCGGTAATCGTTTGCCGGTTTGAAGCGTCCACGCCGGAAAGAATGGAAGAAATTAAAACCCTTGTATTAACAAAATTGCAATCGATAGGAAAACTGGAAATTGAGGCCGGCCACTGATTTGAATTCGTTTCAGGGACATATCCGGAATCTGCAGGCGGAGATTAATGAAAGTCTGCGGACCCTATCGCTTGCCGACCAACCGGATTATTTATACACACCCGTAAAGTATGTTCTGAAAGGCACGGGAAAAAGATTACGGCCCATCCTCGTTTATTTGGTGGGTGAAACTTTCTCCGCCGATCCCGGGGATTTACTGAATGCCGGTCTGGCCGTGGAATTGTTGCACAATTTTACGCTCGTTCACGACGATATAATGGATGCCGACAGCACCCGTCATGGTCAACCGACCGTCCATGAAAAATGGGATGAATCCACGGCGATTCTGGCCGGCGACGGTATTTACGCCCTGGGACAATTATTGATTTCCCAGGTTAAAATCAATACCTTGCAGGCCATTCGGGCCTTTAATGTCGCCACCCTGATGGTTTGTGAAGGACAGGCCTATGATAAGGAGTTTGAACACAATCATAACATATCACTCGAACAGTATTTCACCATGATTGAAAAGAAAACCGGTTGGTTGATCGGTTTGTGTGCGGAAGTTGGCGGTATACTCGGGGATCAGGACGAGGAAGTACGTTCACACCTGAGATCTTATGGAATCAATCTGGGGAAGGTTTTCCAGATCCAGGATGATATCCTGGAAATTTACGGTAATGAGAAATCGATGGGTAAAAGCCTGGGCAGCGATTTGGTGGCGGGGAAACAAACCGTTCTGACAGTTTTGGCAAGAGAATTATTTCCTGCGGAATGGGCCGGGTATTGGAGGAAAATACAACAGTTGGAGATCGATGAGGCTTTATCGGAATTAAGGGGGTACCTGGAGGAAAAGAATATTTTACAACGCGCAAGGGAATTGGTGGATACGTACGATAAACGGGCACGTGACGATCTGAATGCAGCATTTGGGGGGTATCCGCATATTTTAAAGGAATTTACCGATATGGTCATAAACAGGAAAAAGTAAAGTATTCTTAGAAATCGCACCATCCCGGGAATTCTCGGGGAAACCTTTAAACCATAATCACATACATAAATTACTGAAGAGGCAACTATGATTAGCAGTCAACGAAAAGATCCCGGAAACATGTTTGGAGCCATTTATGATTTTCCCGGACAAATGCAGCAGGCCATTGAAATAGGCGAACGGATTGAACTGAACAATACATACGAAAACATTCGGAATATCGTCGTCGCCGGAATGGGAGGATCGGCAATAGGGGGGGACGTGGTACGGATGTTAATAAAGGACGACCTGAATATTCCTTTTGTCGTCAGCCGAAATTATACCCTTCCGAACTGGGTGAATGAAAATACGTTGGTAATCTGTTCATCCTATTCGGGGAATACGGAAGAAACCTTAAGCGCTTACGAAGAAGCACAAGCAAAAAAGGCACAAATTTGCGGTATTTCAACCGGTGGCGTTTTATCTGAAAAATTGAATGCGGCAGGACTGGACCTGGTTTCTATTCCTGCCGGACTGCAACCCCGCGCCGCCCTGGCATTCTCGTTTATTCCCATGCTTTTCCTTCTGCAAAAAATCGGATTAATCGGTGACGGTTTTCGTGTCGGCCTGGAGTCGGCAATTGAAACATTATCGGTGGAGCGGGAAAAGTATTCTGTTGAAGATGAAAAGAACCCGACCTACAAGCTGGCCCGGAAAATATACAATACGATCCCGATCATATACGGTGAGGCGGATTCCACCGCGATTATCGCCTGCCGCTGGAAAGGACAGTTTTGTGAAAATGCCAAGATGTTGGCGTATGCCAATGAATTACCGGAAATGAACCACAATGAGATTGTCGGCTGGGAGAATAATGCTTCTCTGTTCTCGGATTTATCGGTTATTTGGCTCGTGGATGAATCAAACCATCCGCGGGTATCATTACGTCAAAAAGTTACGCAAAGTATTTTGCAAGATTTGGTTCCACGTCAACAAACCGTGTCCTTTACCGGTAATAACCGGATCGAAAGATTAATCCATCAGATCCATTTTGGTGATTGGGTCAGTTACTGGTGCGCAATGGCCCATAATACCGACCCCTCGCCGGTAAAAAAGATCGATCTTTTGAAAAACGAATTAAAAAAACATGAATAATGATTGTGAGAAGGGGTCTGACTTTATATATTAAGAAGTAGGATAGCTCACAATGATAGCTGTAAAAGTTGATAAAATATCATTCCACCCTCCAAGCCGTAGTTACGCTGTAATTTTGAAGGAAATCAGCGGCATTCGCAAGCTACCGGTCATTGTGGGGGCTTATGAAGCGCAATCGATTGCGCTTGCTCTGGAGTATATGGAGACCCCGCGCCCTTTGACCCATGATCTGATCGGCTCCATCATTCGTCAAATTGAGGGAAAACTTGTCGCCGTCAAGATTACGGAACTGATCGACGGTGTTTTTTATTCCCGTATGGAGCTGAGGGGTAAACTGATCGGTAAACGTTCGATTGATGCCCGGCCAAGCGACGCAATCGCGGTCGCGTTGCGAATGAATACTCCGATTTTGGTCGCCGATCAGGTTATGGATGAGGCGAGTGTTGTAGAGGAAATACCGAAAGAAACCCTTGCCGAATCTCTGCGCAAAGAAGAACCCACGCGGGAAAAATTGGAAAGCCAATTACAAGCGGCTATCGAAGCGGAAGAGTACGAAAAGGCAGCTATACTACGGGATAAAATAAAAGAATTGAACAAAGAATTGAAATCTTAACACGCCCGGGAGATTAATTCTGAAGCATTTCCAGGGCGTTTTGTGCGGCCGCCTGTTCGGCGGTTTTTTTATTCGACCCTAAACCGGCCGGAAAAACATTATTCCCGATTTTGACGTGTACCTCAAAGATTTTATGGTGATCAGGTCCGGTCACATTGGTAATCTGGAACCGGGGACTGCCGATCGAATGGGAGTGGCAGAATTCAATTAAACGACCTTTAAAATTGGTTGCCTGCCAGGCCTCTTCCCGATGTGTCCAGACCGTTTGCATGATTAAATTCAGACAGGGTTTTAATCCACCATCCAAATAAAGGGCTCCCAGTAAGGCCTCAAATAAATTTGCGAGCTGTCGGTCCGCTATTTTTTCCATCTTAAGGTCTACAGTCGGCTCAATTTCCAGGTAATCCAGGAGGTTCAGAAGATTACCCATGGATGCGAGATACGGTTTTTGTACCAAGGCCGCTCGTTTTTGAGTCAATAACCCCTCGTCACCTTCGGTAAATTCCTTCATCAACGCTTTCGTAACCACAATATCGATTACGGCGTCTCCCAGGAATTCCAGGCGTTCGTAATTTTCCCGTGGGCGGGGGTTAACCGATCGGTGGGTAAAAGCCTGGTACAGTAAACGGGGCTCTTTGAATATATAGTTTATCTGTCTTTCAAGAGGAGTGAAGCGGTGTTGTGGTCTTAATATATGTCGGATCGATTTTAAAAAGGATCCCACTCACGCACTCCAGCGACGAATTAATACAACCGCGTTATGTCCTCCGAACCCGAACGTATTTGACATTACCACGTTAATTGGAAATGATTGCGCCTTATTGGGTACGTAATGCAGGTCGCATTCCGGATCGGGGGTGGTATAATTAATGGTAGGGGGAGCAAGGTTGTCTTCGATAGCCTTGATGGCGGCGATTGCCTCAATCGCCCCACTGGCGCCAAGCAGATGCCCGGTCATCGATTTGGTGGAACTGATTTTGAGGGAAGCCGCATACTCACCGAACACTTCCTTAATGGCCGCGGTTTCATTCCTATCGTTGTAGGGTGTTGAAGTCCCGTGGGCATTGATGTAATCGACGTCTTTCGGAGTGAGTCCCGCGTCGCTGATTGCCCTTTTCATGGCCATAACGGCTCCCGCCCCTCCGGGGGCAGGCTGGGTTATGTGAAAAGCATCATTGGTGGAACCATAACCGGCTATTTCCGCCAGAATTGTCGCGCCTCGGGCGCGGGCATGTTCTTCGGTTTCGATGACCAGAATGCCCGCTCCTTCTCCCAGAACGAAACCATCACGATCCTTGTCAAAAGGACGACTGGCTTCGGTGGGGGAATCGTTTCGGGTTGACAAAGCCTTCATATTGGCGAATCCGGCGATGGTTAGGGGGGTGATGCTGGCTTCCGTCCCTCCGGTAATAATCATATCCGCATCACCAACCTGAATGAGTCGGGTAGCGACACCGATGGCATCGGTGGCCGACGCGCACGCTGTAGTTACCGTCTGGTTGGGACCCTGGAGTCCCCAACGAATAGCGATTTGACCGGAGGCGATGTTGGCAATCATTTTAGGAACGAACTGGGGAGATACCCGGCGCGGCCCGCGATTTAATATTGTGGTATGTTGTTGCTCTAAAGTTTGAATACCTCCGACACCGGTTCCCAGGGTCACACCGATTCGGTGTTTTTCAATGGTGTCCCAATCAATGGCCGCCTGGGTAATGGCTTCATGAGCTGCTACCAAAGCCAAAACCGAGAAGCGGTCTAATTTCCGGATCTCACGCGGTTCAAGGAATTGTTCCGGGTCAAAACCTGTCAGTTCGCCGGCGAACTTAACCGGGAAATTTTCAGTATCAAATGTTGTGATATTATTAATTCCGCTCATCCCGGCACATAAGGCTGACCAGTATTCATCAACGTTATTCCCATTGGGAGCCAATACCCCCAGTCCGGTGATCACTATCCGTTTTTTGCTCATATCAGGAAAATTTCTCTATTTTTTGCTTTCAATGTATTCGACGGCAGCCCCAACAGTGGTGATTTTTTCCGCATCTTCATCAGGAATCTCAATGCCGAATTCTTCTTCGAATTCCATGATCAATTCGACGGTGTCCAAAGAATCGGCACCTAAATCATCCACAAATGAGGCTTCCATCACTATCTTGGCTTCTTCGACACCAAGTTTATCCATGATGACCTCTTTAACTTTTTCAAATGTGTCCATCATTTTCTCCTTCGTATTAATTCATAACCATTCCACCGTCAACCGTAAAGGTTTGCCCGGTGATATAATTTGCTTCATCGGAGGCAAGGAAGTGTACCATTACGGCTATGTCCTTTGCTTTGCCGATTCTGCCTAAAGGTATTTGTTTTAACAGCATTTCCCGGTTTTTTTCCGGCAAATCGGTTGTCATATCGGTTTCAATGTATCCAGGGGCGATGCAATTTACGGTAATACCGCGTGCTGCCAATTCCTTAGCGGCGGCCTTGGTAAGACCGATTATCCCGGCCTTCGAAGCGGCGTAGTTTACCTGTCCGGCGTTGCCGATTAATCCCACTATGGAAGAAATATTGATTATTTTCCCGGATCGTTGTTTCATCATCGGGCGCGTAACCGATTTGACACAATTGAAAGCGCCCTTTAAGTTAATATTTAATACCGTATCCCAATCGTTTTCCGACATGCGCAGGAGCAATGTGTCCCGCGTTATACCGGCGTTATTCACCAATATATCAATGCGACCATGCCGGCCGACCAGGGACTTTACTAATTTGTCAACCGTTTGTATGTCCGATACATCACAGGCAAACGCTTCCGCTTTAAGACCTTCTGCCTGCATATCGGCGGCGACTTTTTCAACCGCGGATAAGGTCCTGCTGACACATACTACCATCGCTCCCGCCTGTGCCAATTGTTGTGCGATCGCCAGACCGATTCCGCGCGAAGCGCCGGTAATGAGAGCAATTTTATCCGATAAATCAAACATGTTCGAATTCCTGAAGATCTTTTAAATTTTCAACACCTTTTATCGTTAATCGGCGGTCAATCCGACGATTTAATCCCTGTAATACTTTCCCCGGACCGACTTCCAGAAATTCGGAAATTCCATTTCCGCGCATTCTTGTAATGGTCTCGTGCCAGCGAACCGGATTTTCCAATTGTTGAATCAACGCTGTGCGTATTTCTTCACTATTTGTTATCGGTTCGGCTGTAACGTTTGAGTATACAGGCAAATTAGTGTCCCGAATTTCGATGGAATTCAATTTCTCTGCAAGGGCTTCTCGGGCCGGCGCCATGAGCGGTGAATGGAAAGCCCCGCTTACGTTTAGTTCTATTGCTTTCCGGGCTCCCCTGTCTTTTGAACGGTTCATCGCCTCGTGGACAGCACGGGTCTCTCCGGAAATTACCACCTGTCCGGGCGCATTGTAATTAGCTGCCACAACAATTCCGCCGTCATAATTTTCCGAACAAAGTTGTGTCACCAGGTTATCATCCAGACCAATAATTGCCGCCATTGTACCGGGATTCATTTCACCGGCTTGTTGCATGCTTTCAGCACGAAGTTTTACCAGGGTCAGACCGGTCTCGTAGTCAAAGGCTCCGGCAATTGTCAGGGCCGAATATTCACCCAAACTGTGCCCGGCCGCCGCCGTGGGGATTACCCCTCCTTCCAGCAAAAGTTGACCGATGATTACACTTACGATATAAATGGCAGGCTGTGTATTCCGGGTTTGCTTCAACTCTTCTTCGGGACCGTTAAAAATGATATCCCGGAGATTATAGCCCATGATCTCATTTGCCCGGTCAAAATGGTGTTTCCCCAACTCGGTTTTTAAATACAGATCGGCTCCCATCCCGATTTTTTGAGAAGCCTGACCGGGGAAAAGAAAAGCCGGACTCAACTGTCAAAACCCCAGCGGAACAGCATACTGCCCCAGGTGAACCCGGCGCCAAATGCGGCCAGGAGCAACAAGTCCCCTGTTTTTAAACGTTTTTCTTCCACGGCTTCGTCCAAACCAATGGGGATCGTGGCGGCGGTTGTGTTGCCGTATTTGTTAATGTTAATCAATACCTGATCGTCGGTCAAACCGCATCTTTTGGCGGCCGCGTCAATAATCCGCTTATTGGCCTGGTGAGGGACAAACAGTTTTACATCTTTCCCGGAAATTCCGTTCCGGTCCAGGATCTCGGCGCAGACTTCCGCCATACCTTTAACCGCGAATTTGAACACGATCTTTCCATCCTGTCTGATATAGTGCATACGTTTATCCACGGTTTCGTGTGTGGGTGGATGGAGGCTGCCACCGCCGGGCATAAGTAAATATTCTCCCCCCGATCCATCGGTATGCAAAATGGAATCGATAAATCCGTAAGAATTTGAAGATGGTTCCAATAAAACCCCCCCGGCGCCGTCCCCAAAAAGAACGCAGGTATTGCGATCGGTAAAATCAAGGATGGAACTCATCGTGTCAACACCGATAACCATGACTTTTTTGTACCCGCCCGATTCGATCAATCTTGACCCGGTTTCCAAAGCGTATAAAAAGCCGGTGCAGGCCCCTGAAAGATCAAAACCCCAGGCGTTGGCGGCGCCGATATTTCTTTGAACCAAAGCCGCCGTGGCGGGGAATAACATGTCCGGGGTGACCGTGGCGACAATGATTATTTCGATTTCGGTCGGATCGCTCCCGGAACGTTCCAATAATGTATTGGCGACGTGAGTCGCCATGTGAGATGATGCCTGCCCTTCGGCAACAATGTGTCGTTCAACAATTCCTGTGCGAGTTCGAATCCACTCGTCGGAAGTGTCAACCATTTTCTCTAAGTCGGAATTCGTTAAAATCCGTTCTGGTAGGTAACGCGCGGATGCTGTGATGGTTGCTTTCACCGGTTGACTCCTATATGTTCGGCTAAACCTATTCTTGTGTCTTCAATTAGATTAAAATCAATGCATTTTATTGCAACTTGTATGGAATTTTTTATCGACTTGGGGCCGGAGCTTCCATGAGCGACGATGGAAACGCCGTTTACTCCCAGCAGGGGCGTTCCCCCGTGTTCTTCATAATCAAATTTTTTCCGGATTTCCCTGAAAACCGGTTTGAGGATCAGGGCCCCCAACTGGTAAAATATTTTTTTCCTGATTTTGGCCTTTATTTCCGATTCGAAAATGCTTATCCAGCTTTCTCCGAATTTTAACAGCGTGTTGCCCACGAAACCGTCACACACAAGGACATCGGCCTGGCTGTTTAACAGGTGTCGGCCTTCTATATTGCCGATAAAATTGGGAAGCTCCGATTTTAAAAGTTGGTACGTTTCCTGATATAGTTCACTACCCTTATTTGGCTCTTCGCCGATGTTGATAAGCCCGATTCGCGGGTTTTTACACCCCTCCACGTGTTCGAGGTAATGGGCCGCCATGATGGCAAATTGCAATAAGTGGAGGGGTTTGGCGTCTGGATTGGCGCCGACGTCACACAGGATTTTACCACGGGTGTTGGTGGGGATATAAACGCTTAATGCCGGTCGGTGGACGTTAGGAATGCGCCCCAGGAGCAGGAGCGAAGCGGCAAGCATGGCTCCCGTATTACCGGCGCTGATAAATCCGTCGGCCCGGCCTTCTTTAACGAGCTTTATTCCCCGAACCAGAGAAGAATCGGGTTTCGACTTAATTACTTTCGAAGCCCGGTCGCTCATGCTCACAACCTGGGTAGTGGGATAAACGGACAAACGATTGGGGATCGGGTGGGGCAATTCCTTGTCAATAGCCTCCTTGTCTCCGACAAGAATCAATTTAACATCGTCGGGCGTTTCTGAAAGCGCTTGCAACGCTCCCTGAACGATTGCCGCCGGGGCAAAATCACCCCCCATGGCATCCAGGGCTAATATCATTTGAGAGTTATGACTCCGTCGGGGAAATGACTGGTCGACCGCGATAATAACCGCAGTTAGGGCAGGCACGGTGAGGCATCTTGGTCTGCCCACATTGAGGACATGTCATATATGCCACTGTGGCTGCTTTATAGTGTGTCCGGCGTTTCCTGCTACGGGCTTTTGATTGTCGTTTCTTAGGTAATGCCATTAATACTCCTTAAAGTCTTTATACCGATAAAATCGTCATCTGATTAATTTTTCAAGAGCTCCCCAAGGATTATTACCTTGTTGGACCTCGCAGGTACAGGTATGTTTATTTTTATTGGTACCGCAGTGAGGACAAAGCCCCTGGCAATCTTCTTTGCACAATTTTTTCATAGGTTCTTCCAGGGCAACCAGATCGTGAAAAACAGGATTAAGATCGATTTCCTCCATTGAATAGGGAAACCAGATAATGTCCGCTTCGGTTGCGCTAATAAGCTGTTCGTTCGCGGTAAGCCATAATTCGAATTCAGCGCTGCAGGCTCGCCGATAATCTTCCAGACAGCGGTCACAAATTTCAATAAACGGAATGGAAATTATCCCAATTAATTTGAACCCATCCGGAATTGGTTCGGAGGTGATTTCACACCGGATCGAATTCTCGTAGAAATTGAGACCTTCCAGCACAAGGGATTTCGTTGGAATGTCAAAGAGCTTATGTTGAATTCCCCCTGCTAATTCGGAACGTAACAGCTTCATTTTTAGCCCGGAAAAGTACCGCTTTATCTCAGTCTAAACAAGCACAAATAGAAGATCTATCAGCGCTATATTTTGGTATAATTTACGGTTTAGTTTGTATCGGAAGAAGCGGCGTTTTCTTCGTTGTTATTATTTTCCCCACTCTCATCGGAACCGGTATCATCCGCCTGCTTTTCTTCGGAATCAGCTTCATCATCAAATGTGGACGTGTCATCATCATCT
>JALUTR010000085.1 GCA_027021785.1 Fidelibacterota bacterium | reverse complement strand
TTTCGAAAAAGAATACAATTCCGATCCATTGCGAAAGAAGACACCCCCTATTCCGGCCGTTTTGGAATGAAGATCAGCCGCGCCGTCGACATACAACTCAGTTGGTTTATTGGTGGCAAGTTTCTTGCGAATACCTTCCAATATCCGGTAATCATTATCCCTGGCGGCGCTGTTCAGATATTGTCCGAGCATTCTGCGCAGCGCATCCACTTCCCGGGGGGTAAAATCGAACATCATATTGAGTCTTCCATTTCCTTTTGGTCAGTCCTTTTCAGGCGTTATGATCCGTTAGCAAAAGTAGGGGTTTGTGCCCCTTTTCACCGGGCATTCTTCCCAAAAATAACACCAGTTGCACAATATTGTTTCCCGGGGCGGAAAGGAACCGGCGTTTTCAATTTTCAGGCGGATCTCATCGATCGTCGCCCTGGTTCTCTGAATCAGGGCGCGCAACTGTTGTGCGTTCCTTGAGGAACGCACTTCCACCCTTCTCTGTACGAAATGCCAAACCAAAGTAACCCGACGGACATCCCGTTCCTTTTGTTTTAAAGCCAGTTGATAAAGGGCCAACTGTCCATCCCGATCGGCCTGGTTTTGAGTAAAAGCGCGCTTGCCGGTTTTGTAATCATGAATTTCCCAGTGACCGTTGCCATCGTGATCGAGACGATCAACAATACCTTTTAAACGGTAATTCCGATCTCCGTCCAAAGAAAATTCGAGTACGATTTCATTTCCCACCACCGATTGTTCGAAGGGATGGTAGGTCCGGTAATACCAGGCCAGGCAATTCTCTCCCAAAGAGTAATAATCTTCGGATGAATGTTCGGACCTGACGATCGCAATGCGGTCATGCCATTTTTGCCGCCAATTCAGCCGGTAAAAATCGATAACGGAATCGAACAGTACGAAACGTCCGGCCAAAACTTCGTTATATAAAAATTCCAAAGCTTCGTGAACGCGTTTCCCCATGAACGCTTCGATGCCTTCGTCGGGTTTTTGAATTTTATCGAGGTAACGCAATTTAAACCGGTGGGAACACTTTCGGTATGTTTCCAGGCTGCTGTAAGAAAAACGATTTATCATGTAAATACCGGTACCACGGATCAAGGCGTCCCGTAAAACGGCGTTTCCAACCGAAATTCCCCGAATCCACTTTCATCGACAAAAACAAACGACTGGTTCAGACGATAATAATACCAAATTTCATAGGTGTTGCTCCGGCGCGGCATGGTGGTCCTTTCAATATCGTCCGGGGGCCCCAATAAGATGTAGATCATCCCCATATCGGTCCGCCAACCGGGCTGAAATCCCGAAAAACGATCATTGGCATATTTGACCCGTTTATAATATTCTTCCATTAATTCATTGTAAAGAGTCGAAGGGGTGGGATCTCTTTTTTTCCAAAACTCCTGAAATAGTTTTTCCCGTTCCTTCCAATTCGCATTTTTCAACCTGGCCCGCTCTTCGTTGGTCAAAATATAGCGCATTTGTTTCAATGCCTCGCCGATATCGGAAATAAAATCGGAAATACCCGGTTTGACCACCTTAATGGTAACCTGTTTTTCCTTACGCTTGCCACCCTGCCGCAATTTGACTCCCAGATTGAATTTTATTCCCTTGAGCACATCCTTCGGTATGGCGACCGTATGAGTAAAAGTATGACTCTCAGCGGTAAGGGATTGCGTTTCTTTCCATATTACTTCACCGTCTTTTGACGTGAGTTTCAGTAGTAATTCGTAGGGGCCCGGCTTAACACGACCGGATAAGAACACCTGCAATTCATTATCTATTTCCCTGACGATATTTTGGAAAGCCGGTATTTTCCCCGGTCCGAATCCCCAATCACCCTTTCTGTTGGTTAAAGCCAGGGGTGGGAAAAGCACAAATTTTCCGGCATACCCGGAGAGATTAACTTTCGCGTTCTTCTCCCCGCGGTGACGGGTATCCAGGTCGACGATCTCGCCGTTTATCAGGTAATTACCGGGCACCACCGAGAACTCGGACATCAGCACTACCGATACCGCTTGCGAAACAGTCACCAAATAATCTTTCGCGCGTATGGATTCCTGCCAGAATCTGCGTTTTACCTGGAGCCCTTCACTATTCTTTAAGGCAATGCTTGCTTCATAATCGGAGCGAAATATTTTACCGTCTTTAACGAACTGAAGCGCGAAGTACGGAATCTCGAGATAGGTATAAATTTTTATTGAATCTTCCGAACTGTGGGCCACGGGGAAATAAGCCAGGCTGAACCGGTTGATATTCATGTTTTGATCACGTTCCGAAGATGAATCAATTCCGGACAAAACCTCAAATAAGAGGATACCGATTAATAAAATTTTATCGAATGTTCGCAAACTCACTGATCTTTTTTCCATAAAAAAGAGATTAACCCTTCGGGGGTTCCCAACCAAAGAGTACCGTTGGTAATATACATATCATTTACCCGTCGGATAAATGAATAATTGTACACCCGGGAAAAATGCTGTCGCAAATCAATCCGGATTACCCCGTCCAACGTACCGAGAAAACACTGGTTACCGGAAAATTCCATCGCCAGTACCCGTTTGCCTTGATATTCCGAGGGTTCGATGATGACATCCCACTGTTTTGACTTGGAATCGTATCGCAGTATCCCCTGGGGAGTTGCGATAAACACCTGTTGTTTATACGATCGAATCTTCCAAAAATACGAAAACACTTTCTGGCGCCCCCTCAAGAGGGAAAAATCACCGAAAGCGGTATATTTAACCAGCGTTTTCCGTTGCGTGTCATAAATATAAAGGCCCCGCTCGTTTCCAATCCATAATTGATCGCCGATTATTTCCAGGTCAAAAATAAACCTTCCCAGGAACAGGTCTTCAATTCCGATCGGTTCGGCGCGTTTCGTTTTAATATTCATCCTCGCAATCCCGGCGGACAAACCAACCCAAACATAGGCGGAATCATCGGACGCCATGGTTACGATCGACCCCACCGGTAAACCCCGTGTTTCGTCAAGTATACGCCAGAAAGATTCTTTTTTATCATAAACAAGGATCCCCGATTTACCTCCCAACCAAATTTCATCTCCCACTTCCAGACTGGAAAACAGGGATTGGGGATTCATATTGATGTTCACATCAAAATCAAAGAAATCAAACATCTTCCGTCGATAATCAAAGCGCGTAACCCCTGTGGCTTCGACGCCATATCGCCCGGCGACCCAGAATTGACGGCCATGCGTAAAGGTAGTGACATCCGTGTTGGCCAGGCCGAAACGCTGGGGATAAAAAGCCTCCAGTTGTTTATCTCCCAAAAAGATGGTGCCGTCTTCAGCGCCGATCCAATATTCCTGTCCCTGGTAAATGGTGGTAATATCGGTCACCCGCCCGAAAGGATCGATGAACTGATTCAGGTTCAGCATCCAGCCGTCCATTACGGAATAATCGGCAATCTTTTCCGGCGGTTTTTCCCCCGGCAACAGCGGTCCGCTGCTCCAGGCAATCGAATCCTCATCGGGTTTCGGCGCCATCCCCAATACGATCCCCGATAAATGATCCAATTTGATAAACATCGATCCGGCCAACAGCCATAAATTCCTCGCGGAAGAACCCATCCTCAGTATCCGCGTCCCGGAAGCGATGCCAATATCCTCGAAACTGAGATAGTACCAGTCGCCTTCACGGCTGTAGCTATATTCAAGCCCCTTATCGGTTACCACCCACAATGTACCGGTCTCACGGTCAAAATGAACCAGTTGAATCCGATTACCCGATAATCCCTGGGCGCGCGTTATCGGCGGGGCGAAAGCGTTTCGAAATATATGATAACGGACAATGCCGCCGTCTTCGGTTCCGAAATAGACATAATTGTATCCTTCCGTAATGGAATTAATTCTTCCCAGATGCCGATAGGCGGTCCAATCAAAGGGGTCGAACCGTGGTTCCGGTTGAGCTGTCAAAAACAGTGGGCAGGAGACGACCAGGAACAGAGAAAATGGGAATAATAATTTCATTCGGGATATTTCATCGAAGCATGCTGATCACCTCAATGACGGATACACCTTTCACGCTACTATGGTTAAATACCAATCCGGCCCAAGGGGCCTTTATTTGCCTCTGAATTGAATCTTTTGGTTGTAAACCGGAAGAACGGGGAACGGCCGATTCGCCGGGGCGCCATAGACCAATGAAACGGTCGGGATTGGTGTATCCGCCCAGCGGAAAATCACCCCCTGTTGTTATGATGATCCACAATTTCCAGGAGCATCTCAATCGTAATGGGAACAACGCCTACTTCTTCGCACACCCTTCCGGCGGCGTAATTCGCTAAAATCGCCGCTTCTTCCGGCGATGCGCCCGAAATGTCCGCCAGGGCAAACGTACTGATGACCGTATCTCCGGCGCCGGATACATCGTGCACGCGTCGCGCTTTCGTCGGAATGGTAACATGACCGGAATCGGAAAAAATGGAAATCCCTTCCGCCCCCCGGGTCACCATTAATATTTCCACCGCCATCCGGGAACGCAACTGATGTCCCTGATCGATGAATTTATCGAGCGCGAACTCCGGTCCGATTGCCACCTGGAACTCCTGCCAGTTCGGCTTGAACAAGCGCACACCCCGGAAATCATAAAAATTATTCTTCTTCGGATCGACAAAAACCGGCACCGGGATCTCCTTCGCCCGTTCAATCATTTCCCGAATCAGATCGGGAGTGAACAATCCCTTGTTGTAGTCTTCCAGGATCAGGGCATCGCAGTCCGGCAACAATTCGTCCAACCTGGCCAGCAACTCATTTCTGACCTGTTCGCCGATCACACTTTTCGTTTCCTGGTCAACCCGTACAACCTGTTGATTGTGAGCGATTACCCGGGTCTTAACAGTCGTCGGGCGACCGGGATCGACAACCACCCCTTCGATATTGATGCCATTGGCCCGTAACTGTTCAAGCAGGGTTTTGCCATGAGAATCATCCCCGATGATACCAACGCTATACGTTTTACAGGACAGGTTGGCCAAATTCAGCGCCACATTGCCGGCTCCTCCGGGATTATGGTTACTACGTTGGACATGAATGACGGGAACCGGCGCTTCCGGCGATATTCTTTCCGCATTACCCCAAAGGTACGAATCCAACATCAGGTCGCCTATTACCAAAACCGACTTGGATTCAAATTGACCGGTAATTTCCAGTAAACGCGATTTCTTCATATTATTCGACCGGTATTTCGGTATCGTCAGCGGATTTCGGCAGGAAAGCGGCCAGAATCAGATACAGCAGGATCCCCACCCCGTAACTCATGAAGGTCCCGAATACCCATATAAAACGGATAACGGTTGAATCGACATGTAAGGTTTCCGCAATCCCGCCGCACACCCCGGCAATTCTTTTGTCTTCCTCCGAAAGATGCAATGGCAAAACATTTTCACGGCTAAGAAGCGATGTCAATTCATTCCGGCGCGTATAAATCAGGTACACGCCCACGGCGATAATCACGACGGCAAAGACCACATTTACACCCGAGCCCCAGAAGGCATCCCAAATCATCTGAAACAAGTGACTGTGTTGCACGAACAGTATGATACCGACGATTATCAACAAAGCGCCCCATAGAATCCGGGAATGCGTTTCCTTTTTCTCGTCCTTCACCGGACGATAGGGGACGGCTCCTTCCTCGGGAATGATAATCATGGCCAGCACGTACGCCAGGATTCCGGATCCGCCAAACAGGGTAAAGAAAATCCACACCAGGCGAATTAAAGCCGGTTCCAGGTTGAAATATTCGGCAAATCCGCCGCACACACCGGCGATAACCCGATCTTTTCGGGATCGAACAATTCGTCTCATTTTGATTCTCCCAGTAACACCTCAAGATGGGCATGAACACTTTCCGACAACCCTTTCAAGTCATATCCTCCTTCCAGTACGGACAATAACCGGCCCCGGCAACATTCCACGGCCAATCGTTTGAATTCCCGGGTCATTCGTCGATATCCTTCGGTTGTGACGGACATTCCCCCCAGGGGATCCAGTTCATGGGCATCGAATCCGGATGACAAAATAAGGAAATCGGGTTGATAGCCCAATACCCTATCGGTTAGTGGACCTTTCACAATATCAAGATAAATATCGTCCCCGGAACCCGCGTTTAACGGGTAATTCACGGTGGTTCCAAGTCCCGCACCGATTCCGGTTTCACTTTTATCGCCCGTACCCGGGTAAAAGGGGTAGCGATGAAGACTGATATACAAGACATTCGGATCGGACTCGAATATATGTTGGGTGCCGTTGCCGTGATGCACATCGAAGTCAATAATCGCGATTCTTTCCGGGTTGTATTGTTGGCGGGCATATTGAGCGGCAATCGCCACATTATTAAAGAAACAGAAACCCTGGGCCGAATTTTTTTCCGCGTGATGCCCGGGGGGACGCAGAAGGACCATGGCGTTCTCAACCTCCCGGGAGAAAATACAGTCCACCGCCTGGACGGAAGCGCCGGCCGCCAGTAGGGCGACGTCGAACGTGTCCGGGCAGATGGGATTGTCCACTGAATCCATAACCGGCTCCCCGTTAATACAGGCCGCTTCAAACCGGGAAATATAGTCCGCGGAATGGACCAGAGCGGGAACCGAAGGGTCTTTTTGGCGCGGTTCATAGACCCGCAATTTATCGAGCAACCCTGAGGTCTCCAGATCATCCGTAATTGCCGTGAGCCGACGGGGAGATTCGGGGTGACCGGGACCGGTGTCGTGATCCAGAAAACGTCGCGAGGTTATTAGCCCGGTTGCCATCATTCATATTCCCGGGTCAGGCGAAAATGTTTGTCCCCACGCGAACACCGATTAACATGCTGCTACTAGCGTTTACGGAACTGGTTTTTACCGCTGCCGGGACGTATCTTGGCCACGTGGCCGTTATCCAGGTGAATCAAGACGGCGGCAAACTTCTTGATAATCTGATCGTTGGGGGCGGCCAGAATGATCGTCGTTCCCAGATCGCGATTCATTTTCTTCAGTCGTCGCCGGAAATCGTATTCCAGCGAGTTATCCATCACGGTCGCGTAATCGTCGATAAGCAATACCCGGGGATCACTTTCAACTGCCAGAATCATGTTAATCCAGGCGCATTCACCGGGAGAAAGGTTTTTTAAGGGCAGGTCCCAGAAGGTTTTCTGAACTCCACGGGAAAAATATTTATTTTTAATCTGATTACTTTTTTTCGGATACAGGGCGTTTACAATCTGGCTGACCTTTTGTCCCTCCGGCAATCGGTCGACACTGGCAAGGTAAATACTTTCATTGCCTTTTACCTTACCCAACCATGAATACTTGAATTCCTCATTATCGTATTTTAATGACCCGGAGGACTGTTTCTCCAGCCCGGCCAGGATTCTTAACAAGGTTGATTTCCCGGAGCCGACCGGCCCGATCACGCCATATACTGTTCCGGGGTGAAATTGGAGCCTGCCAATTTGCAGAACAGTACGTTTTCCGTATTCCTTCTTGAGATCCCTGATCTCATATATAAGTTTCGTTCGTTGATTCATCATTTACTCCTTTATTCGTAAGAATAAATGATGAATCGGAAAGTGTGTTTACCGGTTCTCCAAAAACCGCTCGGCGTCTATGGCCGCCATACAACCTGAACCCGCCGCGGTTATGGCTTGACGATAAACATGATCCTGTACGTCACCGCAGGCAAAAATACCCGGTATGCTGGTTACGGTACTCTTGTTTCCGGTGAGTATATAACCCTTACTGTCCATTTCTAAGATACCCTCAAACAGAGCCGTGTTTGGCGAGTGACCGATTGCTAAGAATACTCCTTCACAAGGTTCCTTCCGGGTACTACCGGTCTTCGTATCTTTCAGAATGACCCCGGTAACTCCGGATTCCCTGGTTCCCAGGATGTCTTCAATCACTGAATTCCAGTGAAAATGGATCTTGGGATTGCTTTTGGCACGATCCTGCATAATCTTGGAAGCTCGCAGTTCGTCACGTCGATGGACAACCCATACCTCGGAGGCGAATTTCGTTAAAAAAATCGCTTCCTCCATCGCGGAGTCGCCACCTCCGACAATCAGTACTTTTTTATTTTGAAAAAAGAACCCATCACAAGTCGCGCAAGCCGATACTCCGTATCCCATCAGTTCTTTTTCCGAATCCAGCCCTAACATCCGGGCTGAAGCGCCGGTAGATATTATAACGGAATCACTGGTAAATAATTCATCACCTACCCAGACCTTATACGGCCTGTCATTAAAATCAACCTTTGTGACGTGTTTGAAAAAACACTCCGCTCCAAAGCGTTTGGCTTGTTCGCGGAACAGGTCCATTAATGCGGGTCCCATGATTCCTTTCGGGAAACCCGGATAATTTTCCACATCGGTTGTAATGGTTAATTGACCTCCCGGCTGATTACCTTCAAAAACAAGTGGTTTTAAATTAGCTCGGGCGGCATAGATTGCGGCTGTTAATCCTGCCGGTCCCGAACCAATGATAATGACTTTCCGATTCATCATTTTTTATTATGGTTCGCTGTTAAATTGCTTCGTCCAATAGCTTGGTAATACTATCTTTAGGGACAGCACCGATTATCTGGTTAACGACGGAACCATTTTTGAAAATTAATAAACTTGGGATACTACGAATCCCAAATCTCATGGCTGTTTTTTGATTATTGTCAACATTCACTTTTCCCACTTTCACTTTCCCAACATAATCGCCGGCGATTTGTTCCACCGTGGGAGCTATCGCATGGCATGGGCCACACCATTCGGCCCAAAAATCAACTAATACTGGCGAATCCGACTGTAAAACCTCGGTATCAAAATTCTGATCTGTAAATTCCAGTATATTACCTGCCATCATTCCTCCTTTCTTGGCACTTTAAAATGTACTTTAATTTAGACGTTTTATTTAATTGGATTAAACGATTTATTCCCGTTTTCATAAAGCCTGAATTCAAAGTACCTTTTTTTTGACCAAATATCAAAATACAATACGAATATATCCGTAAACAGGCTCCTTTGAATATGAGTTGGTAAAGGCTGTTATTTCCCCGATGAAGACGGTAAAAAGAGTCGCCGGTATTCATCGGTCACCCAACTGACGGACCAATTATGACCCAGGCGATGACCGTCCATTGTCGCCGGCAACCGAAAAACTTTGCTGTTTGGTATCACCACCACTTGCGGATCGGCAGGGAGTTTCCGGAAGGCCTTATCCTGTTCTTTTCGGGTCCGCCACTGGTAATGATGGATATTGCCGTCGGGCATGACGTACATCCGCCGTAACGCCGCCGAATCGAGTCCGCAGCGATCCGTGAGCCCCGGATAACCGGCAAGGGGCGCGGCGATCGTGTGCACCTCCAACGAACGGGGGACCCGCAACCATTGCATGGCAATCGTTGCCACGATTCCGCCGTAACTGTGGGAGAGAATAACCACCTTTCCGGTCTCCGGCAAAGCCGATATCAACGCATTCAATCTTACCGCCAATTGTTTCGCGGCTTCGGCGGGACAAAGCTCCCAGTCATAGCGGTAAAAATAAACCGTTCCATAAGCCGCCACCAAACGATGAAGGGGGTAAACCCATTCATAGCCGCGCGACGCATAACCGTGTACGGCTACCACGATGGTGCTATCCGTAAGCGTATCCCCGTCGGAAATCCGAATAAAACCGAACGGTTGGTTTATTAATTTTTTTCCTGAGGATTTTACCTCCTCACCCAGGGGTAAATCTTTTAACGAAATGGTCGCCTTAATCGTACTTACAGTACCCTGATCCGACTCCCGGCTGAATCCAATCGTGATGGATATAAGCAATAACAGGCCGACCTGAAATCTTCGGACCGGATCGGTGTGTATGTGAAATCTCATGTGCGGATTGATGACAAAATGATTTAAACCAACTCCAATTTTCCCCGGTTTAACCGCCAGGTAATCCCTTAAAGTTACTCTCCCCCGCGGTTCAAGTTAATGACTTTTCCATTCCCGATTAAACCACACATCCGGGATTAAACTGTATCCAATCTCACCCCTTCAGGGCTGGATTTTATAGTTACGACGATTACAATCCGGTTTATGTATTTCAATATCACTATGCCGCCACAGGTTGTCGTTACCGTCGGAAACCGCCTTCCGGTTCATGGTCGGGAGACCATGAACGATCAGGTTTTTTGATCGTTTTTATTAGTCATTCCATGCTCCGGTGTACAAGCCATGTATGAGCGCAATAAGCAATAAAAGGAGATACTGTTAATTTTGCAGAAACGTGCAATATAACCATTGGTTTTTAACCGGATTAAAGATACCTTCACGCAGGTATTCCATTATGGAATGATAAATGCGACAACCTCTTACACTTGATACCTGGGTACGACTAACCAATGGTATCTTACCCGGGGCGTTAGTCGAGATGCCCATATTAGGACTGGGCACGTACATGACCCGAAAGGGCCGCTCAACCTACCGGGCCGTTGTGCATGCTTTACATTCCGGTTATCGACTTATTGACACAGCGAAAGTTTATGGAAACGAAAAGGATGTCGGCGACGCCATACGGGACAGTAAAATCCCCCGCGATCAATTATTCATTACCACCAAATTATGGAATCTGGATCACGGTTACAATTCGACCATAAAAGCGTGCGAAGAAAGTCTTGAATCATTAGGCCTGGATTATCTTGATCTCTACCTTATCCATTGGCCGGTAAAAAATTTGCGACTGGAAACGTGGAAAGCGATGGAAAAATTGCTTTCCGAACAAAAATGCCGGGCTATCGGGGTAAGTAATTACATGATTTGGCACCTTGAAGAATTAATGGAAAATGCCGATGTAATACCGGCCGTTAACCAGGTCGAATTCAGTCCCTATTTATATCAGAAAGAACTCCTGGAGTTCTGCAGAAAACACGGTATCCGGCTCGAGGCGTACAGCCCCCTGACCAAGGGACGGAAGTTGAATGATCCGAAGCTAATCGCGATAGCGCGAAAATATTACAAATCACCGGCCCAGATTCTGATCCGGTGGGCATTGCAACACGATGTCGTCGTTATCCCCAAATCTTCCGACACAGGAAGGATTACCGAAAATATCAATGTTTTCAATTTCTCCCTATCCTCCGAAGATATGGAAGCGCTGGACAATTTCAACGAAGACCTGCGTACCAGTTGGGACCCCTCGACCTTCCCCTGACTTCCATCCCCAATCCAACTCGTATTTTCCGGCGTTCCCGCGAGATCGACTTTTTCGATAAAACGGGAATTTTCAACCAAGTTTAGAGGATAAAATTAGAAACCATTTGTCATCCTCACGCATCATCCGTCGGCGGACATCATCGTTCACAAACTATTTTTACAATAACCAATATTCACTCTATCTTGTGGCCGCATTAAACAATAGCGAGCTCGTAAGAAGATGCGAAAAATAATTCTTTTAGGCGCCGGATTGGTTGGCAGGGCCATCGCCATCGATCTCCATAAACAGTACGACGTGACGGCAGCGGACATCGATGCGAAGGCTTTGGAAGCCTTAGCCGATTCATATAAAATTGAAACGCTTCGGGTGGATTTGTCCGATTCTTCGACAGTAAAAACAATCGTCAAGGATTTTGACATTGTCATTGGAGCGGTTCCCGGTTTCATGGGTTACGAATTGGTAAAAAACGTAATTGCAGCCGGGAAAAATATCGTTGACATATCCTTCTTCCCCGAGGATCCGTTCTCCCTGGATGAGTTGGCGAAGAAACAAAATGTGACCGCCATTATCGATTGCGGATTGGCCCCGGGAATGGACAACCTGATTCTTGGTTACCACTGCCGACGAATGAAAGTAACTTCATTTACATGTCTGGTGGGCGGTTTGCCGGTCATCCGGGAATGGCCCTATGAGTACAAAGCGGTTTTTTCACCGCAAGATGTAATCGAGGAATATATCCGACCGGCGCGTTTTGTCAGGAACGGAAAAATCATTACCAAGGAACCCCTGACCGATCCCGAACTGGTTTATTTCGATCAAATCGGCTCCCTGGAAGCGTGGAATACGGATGGCCTGCGCACCCTGATCCATACCACGGACGTCCCCGACATGATCGAAAAAACACTGCGCTATCCCGGAACTATTGAATATGTGAAAGCTCTCCGTGAAAGCGGTTTTTTCAGTACTGAGGAAATCGAAATTGACGGCCATCCGGTCCGGCCCCTCGACCTTACCGGTAAATTGTTAATATCCAAATGGAAACTACATCCTGGTGAGGAAGACCTGACCGTCATGCGCATCGCAATAACCGGATCCCATCGGGGGAGAAAAGAAACACACACTTATGAATTATTCGACCGGTATGATAAAGCCACACAAACTCTTTCCATGGCGCGCACTACCGGTTATACCTGCACGGCCGTTGCCAATTTGTTGCTCCGGGGGAAAATAAACCGTAAAGGAATCTGCCCCCCGGAATATATCGGTTCCGATCCGGGAAATTTCAATTTCGTATTGAATTACCTCAGGGATAGAGGTGTTGTCTATAAGATCACGACCGACAATACTTGACCATATTTCCCCGGCTCCTCCAAAGGGCCGGGGAAATGACCAATTCTTAAATCCTATAATTCGTCAAGTCCGCAAATGAGTATTTTCGGTGGGATTATTATATTCAGGCCGCGAATAAACAGATTGATTAATAATACTGTATATAGTATTTTTATCAGTGTTATTATTGGTACTGTACAATGCATAAGGAGCAAATCATGACAACCGTTACCGCAAACGAACTAAAAGTGCAAGGGGTGAAAGCCCTGGAAAAATCCCTTGAAGAAGATGGGGAAAGCATTATCACCGTACGGGGGAAGGAAAAATATATTGTAATGGATATGGATCGATATAATTATTTGCGGGAGTGTGAGTTGGAGGCGGCGTTTATTGAGTCCATGAAAGACCTGGAAAATAAAGATTACTTTGTCGAATCCGTTGATGAACATATCTCCCGTCTGAAAAATGAAATATAAAATTATTTATACGAAGTCTTATAATAAAATCGCAACCAAATTTTTAAGACGACACCCGGAATTGGAAAAACAATATGAAAAAACATTGAAACTTCTGGAAATAAATCCCAACCATCCGTCGTTAAGACTACATAAACTCAGTGGTAAACTAAAATCATTATTTTCAGTGTCAGTTAATATTCGATATAGAAAATTGGTTCATTTCATTATAAACGAATATACGATCGTACCGATCAGTATCGGAAGTCATGACGATATGTATCGATAAAAAGTAAGACGTACAGTTTCCGGATGATTGTTTCATTTTCTAAGTGTCGTTGGGCTTGCCTGGATATTTCCATTATCTGTTGAATGTCTTGTTGAGACCGTTCCATAACAATGTCCCTGATCTCCGGGAAAAACCCGAAAACGTCCTGGTAAAATTCCTTGCTGAAACGCTTTCCGTATTCAAGTTTAATTGAATCACCCGGAGCATTTGTTCGTCATCGTCAAGCAGGCCTGCCTGTCGAGGTAACACGTAGACAGAGATGCTTGACGTACACGTACGACAACCATCCTGGTTGTCGACGCTAATCAATACCCAGAACATTTGATCATCATCGTCAAGCAGAGATGCTTGTCGTACAAGTGCGACAACCATCCTGGTTGTCGGTATTATTCAGTACCCGGAACATTTGACCGTTGTCGTCAAGCAAGGATGCTTGACGTACAGGTACGACAACCATCTTGGTTGTCGAGCATAGACCATTAGCAGTAACCGTCAAGCAGGGATGCTTGACGTACACGTACACTGAAAAATTGTATGTCGTCATCAGGCCTGGTTGCCTGACATATCGATCAAATCTTTCAATTCCCTCTTGACATAACTCCATTTCCACTGCCTGGCGTCGCTGACCAATCCGGCTTTCACCGGATTATTGAGAACATATTTTATTACCTCCAGTTCTTCACCCTCACTCCGACAATAATGGTCGAAACTTTCATGGGTCCAGAATTGGCCATTCCGACCTAATATTTTATTCGCTTCGCCGGCGGTGTAACTTTTGACACCATGCATAATATCCGCTAAAGGATAATATTCATCCTCTTTAATCAGCAATGGAACCATTACTTTATGAACGTGGTTCGACATAACACAATACGCCAATAAATCGTATCTTTTTTGATCCCAAAACTTCATTGAATCACATACCAATTCAGCGATTTTTCCGATTTTCAGATGGTGAGGCCCGACGGTTGAATCATGCAAAAATCTATCGTACTTAAAATGAAGTCTTTTTAGCTCCTTTTTGGCAATCCTCGCCCTATCGGGGTTATTTCGTATGATTTTCAACAGCATCTTCTTCTCTTCCTTTAATCGGACTACTTCTTCCTTCGGTAAACTTCCGGCCAACCGAAAGGTTACAAATATAGTTGAACCGGGGGGTTGGATATGAGGAAGATGCCGATAATAAAATTGTTTCATCATGCTAAATTTCGTGTAATTATGATTTATTCAAAAACACCAAGTACAAAGTACGACAACCATCTTGGTTGTCGACGCTAATCAGTACCCAGAACATTTGACCGTTGTCGTCAAGCAGAGATGCTTGACGTACAGGTGCGACAACCATCCCCGGCTACGTTGCACTACGCCGGGCAAGCTCTGGTTGTCGGTTATTATTCAGTACACTGAACAACTGACCGTTGTCGTCAAGCAGGGATGCTTGACGTACACGTACGACAACCATCCCCGGCTACGTTGCACTACGCCGGGTAAACACTGGTTGTCGACATTAATCAGTGCACTGAACATTTGACCATCGTCGTCAAGCAAGGATGCTTGACGTACAGGTACGACAACCATACCCGGCTACGTTGCACTACGCCGGGTAAACACTGGTTATCGGTATTATTCAGTACACTGAACATTTGACCATCGTCGTCAAGCAAGGATGCTTGACGTACAGGTACGACAACCATCTTGGTTGTCGAGCATAGACCATTAGCAGTAACCGTCAAGCAAGCCTGCCTGTCGAAGTAACACCTAGACAGGGATGCTTGACGTACGGGCGTTGAGAAATGTCCTAATTGACAGTAACTTTCGTTTATGGAAATAAAACAATTACTTGCCGGATACGCGGCTCAACTGATCGCCAAAGCGCCCAACATCATTTTCAGCCTGTTCATTTTTATTGCTTTCTGGATTGGCGGGCTGATCCTTCAAAAAGTCATTCGCCGTCTTAGCATCAAACGAAAACTCAATCAGGAATTAC
>JALUTR010000084.1 GCA_027021785.1 Fidelibacterota bacterium | reverse complement strand
AACCGGATCTACCAGCTCAATGAAAAACGCTTGAATTAATTTATGTGATTGATTCTACATTACTTATCACAGCATGACCGCATTTTTAAGCCGGGATAAAAATAATGCTTCCGGTTCGCGGTAAATATACCCAACGGAATTTCTTATCAAGGGCGGGAAGATTTTTCCTTTTGTCGACCCGAACAGTTCATTTCCAATGGAATATTCAGGCTGAAATGAATTGCAACTACCCCTTTTCAAGGTAAGGAACCCATGAACGGTCAGATCCGTGGATAAGAATAATGAAAAAACGTCAGCGTTTATAAGTCGGGTTTTTCATCACACCCGTGCTCACAGAGATTAAGGAGAGCAATGTCAATCGACCAGGGGCACTGATTGACTGATGAGATTATGCCGATTGTCCCCCATCAATCGCAAATAAATAAGTATTTTTTCACTAATCTTAGCGTTCCTTGCGCCTTGTACGCGGTGGATAAAACAGGTAAGGAAAGGATAACAATTCCTACGATGGCAATTTGGTCATCCGGCTGTTTCCAATATATTCTTCCGATTCCGAACTGCTTATTACGGTCAGTTTGCGGGTAACTTTTTGTATCCTTTTAACTTCATTCATGATAGCCCGCAAACCTTCTTTTATTTTCTCCTGATTTCCGTTTTGGAATGTCAACGAAAGGATCTCTGTCAGGCCGATAATGGCGGTAAGCGGATTGTTGATTTTATGATTAATTGTAACCACGATTTCACCAATAGCAGCCAACCGTTCCTTTTCGATTAATTGTGTTTGTGCTGCCTGCAGTTCATGGATAGCCCGTTTTAATCGCTCGTTTTGATCACGCAGCCGTTTTCTCAGTAAAATTTTCTCCAATACGATTGAGATTTGGGAGGAAACGGTTTGATAATCCTCCCGATCGACCCGTTTATAGATTCCCGGCTCATGGTGCCCGAGATTTAAAACCCCTATTATTTTTTCATCCGTCCATAAGGGCATGCTGACAAAGGAACAATAGCGATTTTCTTTCCCCGGGCGGCATTTAACCAGGGATTGCAAAATAATGGGGTTTTTCTGTTTGGATACCCAACTTGACATTCCACGTCCGCGATCAAATGAAAACTCCCCGGCTAAATCAACGATCTCCAATCCCTTCTGATGAACTACTTCCAGCCTGTCGGACTTTTCATTATATAAATATAAAGTAGCGGAGTCGAAGGGGACGGTCTTCTCTAACAAATTAAAAACCGCTTTAAAGGTTTCATCGGTCCCTAAACCGATTTGCATAATATTGGCAACCTCCCTAAGAAATTCAGTTTTAACTGCTGACATGATACTACTCCATCTTTAATTCTCGTAAAGCATTTCAATTAAATTGAATAATTGCATTCGTTCCTCGGTATGGCCCAGGGGAATGCGGATCCTTATTTTGGTACCGACATTTTCCTTACCACCAACAGTGATATCGCCACCTAAGGAAGTAATGATATTTTTAGAAATTGAAAGGCCCAACCCTGAATTTTCTTCCGGTTCTTTGGTTGTGAAAAAAGGATCAAAAATTTTATTTCTTATGGACGCATCGATCCCGCCGGCATTGTCTTCGACCAGTATTTCAACCCATTTATCATTATTCGCACGGGTACAAATATTTATCCATTTTTCTCTTGTGTCGGCATGATCGGATGAACATTCCCGTTCATCAAACGCATCGCGGGCATTGGTAAGCAAATTAACGAGGACTTGTTCGATCAACAGGGGATTGGCAATAATGTACGGCATTGTCTTTTCCTCATCAATGCGCAGCTTGATGTTCCTTTTCTTTAACTCGTAAGTCACCAGGTTACTGGCATTGTCGACAACTTCATTAACATTAACCATGGCAATCGTGGTATCTTCGGTCTGGTGGGCAAACCTTCGCATGTTCTGTATCGTATCCGACATGCGATCAATCAACCGTAACATATCTTTGCAGTTACGCTCGGTGGTCAGTTTTTGAACCTTACCGTTTTTAGCGCGTGAATTCATCAATTCAACCTTGAGCCTCAGTGTCGCCAACGGTTGGCTCAATTCATGCACCAAACCAACCGATAATTCCCCTAACGCCCGTAATCTTTCCCGGGATATGGACAATGTCTGCTGTTGTCTCAACTCCTTTTCCATGCTTTTCCTTCGCGATATATCTTTCGCCGTGACGATGATATATCTCACGTTCTCCGCGCTGTCTTTTACAATCCCGAAATCGAGGAAAACGGGCACGAAAAATCCGTTATTGATTAAATACGCCTCAATATCGTCAAATTCCCCCTGATTGAGTTTCTCAATCAATCCGACGTTTTGATCATAACTTTGATCGCTCGCGGGTTGCTCGTCCTTGATCACCTGGTCGTTATCGATTAATATTTCATCAATATATTTACCGACCAGCTCGAAGAGTTCGATTCGCAAAAGTCTGAGGGCGCTTTTATTGGCGTATTCAATTTTTCCCTCCTTATTGAGAATAAAAATCGCGTTACTGATACTTTCCAATATCGTGATCGTCGTGACATAATCTTTCAGAGTTGAGGACTGCACGGACTCCATTTTTCCATCACCGGTCCTCTCCCGGCTGAAATTACCCGGAACCGCATCACTGACACACTCGGAAAAAGCCGTGCTGTTAGAATTATCTTCGATATTCATGCCTTTACCTTTCCGAAGTTCAAAAGACTAAGATATTGGTTCCCCGGGCATCAACCTTGCCGGTATAGCGTGCCGACTGATTTTCCAAACGCAAATCAAGGATCAGACGGGGTTTGACATCGATCACCGTTAATTCTATTTCATCGAACTGTTGAAATGTTTTCCTCGACTCGGTAAAAATATTATACCCCCATATTCTCAATAAATATTTGTCCCCGCCTAAGCACTCCACAATTCTTCCCTTCAACACCATTCCTTTTTTCAGACGCCGTAATAAATTATCCAGATCCGGTTTAGCGAAATACCTATCGTCTGGAAAACAATACTCGCTATGCTTTAACATTTATTTTCCCTCCCGATAAATTCACCATGATCGCCGCTTCGTCATAGCTTATCCCTTCCGACTCCATCAATTCCTTAATTCTGGCTTCATCAGACCCGCCGACCGGGGTTCCTGCCGGCGCTTTCGCTTTTTTGTCCGTTGCCATTCGCTCCGCGTCTCCGCGCCGCGATCGTCCGTCACCCTTTATAACGAATACAGTAATAATAATAATGGTTACCCCCAACAAACTCATTATACCGGCAAAGATGACGGCTTTTAATACCCTGTTTTTAACGGTTTTTTGCCGAATAATTTGAAGAATACCCGGATTATTCGTGGTGTTGTTAACCGTGGACAGCAGCACGGGACCGGGATGGTTTGCCTGGTTTTGTGATTGTAAGGCAATCGTTTTCTCACGAAAGAACGATTCCACCGGTTGTGTTTTATAAATGTCGAAAATAATCATGTCTCCTTCAATCACATTGTAACCGATAAGCGTTTCAAAA
>JALUTR010000083.1 GCA_027021785.1 Fidelibacterota bacterium | reverse complement strand
TGTATATAATTTTTCCAGACCCTGTACATTGATTTGCAGGAAAGCTCCCAGGTCGCTCATTTTAATCAGGTTATTTAATGCGCGATCGAATTCCGGGAGAGTTGTAATCGAAGGGATGGAAACGTGTTCCGATAACTCGGGAAAAAGTGGTAATTGTCTGGGGTCTCGTTGTTCTCGCATGCCTAACTGGTTTAATATTACGACGATCCTCTTTAAACATCAACACCACAAGTCGGGTAAGCTTTTGGCCCCGGAAATCCATTAAAAAAGAATTTCCGGGGTGCCGGCCGATTTACCTGAATAATCGGAAGATTCGAACAATAAATTGCATTCAATTTAGCATTTGTGGTTTGCACTGCCGGATCATAAGGGGGGGGGAAATACGTTGGTACGGCGTCGCAAATGACCTGGGCGTAAAATGCGGGTATTGTCACGACTTAAACGACAAGGCCGTTGACACGAAGAACAAAAGGATCGCCAGGCGCATGATGCGGAAGAGCGGCGATTTGAACACGGGATTCTTTGACTGGGGAAAGGCTCCCCGGATTACCTGCCGGACCTGTCTTCGGGGTGAAAAGGAACCGGAAACCACCCGACCGTAATTTCACCGGAAAAATGGTGGCAGATAAAGGAATGGATAGTGATTTAACAAATGAATACCCCGGGTTAAAATGGTCGTCCGGTAAAAATAAAAATGGAACTTCGAAATTTCCTATATAAATTGCATTGAGTCATTACAACTTGGTAAATTGCACACTGATGCAACAAGGCTTCAAGATATTTAGCATAGTTGGTATCCAGGGTATTTCCATCCAGCCATACTTTCCTTATTGGGATTAGGAATCCTTAACATATTCCTTTCATACTAGAAGAGGATCAGTAAATCACATGTCAAATAACGCTACTACGCTTAAACGGGTTGAGGATGTTGTTATTCGTTTCGCAGGTGATTCCGGTGACGGAATGCAACTTACCGGTGGTCGGTTTACCGAGACAACGGCCATTGTCGGAAACGATTTAAGCACCTTGCCGGATTATCCCGCCGAGATTCGCGCCCCCGCCGGATCGCTGGCGGGAGTAAGCGCTTTTCAAATTCATTTCAGTTCCAAGGATATCCACACACCGGGCGATCAACCGGACGTCTTGGTGGTGATGAACCCGGCCGCCTTAAAGGTTCATCTCCCCGACTTGATCCCGGGCGGGACGATTATTGTTAATCGCAATGCGTTTACCGATAGAAATTTGAAGATGGCCGGTTATGATTCCAATCCGTTGGATGACGGCAGCCTCAATGAAAAATATACGGTTTACGATATTGAGATGGGCAAGTTGGTTATGAACGCCTGTAAAGATTTGAATCTGCCGGCAAAAACGGTTGAACGAACCAAAAATATGCTGGCGTTGGGATTCCTTTTCTGGATGTACGACCGACCGGTGGATACGACCATCAAATGGTTGCGGATGAAATTCGCCAAGCGCCCGGAATTGATCGAAGCGAATGTTCGCGCTGTTCGCACCGGCTATAACTATGGAGAAACAACCGAAACGTTTACCACCCGTTACACCGTTGGTAAAGCCAAACTCCCGGCCGGTAAATATCGTAACATCAACGGTAATTATGCGCTTTCCCTGGGACTTGTGGCGGCATCGGAAAAGGCAAAAATTCCGCTGTTTTATGGTGGTTATCCCATAACCCCCGCCAGCGAAGTATTGCATTCCTTATCGGCCTGGAAGCAATTTGGTATCCGGACGTTTCAGGCGGAAGACGAAATTGCGGGTGTGACTTCGGCCATTGGGGCGGCCTTTGCGGGGAGCCTGGCTGTTACCGCGACTTCCGGCCCGGGGGTAGCCTTAAAAACCGAGGCCTTGGGGCTGGCGGTCATGGCCGAATTGCCGCTGGTGGTCATCAATGTACAGCGCGGCGGACCAAGCACCGGGCTGCCGACGAAAACCGAGCAGGCCGATCTGCTCCAGGCAATGTACGGACGCAACGGCGAGGCTCCCATACCGGTACTTGCCGCGGCCACGCCGGGAGACTGTTTTTATGTCGCTTACGAAGCCAGCCGGATCGCGATCAAGTATATGACTCCGGTGATTGTGCTCACCGATGGGTACCTGGCTCACGGTTCGGAACCATGGGTTATTCCCAATGTTGAAGATTTACCCGCCATTAAGGTCGCGCACCCCTGTTCGATCCACGAAGAGGAGCCCGGTTTTATGCCCTATCACCGCAATCCCGAATCCCTGGCCCGTCCCTGGGCTGTTCCGGGGACGGAAGGCCTGGAACATCGTATCGGGGGCCTGGAAAAAGAAAATATTACCGGTAACGTGAATTATGATCCGGACAATCATCATTTCATGGTAAAAATCAGGGCTCAGAAAGTAGCCAATATCGTGAATGAAATCCCGCCGACCAAGGTGTATGGACCGGAAAGCGGGAAAATGTTGATCTTAAGCTGGGGGGGGACGTTCGGTTCCAACCGGGCGGCGGTAAACCGATTGCATCAGGAAGGAATCGAAGTGAGTCATTTGCACTTACGTTGGATTAATCCTTTGCCGAAAGACCTGGGGGAAATTCTGATCAAATTCGAAAAGATACTTATCCCCGAAATAAACCTGGGTCAGTTATCAAAAATAATCCGGGCGGATTATCTTGTGGATGCGCAGGGGCTCAATCTGGTCCGGGGTCGGCCTTTCCGTGCCTCCGACATCATGAACGCCGTAAAAGAAAAGTTAGGATAGTACCCATGACTGAGACAGCTTTAAAAACCAAGAAATATACGCGGATGGATTTTGCTTCCAGCCAATCGGTTCGGTGGTGTCCCGGGTGCGGTGATTATGCGATTTTGGCCCAGATACAAAAGGTGTTTCCCGAACTGGGAGTACCCAAGGAAAAATTCGTTTTTATTTCCGGGATCGGGTGTTCCAGTCGCTTTCCGTACTATATGAACACTTATGGTTTCCATACTATCCACGGACGGGCGACCGCAATCGCCTCCGGCGTGAAATTAGCCAACCCGGATCTTTCGGTCTGGGTTGTTACCGGAGACGGCGACGGCCTTTCAATCGGCGGCAATCATACCATCCACCTGATGCGGCGGAACCTGGATGTCAACATCCTGCTGTTTAACAACCGGATTTACGGTTTAACCAAGGGACAATATTCGCCCACGTCGGAGTTGGGAAAAATTACCAAATCGACACCGATGGGCTCGATAGATCGACCCTTTAATCCGCCTTCCCTGGCCCTTGGCGCCGACGCCAGTTTTGTTGCCCGTACCATCGATCGGGAAACCAAACACATGCAGGCAATGATAAAACGTTCTTACGAACATCACGGGACTTCTTTCCTGGAAATTTACCAGAATTGCGTCATTTTTAATGACGGCGCCTATGGTCCCATGACTTCCAAGGAAACCAAGTACGATACCGTGCTGTGGTTGGAACACGGAAAACCGATGTTGTTTGGGAAAAACAAACAGAAAGGTATCCGACTG
>JALUTR010000082.1 GCA_027021785.1 Fidelibacterota bacterium | reverse complement strand
AAAGTTCTTCCGGGAAAGAGGCCAGAGGATGAGCGCTTTCGGCCAACGGCGTGGAAAGCATTCCGGAACAATGAATCCAGGTTTTATCGGTTGTATCAAACCGATTGTCGGCGCGAATGAAGTCTTCAATAGAGCCGTCATTGATTAACACCAGGATTTTTTCAGTCCGGTCAAGAAAAGTTTGAAATGGTTGGGGAAATCCACGCCACCAGCGATAATAAGGAATATTTAAGGAATCGAAATAATATCGAAAATGGTGGGCGAGCCGCCCGTTGCCGACGATAAGATAAGGTCGTGTTTCATTGTTTTCAGGTACCTGTCCCATGGATCAAGTCCTTTCTTAAGTTTGTTAATAAAGCTGATCCAACTTTCAGTCACTGTTGGGGATGGGTAAACGCCGTTCCAATCAGTGCTTGAGATACGGAAATTTAACAATTTGCCGGCACTATTCAGAATAGCTTTTCTGGCTATCGGGAATCTCTGAATTATGGTTAGAGGAAACAGTACAATTCGTAAAAAGCCAAGTTGAGCGGAGTGAGCGAAGTGAGTCCGTTAAGCGGACCGGCGGATGACGGGGAACCAATACGTTAACCGGTGGGTTAGTTTTTGTCTCATGCCTGTTGAACTGTTTTTTCATCTATAAATGAGGGATTACTCATTGTCGTCAAAAATATTTTGAAAGAGTGGTAATTCAAGTATAATGTCCCTCGGACCCGAACGGATTTGGCCCCTTCTCCCTGAAACAATCCCATTAAAGGATGTAATAAAGAGGATTTCCTGATACTTTGCGCACACAATCTAAAACCAACGTGAAATATGCTGTCCAAAACGTTTTTTATAATAGAAGATATTGTAAAAATCACGATCAAATCTTATGCTATTCCGTCCTTTCAGGGCTATACCAATAACCACGATGCTTTTTTAGGTTCGTCCCCTCAATACTATTAACCCGGCAATGGATATCCGTATCACTATGCCGCCACAGGTTGTCGTCATCATCAGCAAATGCCTTCCGGTTCATGGTCGGGAGACCATGAACGATCAGGTTTTCTAATCTTATCCGTCAGCCACCTCATGATTTAATTCCCCGAAGGGGAAACATACAATAACTCATGGCAACGCTCTCTTTCCATTGGACAGATGTGGGGGATTGCTTGTTCGTCGGGGAAAGCGGTTGGAAGGGGGTTTCCTTCATAAGTAAATTTAACATTAAAATCAGGAGGAATATGTCAGGTCACAGTAAATGGTCAACAATCAAGCGCAAGAAAGGCGCGCTCGACGCTAAACGGGGAAGATTGTTCACCAAATTAATTAAGGAAATCACCGTTGCGGCTCGATTGGGGGGCGGGGATGAAGCGGCTAATCCGCGCCTTCGTAAGGCGATCGCGAACGCGAAAACGGCGAATATGCCCCAGGAAAATATCAAGCGGGCGATTCAAAAGGGCACCGGTGAATTGCCGGGTGTCAATTATGAGGAATTCACGTACGAAGCCTATGGGCCCGGCGGGGTGGCGATTATGTTGGATGTGATCACGGATAACAAGAACCGAACCGTGGCTGAGATTCGCCATCTCATGAATAAATACGGCGGCAATTTGGGAGAGAACGGCAGTGTGGCGTGGATGTTTGATAAGAAAGGACAAATCAGCATTGCCAAAGATAACGGTAGTGAGGAAACGGTTTTTGAAGCTGCCCTGGAGTGCGGCGCCGAAGATTTTGAAGTGGAAGATGATGTGTATCTGGTCATGACCAATCCGGCGGACCTGATGGAAGTGCGTGATGGATTGGAAAAAAGAGGCTTCACCATCCAGTCGGCGGAGATTGAAATGATTCCCAAGACGCTGCAAAAGGTCACCGGAAAAGATGCCTCCCGGCTTATGAATCTGATAGAAGCCTTGGATGACAACGATGACATTAATAATATCTACTCCAACTTTGACATTGACGAAGATTCGGTTTAATCGTTTGTCGGTTTTTAAATCGTTAACCGGTAATCATTCATTCAACAAGTAATTTCCTGATATGATTTTTATTTCCAGGCAATTCAATCGAAGGAACTAGATGCGGGTACTGGGTATTGATCCGGGACTGAGCACAACCGGATTTGGAATCATCGCGAAAGCTGATCACAAGATTCGTGTCGTATGCTACGGGACGATCAGGCCGCCGTCAAAATTATCGTTACCAAAACGTTTGCAGTATTTATATAATGAAGTAACAAAATTAATGGAAACGTACAATCCCCATATACTGGCGATAGAGGATTCATTTTACAGTAAAAATGTTAAATCGGCTGTTGCCCTGGGGCAGGCGCGCGGGGCCATTTTGCTGGCCGGCGCTAATAAGAATATTCCCTGTTTTCAGTTTGCGCCCCGTAAAATAAAACAATCCATCGTAGGGAACGGCGCCGCTACGAAAGAACAGGTCCAGTTTATGGTGAAAAATATCCTCAATCTGAAAGAATTGCCCACGACATTGGATTCCTCGGACGCCCTGGCGGTAGGGCTTTGTTACCTGAACCAGCCGAAATGGGGTTAGTATGATCGATTCCGTGGCAGGCACACTCATGCACAAAGATCCGACACTGGCCATAATCGATGTTGGTGGTGTCAGGTTGAAGCTGTCAATCAGCGTAAATACGTATGAGCGGTTGCCGTCAACCGGGGGAAAGGCCGAATTGCTCACTTATCTTCATGTGCGGGAAGATGTTCTGGATTTGTATGGATTTGACCATCAGGAGCAGCGCGAATTATTCCTGTTGTTGATTAACATCAGTGGGATTGGCCCCCGATCGGCCATGACAATTTTATCCGGCGCCAGCACTTCGGAGTTCAAGCGTCGCATTATTGCCGGTGATGTTAAATCATTAACGGTGATTCCCGGGATCGGTACCAAGACGGCCAGACGGATTATCATTGAACTAAAAGAGAAATTCGTCAAAGACACGGATGATGATTTAATTACTTTAACCGGCGGCGAATCGATGAGGGATGAAATTCGCGACGCCCTTGATGCCCTGGTTTCGCTTGGATATACGCGGGCCCAGGCGCACCAGGCGATTAGAAAGCTCGAAAAATCCGGCGATCTTACCGGAAGTTTGGAAGAGATTATTAAAAAAGCATTAATCAGGATGTGATGTTGTTCAACGAAAAAAGATTCTATCAAATGATCAAGGGGAAAATATGAAATTAGCCAAGCGGTTGAATAAATTGGGAACCGAAACGGCTTTTGCCGTTTCCGCACAGGCAGCCGCCTGGGCGGCCCGGGGTCACAAAGTTTATCCCTTTCACCTGGGAGACATGAATATTCCGACTCCGGCAAATATTGTCGAAGCCGTGAAACGCGCCATTCATGACGGGAAAACGGGGTATTGCCCGGCGGAAGGGATTTTACCCCTGCGGGAGATTCTCGCCGAAGATGTAGGGAAACGGCGCGGTACCGAGTACGGACCGGAGAATGTTTCCATTCAACCTGGGGGGAAACCGGTAATCGGGAAATTCATCTCGGCTGTAATGAATCCGGGTGATGAAGTTCTGTATCCCAACCCCGGCTACCCGATCTATGAATCCCAAATTGAATTCCAGGGTGGTGTGGCCGTACCTTATGGTTATATGGAAACGGATGATGGTTTCGCCATTGACATGGAACGACTGAAAGCCTCGATTACGGAACGGACACGCATATTGATCTATAACAATTATCAGAATCCCATCAGCGCCGAGTCCAAATACGAGGAAATGGAGGAACTGGCGAACCTGGCGCTGGAACACGACCTGTGGGTGCTGTCGGATGATGCGTATTTCGAAATCCGTTACGGGGGCGATCCGCGATCGATCGTGTCGTTCGCGGGAATGCGTGAGCGAACAGTCGTTTTGTATACGTTCTCAAAGAAATTTGCCATGACGGGTTGGCGGTTGGGCGCGGCTGTTGGTCCGGAGGAAATCATACAGGTAATCAGCAAGCTGAATACCAACATCGAATCCTGTTCCAATCATTTCATTCAATGGGCCATGATCGAAGCGTTGACCGGCGATCAAAGCGGACCGGAAGAAATCTTAAAAATTTTAAAGGAACGGCGGGATGCGGCTGTTGACGGTTTGAATGCCATAGCGGGAATAAATATCGCTTTACCGAACAGCACCTTTTACCTGTTCCCAAATGTTACCGCCATTATGAAACGGAAAGGATTCAACGATATCAGCCGGTTACAGGAGGAAGCATTGCATGAAACCGGGGTATCCTTTTGTACGCGAATTCATTTCGGTCGACCCGTGCCCGGCGAAACCGACTACTTTATTCGGTTGGCGTACTCCGGAATCGATGTGGAAGACATCCGGGAAGGGCTGGGCAGATTAAAAGAATATTTTGAATCCTGAGTGTGTCGTAAAACCAACCCCGGTTCAATCGGGGAATAAAACGAAAGTTTAATAACAAAGATTTATGGTAATTCCACAGAGTCGTAACAATGTCCATAACTTCGCTTTTACAGTCGTCCGATTACCCGGCATTTTACAAGGTGATTGGTCTTGAATACCGATCAGGATCTGAAAAAGACGGTTCTTTTTGACCGTCACCGGGCGTTGAACGCCCGAATGGTACCCTTCGCCGGGTTCTTAATGCCGATACAGTACCGGGGCATCATTCAGGAACACATCAATGTGCGTACGAAAGCGGGGTTGTTTGATGTAAGTCATATGGGTGAGCTGGTTTTGGAAGGCCCGGAAGCAAAACCTTTTTTGCAGTATATGACCATTAACGATTTGAATCACCTGGAACCGGGACAGGCGCAATATTCAGCCTTTTGTAATGAACAGGGTGGTATTATCGATGATCTTTTGATTTACCAATTCCCCGATCATTATATGATCGTTGTGAACGCCGCCAATATCGAAAAGGATTATCAATGGTTGCGGAGTCATCTGCCTGAAGGTGTTGCCTTGAGAAATGAAAGTGATGGAATCAGCCTGATCGCCCTTCAGGGGCCCGCCTCCCGGGATATCCTGAACCCCTTGATCGATGCGGACCTGAAGCAACTTCCTTATTACCATTTTGTCGAGGTTGAAATCGCCGGAAGGCAGGTCGTCTGCGCGAGGACCGGATACACGGGAGAACTGGGGTATGAAATATATGGCGGCAACGAAGAGATTCGCGGCCTTTGGGATGTGCTGATGGAAACCGGGAAATCCCGGGGCCTGACTCCCGTCGGATTGGGCGCCAGGGATACGCTTCGATTGGAAATGAAATACTGCCTGTACGGTAACGATATTGATGAAACCACAACGCCGATTGAAGCCGGATTGGGTTGGATTACCAAAATTGAGAAGGGGGATTTCATAGGACGTCAGGCGATTCTTGATAATAAAGTGAATGTAACCCGCCGTCTGGTCTGTGTCGAAATGATGGAAAAAGGTATTCCCCGGCCGGGATATAAATTGTATGTTAACGGGCGCGAAGTCGGAACGGTAACAAGCGGTGGGCAATCGCCTTCACTGCGAAAAGGAATCGCATTGGCTTATCTTAAAAAACCATATTATAAGGCGGGGACAATTCTTGAGCTGGATATTCGCGGCAAAAGGAAAAGGGGGCGGGTTGTGAAACCGCCGTTTTATAAAAATGGGACTATTCATATTTAACCGTTATTGAATCTATGGAGTTGACTACTATGCAGAACAAATCGGATCATCCCGTCTTAGTCACCGGTGGTTGTGGGTTCATCGGTTCCCATTTGATTGACCATTTATTGCAACAGGGTAAGCAGGTAATATGTGTCGATAACCTGAATGATTTTTATAATCCTGAAATAAAACGTCTGAATCAGAAACCCCATTTTGATTACGAGGCCTACACCTTTCACGAGGGGGATATCCGTGACGGCAATTTCATGAATACCGTTTTCAATAATCATGACATCGGAACGGTTATCCATTTGGCGGCCATGGCGGGAGTCAGGCCGTCGATAAGCAATCCGTTATTATATACCGACGTGAATATCACCGGAACCCAGATCTTGGTTGAAGCGATGGTGAAGCACGCGGTGAAAAAATTCGTTTTCGCGTCTTCCTCGTCGGTGTACGGGAACAATGAAAAAATTCCTTTTTCCGAGGATGACGGCGTTGATTATCAGGTGTCGCCGTACGGCGCAACGAAAAAGATGGGGGAAATATTGTGTTATACGTATTACCACCTGTACGGGATCCCCACCACTTGCCTGCGGTTTTTTACCGTTTACGGTCCCCGGCAACGACCGGAGATGGCAATCCATAAATTCGTACGCAAAATATTGAAGGGGGAAAGCATCCCTTTCTTTGGTGACGGGAATACGGCCAGAGATTATACTTACATAGATGACATTATTCATGGTATACTTCAGGCATTAATTGCCGATGATGATTTTATGATATACAACCTTGGCAATTCCGAACCGATAAAGTTAATCGAGTTGGTGGATATCATCAGCGAATTAACCGGTCAAACGGCCAACCTTGATAAACAGGAACTTCCCAAAGGTGACGTGTTACAAACTTACGCCGATATTACCCGCGCCAGGCAGCGCCTGGATTACGAACCACGCACGAGCATCAGTGAAGGAATTAAACTTTTCATTGACTGGTATGAATCCATGCGAAGTCAATATGGAACCCTTTTTGAATAAGTCATGATCTTGAAATAATGGGCACTCGCAGGTTAGAAATTCTGGGTCTGTTGATGATTACCGTGTCGTTACTGGTATTCATCAGCCTGGTCGGTTTTAATCCGAATGAAGAACCCGGTATTTCTCCGAACGTACAGATCGGGAATCCGATGGGGATTCTGGGTGTCTACATCGCCCATTTTTTCATCAAACTCACGTTTGGGTATATCTCTTTTGTCCTGCCGGTCCTGGGAATCGCGTGGGGTTGGTTGTTTTTCAGTCATCGTGACCGGCAAGCGCTTATCCGCTTTAGCCTGTATCTTCTGGGCGGGGTCCTTTTAACATCCATTACTGTCGGATTGGTGATTGTTCTCAGAGCCCGCGACGCGGCCGATTTTATTTATTCCGGATTGATTGGCGGAGTGGCCGGCAAATTCCTGTTTGATTTCCTTGGGATGATCGGAGCGATCCTGGTGGTTCTTACAGCCTGGTTGGTACTGTTCCGGGGATATTTTTCCTGGAGCCTTTACGCGCCGTTCCGGAAAACGGGGGACAAATTGAAAGCATGGTTATCAAAAAGGAAAGAAGCCAAACAAAAACGGGCGTTTGAAGAAGCAAAACGAAAACATACGCAGGAATTATTATCGAAAATTGACGAACAAAAACGGAGGGAAGAAACCGGTTTCACGGATACCATTACGCGTCAGGAAGAAATCGAATTGGAATTGGGCGAAATCGAAATAGGGCAACAGGATTCGGAACAGCTTATTTCCCGGACACCGGAAAAATCGGAAGCGGCGGCAGCGGACGATCAGGATATGCCTGGGCCGGAATCGGTATCACCACCGCTTGAGTCCGAAACTTCAATCGATGAGGAAATTGAAATCGGCGAGATGGTGGTCGAGGAAGAGGTCGATCTTGACAAGGTAAAAGCGCGAAGGAAACCGGCCCGTAAATATCGTCTGCCGAAAACAAATCTGTTGATTACCCCTGTCACGGTTAACGACGGCATGTCCCGGGATGAACTAATCGAGAGGGCCAATTTTTTAACCCAGTCCCTGGCCACTTTCGGCGTTGAAGGAAAGGTGGTGAATGTTCATCCGGGACCGGTTATTACCCTGTTTGAAGTTGAACCGGCCGAAGGGGTGAGGGTGAATAAATTCGTCCAATTATCCGATGACCTGGCACGGGTGATGGAAGCCAGTCGTGTCCGGGTTATTGCGCCCATTCCCGGGAAGTCTTCGGTGGGAATTGAGATTCCCAACCGCAATCCGGCCACGGTGTATTTCAAATCGGTTGTCAATTCCGAAAAATTCGCCCAGTCGACGTCAAAATTAACCCTGGCGGTGGGGAAAACGACTTCCGGTGAAATCGCCACGCTGGATCTGGCGAAAATGCCGCATCTGTTGATTGCCGGAACCACCGGTTCCGGGAAATCGGTTTGCCTTAATACGATTATTTGCAGTTTACTTTACCAGGCCACCCCGAGTGAAGTAAAATTTATTATCATTGATCCAAAAAAAGTGGAAATGACCTTATACCGCTCGTTAAAGGGGTACCATCTGTTGGGAGTCGAAGACATTGACGAACCGATTGTCACCACTATGGAAAATGCCATTCTTGCACTACGCGCATTGGAAAAGGAGATGGATCAGCGATACAATATTCTTTCCGAAGAGGTCGTGCGGAACATCGACGAGTATAATGAGCGGATGAAAGCCAGGAACGAGCCGATCATGCCCTATATTGTCCTGGTGATCGACGAATTGGCCGATTTGATGATGATGAGCGCCAAAGATGTGGAAGCGCCGATCGCCCGCCTGGCACAATTATCACGCGCGGTGGGGATCCATTTGGTGATCGCCACTCAACGACCTTCGGTCGATGTGATTACCGGCGTGATCAAAGCGAATTTCCCGGCCCGGATTGCCTTCCAGGTGGCCACCAAAATCGATTCACGCACGATCCTGGACACGATGGGCGCTGAAAAACTTATCGGACGGGGCGACATGTTGTATTTAGGTCCCGGTTCCTCCGAACCGGTCCGGCTGCATAATGCCTTCATTACTTTGGACGAAATTGAAGCGATAATGAAATATATTGAGACTCAGCCACAGGCGGAGAAAATGCAGTTGTCGAGCGTTCGGGAAGCGGCGACCTCCGATTTCGCCTTTGAGAATGGTGGCGAGGACGAATTATTCCGGGAAGCGGTACGATTGGTTATCACCCATCAGCAGGGCTCGATTTCGCTGCTGCAAAGACGGTTAAAAGTGGGATATTCACGGGCCGCGAGATTAATCGATCAAATGGAACAATTAGGAATCGTGGGCCCCTTCACCGGGAGCAAAGCCCGTGAGGTTTTGGTGGATGAATTGTACCTCCAAACCATTAAATAATTGCCGTGGAAGAATTATTTAATGGTTTTTCCATTGAATTGGTTATGTTACCGTCCCGATCCGGTTTTTGTAATTGAAAGTTCATTATTTTAAAACGCTTTAGATCATAATTCGACTCCATATTTTTGAATCCTGATCGATTGTACATTAAAGAAGCCCTATGAAATTAAAAGCGATATTTGTCTATCTGATCCTGTGTCTGCCGATAATCGGCAAAGAAGCCGCCATATTGGATTCCCTCGCGCAGTTAATGCATAGCCCTGGTGGAATCAGGATGAGCTTTTTTATCAAACAAGTTCAGTTGGAAGATGAGTGGACCGATCGGGTGGTAATGGAGATTGTTAACTCAGATCGGTTTATCTTTGAGACCCCGCAACAGGTTGTTAAAATTGACAGCAACGTGGTCTACACTTACAACCTGGAGTCACAACAGGTAATCATTGATTCGTTAATTAAAGAGGATTTCAGTCTCTATGATATTTTGACGGGGAATTTTGACCGGATCGAAGTAACGGATGTTGAAATCACGGATTCAACCAGGGCGATAGATTTTCACATCGCCGATATGGATTATTCGGGAACCATCTGGGTTACGAAAAAAAATATGCGCCCCACTCGTATCGTGCTCGACTATAACGAGGACAGTTCGGTTGAACTGCTGGTTGAGTCGTTCGGCGGTCTGCCTGACGACCGCTTATTCGATCAATACCGGTTGGAGGGGTGGGAGGTAATCGATCTCCGTGAGTAAAATTGTGAAATTGTTCATCAGCCTGGTTCTCAGTATTGCCGGACTTTATTATGCCTTCAGAAAAATGGATTTGGACGAGTTATGGCTGCAGTTAACACAGGTACATATAAGCTATATTTTATTTTCAACAGTGTTAATGATTTACAGTGTTGTCATTCGAGCCCGTCGATGGAAACTGATCCTTGAGCCAATCGAAGAAATTCCCGTCCGGGTGCTTTTCGGCGCCACGATGATCGGCTATTTCGGGAATAGTGTTTTGCCGCTCAGAATGGGTGAAGTTCTTCGGGGGTACAGCATTGGGAAACAATTCAAAGTCGGCACTTCTTCGGCCCTGGGGACAATTATATTAGAACGTGTCCTCGACATGCTGGGATTGATATTCCTGATTATCATATTTTTAATATTATCGCCGATAAATGAATGGCTTGGTGAAATATTATACGGCGTAATATTTGTGACTTTGATTGCCTTCATATTCGTTTTTTGGCTCGGGCGAACCAAGGTGGAGTGGCAACCTTTTCTCCTTCGATTCCGCCTGTTGGATAATCGCCTCGGACGGCGGTTGATAAATATAATACAAAATTTAATCAGTGGCATTACGGCTTTGAAAAATACGAGTCATGCACTGAAAATTACCTTTTACACTCTGTATATATGGTTTATTTACTATGTGTACATGCTGGGGGTTGTTACCGCGATCGGCGTGAACCTTGATTGGATAGGAATAGGGATCATTTTGATTACCACTTCCCTGTCGATCTCGATTCCTGCCGCGCCGGGGTACATCGGGACTTACCATGCCGTGGCGGTATACGTATTAACCAACATATTTAATGTCGGTTTGACGGAAGCGCAGGCCTTCGCAATTATCGTGCACGCCGTCGGGTACGTTCCTTTCGTCATCTTGGGGTCTTATTATTTCCTGCGAAGCTCAATCCATTTGTCGGATGTAAAAAGCGAGGCTTTGTTGTAATGAAGACGTATGAAGCAATATTTATTGACCGTGACGGCACCCTGAATCCCGATCCCGGATATATTAATTCCCTGGAACAATTTGCCTTCTATGATTTTACCCTCCCGGCGCTGAAGTTGTTGGCTCGGCATGGACATCGGTTTTGTATTGTTACGAACCAATCGGGAGTAGGGAGGGGGATTATTGCCCTCCGGGATTTGGAAAAAATCCATCGTTATATCGAGAACAAATTCAGGGAAAATCGAATTCCGTTATTGGGTATTTACTATTGCCCGGATCATCCCGAGCGGGCTTCAATCCGTCGGAAGCCGGGGCCGGGCATGTTTTTCGAAGCAGCCCGCGAACATCAACTCAATTTAACCCGTTGTCTTATGATAGGTGATGCTGGTTCGGATGTGCTTGCCGGTGCTAAATTAGGGATGGAAACAATGTTGGTGTTAACCGGGAGAGGAAGTCAAACAGTGGAATTATTACCTGGGAATGATCAACCAACGTATGTGGTTAAAAACCTACTTGACGGCGCCCATTTGATAATCGGAGAGGAAAAGGATTGAAAATTGCCGTTATAATGGGTGGGGTCTCAGCGGAGAGAGCCGTGTCTTTGAATACCGGGGATGCAATCGTAAAAGCATGCAAGGCGATCGGTCATATCGTTATCCCGGTAACGTTGGAGGATACATTGGGACCTTTGATCCCCGAACTGAAACAGGCCGATCTGGTTTTTAACGCATTACATGGAGGGCAAGGGGAGAATGGTGTAATTCAAGGTTTTTTCGAATCGTTGGGGATCCCTTACACCGGTTCGGGGCCCTTGTCTTCGGCCCTTTGCATGGATAAACATTTCAGTAAATCAATCGCCCATCATAACGGTATACTTACTCCCTTTTGGCAATGTGTAAGATCGGTCGAGGTGACGATTGATCCGGAGCGCTTTAAATATCCGCTCGTCGTAAAACCCAACGATCAGGGTAGTACGGTGGGAATATCCATTGTTCGTCAGGAAGAAGATTTACGGCAGGCGATAGAATCGGCCCTACGCTATTCCGAATCCGTTATCATTGAGAATTTCATAGCGGGGCGGGAATTAACGGTCACAATTTTGGGTGATGAAGTTTACCCGATTGTCGAAATAATTCCATCGCACGAGGTATATGATTACGAATGCAAATATATTCAGGGCTTGACGGAATATATCTGTCCGGCAAATTTATCGGAGGCGGAGACTGAAGACATACAGAAAACCGCCATGGATATATTTCGTTTATTTCACTGTCGTCATTACGGCCGCGTTGATTTTCGTTTTGACTCTCACGGGAAAGCGTGGTTTTTGGAAGTCAATACATTGCCGGGTATGACGGCCACCAGTTTGGTGCCCAAGGCGGCAAAAGCAAGCGGTGTCAGTTTTGAAGAGTTGGTGCATAAAATTATAACAGAGGCAACGGAAACGTAATGGAACATTGGATCGCAGTATATACGAAATCCCGTCATGAAAAAGTGGTTTATGACCAATTGACAACCAAAAATATCGAATCCTATTTACCAACGATCAGGCGGAAACGAAAGTGGAGCGATCGTTACAAATGGGTGGATGTCCCCCTTTTCAGAAGCTATGTCTTCGCGAAAATTCCGTTAAAAAACAGTTTGTTCGTATTGCAGACCCAGGGGGTTCACCATATCGTAAAATTTAAAAATAAAATTGCTACCATACCCGAGGAGCAGATTATTGGCATCCGCAGAATGATCGAGGGGGATTATGATCCGGTGCCGACCGATTATTTTGTTCTTGGTGATGCGGTGGAAGTGGTCGGTGGACCCATGAATGGTATGGCGGGCGAAGTTACGCGAATTGACGGGGAAGACCGTTTTGTTATCAAGATCGATGCGATAAAACATGCGATTTCGGTTCATATCGACCGGAAATTTCTGAAACCCTTGGGGAGTGGCAAACATGCCCATCCGGCTGTTTAATTCCTTAACGCGAAAAAAAGAGGAACTTAAACCCTTAATTCCCGGGAAAGTACGTATCTACACCTGCGGTCCCACGGTTTATGATGTCGCCCATATCGGGAATTTTCGAGCATTTTTATTTGAAGACCTGTTAAAACGATATTTACGATTAAAAGGGCTGAAAGTTTTCCATGTCATGAATATTACCGATGTGGATGACCGGACAATCCGGCGATCGCAGGAAAAACATATTTCCATCGCTGAATTGACGAAGAAATATACGGACCTGTTTTTTAAGGATTTAAATACCCTGAAAGTAAAACCGGCGGATATTTATCCACGGGCCACGGAACATATCGCCAGCATGATCAGGATGATCGAAACCCTGATCAAAAAAGGACATGCTTACGTGACCGAAGACGGCTCGGTTTATTTTGCCATTGACACCTATCCGGAATACGGTCAATTAACAAGGTTGGATCGTACCCGGCAACAAACGGTTGCCAGGATAGCGACCGATGAATATGCCAAGGATAATCCCCAGGATTTTTCTTTATGGAAAAGTTGGAAGGAGGAAGATGGTGATGTCTATTGGGAATCACCCTGGGGCCGGGGAAGACCGGGTTGGCATATTGAATGCTCGGTCATGTCCATTGAATATTTGGGGAGCCATTTCGATATCCACTGTGGCGGTGTGGATAATATGTTTCCTCACCATGAGAATGAAATCGCCCAGTCGGTTTGCGCAACCGGCGAGCCTTTCGTGAATATCTGGATGCATAACGAACACCTGTTGGTCGATGGCGGTAAAATGAGCAAGTCGCTCGGGAATTATTACCGGATTTCCGATCTGATCAGGAAGGGCTTTACGCCCGAGGCATTGCGCTATATACTGTTGGGAACACACTATCGGTCGAAAGTTAATTTTTCGTTGGAAAAACGACATGAAGCACAACGCGTTGTCCAGCGCATTTCAGATATTTATGACCGTCTGCTCGATTTGGTCGGTCAGGAAGTAACCGGCGATGAATTGCCTGCCGATTACACCCATTTTGAAGCGGCGATGGATGATGACCTGGATGCTCCGAAGGCATTGGGTATTTTTTTTAATTGGATTCGCAAAACGAACAGCCGATTAGCCGATCATTCGCTGACGCTCGAAGAAGCTTCGAAAGGGTTGAATTTCATCCGTCGGTTTAATTCGGTATTTGATATCATTTCCCAGCGGAAAACAGCGCCGCCCGAGGTCTTACAATTGGTTAAGGAAAGGGAAGCAGCCAGGAGTAGAAAGGATTGGTCTGAAGCGGATCGTCTGCGTGAGATAATCCGCGAGAAGGGTTGGATTGTTGAAGATACACCGACCGGTTCGAAATGCAAATCCATCGTGCCGTAATACCGTTATTCCTGTTTTGCAATGTCTTGCTTGCTCAGAATCAGAATTTTCCTCCGGTAAAATTATTTGCGGGGTGGGGGCACGGCGCGAAAGAGATTCCTTCGGACAGTATCCCCAACGCGTTATTTCGACTGGAATATTATTCGCCGGACGGAAAAATTAAAAGGATTGATTTTTTTGACGACCACTCGAAATTCATAACCCGGTATGATTTGGTCCATGATCCCAAAGGGACGTTGTTAAAATTGTTGGTGTTTGATAATGGCCATAAATTGAAATGGTATTACTTTTATGATTATGATCCCATTATCATGGATTGGAGGATAACCAAATATTCTGCCCGGGGTGAATGGCTTAACGAAAAATATTGGCGTGAGTTAGAGGGGGATACAATAATTGATGCGAGATATTTTTTAATCCCGTTGCCGACGGATACTGTTCGAAACAATATAGATAAGAATGTGAAATAAAACACTTTGCAGGCAGGTTAAAAGAAATTATGATATAAATTAAAAATTCATTGAATGTATTTCAAATAATTGCCTAATTTTCGTGGCTTTACCATTTGCTAAAAAATATAGATGATAATATCATCACCGTTTTGTCCCAACATTAGGATGGATGGTCTACAAATCCCGATTAATCACCATTGCTTACTGGATTATGTCCCGATTTGTTGAAATGGTTCGGTGTATGGTAGCTCGGCTTGCCGATATAGCTCAACTGGTAGAGCAGCTGATTTGTAATCAGCAGGTTGTGGGTTCGAGTCCCTCTATCGGCTCGTTTACAGATCGGGATTGTTACCGCCTTATTGGGCTATGATTAATATGACAGATACGAAAATCGTTGAGGGGAGATGGCCGAGCGGTCAATGGCAGCAGACTGTAAATCTGCCGGCGTACGCCTACGGAGGTTCGAATCCTTCTCTCCCCACGGCATGCGGGTGTAGCTCAGTTGGTAGAGCATCAGCCTTCCAAGCTGAGGGTCGCGAGTTCGAATCTCGTCGCCCGCTCAAAAAGGGCGCAAGATTTGCCCGATGGCATGGGAAGACCTCATGGCCAGTCGCGGAGCGAACATTGACAGGGCTCTTAAAAAGTCCGGTGTCCAGGCATGCCTACGTAGCTCAGACGGTAGAGCACGTCCTTGGTAAGGACGGGGTCACCGGTTCAAGTCCGGTCGTAGGCTCGGCATGTTAAATTAAAAGGAAACGGAGGATACATGGCAAAGGAGAAGTTTGAGCGAACGAAGCCACATATTAATGTGGGAACGATAGGTCATGTGGATCATGGAAAGACGACATTGACGGCGGCGATCACGTTGGTTCAGGCGGCGCGTG
>JALUTR010000081.1 GCA_027021785.1 Fidelibacterota bacterium | reverse complement strand
AAAAAACAGGGGACTTTTGTATCGACCGCGCAGATTGCGGAACAGTGAACTTTTGCGCAGTCTGGTTCGGGAGACGATCATTACGAAGGATGATTTTATTTACCCTCTATTCGTGGCCGCCGGTGAGGGGATTGAAAAGGAAATTACTTCCATGCCGGGTATTTACCAGCGATCGATCGATCGCCTGGGGCGGGAAATCGACGAATTGCTGAAAATCGGTGTCCGCAGAGTCATTTTGTTCGGTATCCCCGAGCGAAAGGATGAAATCGGATCAGACAGTTTCAGTGACGAGGGGATTATCCAGCAGGCGACGCGGTATTTAAAAACGCATTATCCCGAATTGCTTGTTGTCACTGACGTGTGCATGTGCGAGTATACCGATCATGGTCATTGCGGAATCATCCACGAAGGGGATGTCCATAACGACACGACCTTGCACTATCTGCAGAAACAGGTCATTAGTCACGCCCGCGCCGGGGTGGATATGGTGGCGCCGTCCGGGATGATGGACGGCATGGTGAGCGCGATCCGTGAGGCGCTGGACGAGGAAGGTTTCGGAAAAATTCCGATCATGAGCTACAGCGTCAAATATGCCTCGGCGTTTTACGGTCCTTTCCGCGACGCGGCCGAATCCGCGCCCCAATTCGGCGACCGGAAGCGGTATCAGATGGACAGTGCCAACGTATTGGAAGGATTGCGGGAGGTGGAGCTGGACATTGACGAAGGCGCCGATATTGTCATGGTGAAACCGGCGTTGTCGTACCTGGATATCATCGCGCAGGTCCGGGCCATTACCAATTTGCCGGTTGCCTGTTATAATGTAAGTGGTGAATACAGCATGGTGAAAGCGGCCGCGCAAAAAGGATGGATTGACGGGGAAAAAGTTATGATGGAGATGTTGCTTTCCATGAAACGGGCCGGTGCGGATATTATCATCACTTATTTTGCGAAAGAAGCAGCCGGGTTGTTATAACAACAATAATAAATGTAAAGGCAGTATTTATGAATCTGAAGAAGAGTAAAGCGTTAATGGAGAAGGCCGTCTCCGTGATTCCCGGAGGAGTGAATTCCCCGGTTCGGGCCTACGGCGCTGTGGGCGGTACACCGCCGTTTATTGAAAGAGGTTTCGGCCCGTATCTCGAAGACGTGGATGGCAATCGGTATATCGATTACGTATTATCCTGGGGACCGCTGATCCTGGGACACTCTCACCCGGAAGTGATCGAGGCGGTCATTGAAGCCATCCGAAAGGGTACCAGTTTTGGTGCGCCGACGGAACGGGAGATCCGATTGGCCGACAAGATTATCGAAATCATCCCTTCGGTGGAAATGGTCCGGCTGGTGAATTCCGGTACGGAAGCAACCATGAGCGCCATCCGGTTGGCACGGGCCTACACAGGCCGCGATAAGATCGTTAAGTTCGCGGGGTGTTATCATGGACACGGCGATTCGTTTTTGATCGAAGCCGGATCGGGATCGTTGACCCTGTCGACGCCTTCCAGTCCGGGGGTACCCAAAGGAGTAGCCGGCGACACATTGGTGGCGAACTACAACGACCTGGATTCCGTTAAAACCTTGTTTGACAAATATCCCGAACATATCGCCGCGGTAATCGTTGAGCCGGTAGCCGGGAATATGGGGTGTGTTCCACCGGTTAAGGGCTTTTTAGAGGGTCTGCGCTCCCTGACGCGAGCCAATAACGCATTATTGATATTCGATGAGGTGATGACCGGGTTCCGGGTGTCTCCCGGCGGGGCCCAGGAAAAATTCGGGATAACTCCCGATTTAACCACGTTGGGAAAAGTGATTGGAGGGGGGCTCCCCATCGGCGCTTACGGCGGGAAAAAGGAACTCATGTCAATGATCGCGCCGGCCGGTAAGGTGTACCAGGCGGGTACTCTGTCCGGGAACCCGGTAGCCGTGGCGGCCGGACTGAAGACCCTGGAATTGATCGGCGCGGATGGATTTTACGACCGACTGTTCCAATGGACGGAAAAGCTGGTTCAAGGTATCCGTGATATCGCCGGCCGGGCCGGCGTTCAGTTGCAGGTCAACCAGGCGGGGAGCATGTTTTCGTTTTATTTCTCCGAAAATCCGGTGTACGGTTTTGACGATGTCATGCAAGCCGACAAGCAAAAATATACGGAGCTGTTTCATAAGCTGTTGGACCGGGGGGTGTATTTTCCGCCTTCGGCGTATGAATCTCTGTTTACATCCGGTTCCCACGATGAGGAATGTTTGAGTAAGACTCTGGAAGCATTCGAAGATTCTTTGAAGTGATTGGAACGTATAGAAGTGTTGCCGCGGATTCACGCGGGGGATGCACCGCAAAGACGCCGAGGGCGCGAAGGGATAAGGAAGTCTGGGGGATTATCTACTTTTTACGATTGCATCATAAAAAATATGGGCGAATAATTAATTTATATAGTATCTTCAATGTAGATACAAATAGGAATTGTAATAATGAAAGTTCGAATTCAGAAATGGGGAAACAGCCTGGCCTTGCGAATACCGAAAGTATTTGCCAAGGAAACCAACATTGAAAGCGGAAGCCAGGTTGAATTGCAACTTGAAGATCACCATTTGATAATAAAGCCGATTATTGGTGAAAGTGAGTATGATCTGGATTATATGTTGTCCGGGATTAATGAAACCAATATTCATCATGAGATCGATTTCGGTGAACCTGTCGGGCGGGAATTGTTGTAATGAACAAAGAGTATATTCCCGAACGTGGAGATATTGTTTGGTTGAATTTTACCCCCCAATCCGGTCACGAGCAGGCGGGTAAAAGACCGGCATTGGTATTGTCACCGGTCGCTTATAATGGGAAGGTCGGTTTGGCGATATTTTGTCCGATTACGAATCAGGTTAAAGGTTATCCTTTTGAAGTGAATTTGTCACCAACCCGGAATATTACGGGAGTAGTGTTATGTGATCAGGTCAAAAGTCTCGACTGGAGAATAAGAGATGCAAAATTTGTTGGGAGAGTACGGAAAGATGTACTCGATAAATGTTTACGTAAACTGAATGTTTTGTTACAAATTAAAATGTGATTTGAGTTGGGAAAGGAAGTATAATTCAACGCCAAGACGCAGGGGGTGCGAAGGGATAGGGAAGTTTGGTAATCATTTCCTGTGAAACGATCAAATATTTTCGAATAAGCTTTTTAAGCACATATAATCCGACAGACAAACCAACCTACCGGCGAAATTCCCCGACGTCCGCTTCGCTTCGTCGGGGTCTCCACTTCGTTCCGACACGCATCACGTTTCACTTTTTACGATTTTAATAAAAATATAATCGCTTTGTTTCATGTGATTTATTATTTGGAGTAAATTTCAGGTATAATTAAACCTTCGGGGCGGGGTGAAAGTCCCCACCGGCGGTGAGAGCCCGCGACTCCCATGCTTATGGGACTGAACCTGTGAAATCCAGGTGCCGACGGTGAAAGTCCGGATGAGAGAAGGTAAGGGAATGCTGTGCCCCGAAGGCAATTCGGGGTTTTTTTATGGACAATAATCAGTACATGCGGCGGGCCATCGATCTTGCCCGTCAGGGCAGCGGAAACGTCAGCCCGAATCCCCTGGTAGGGGCGGTGCTTGTAAAGGACGATCGGATAATCGGCGAAGGGTACCATCAGCAGTTTGGCGGTCCCCACGCCGAGGTTCATGCCATCCGCAATGCCCGCGAATCGACGCAGGGGGCCACGTTGTATGTCAACCTGGAACCCTGTTCCATCACCGGCAAAACACCCCCCTGTACCGAAGCGATCATCAAAGCGGGGATATCGCGGGTGGTCGTGGCGATGAAGGATCCGAATCCGAAAGTGAACGGGGCCGGAATATCCACTCTGCAAAAACATGGAATCGAAGTCGTGTTGGGGGAGGGAGAAAAAGAGGCCTATCACCTTAACCGGTTTTTCATCACCCATATGATTCTACACCGTCCGTTCGTGACGTTGAAAATGGCGTTGACGCTCGACGGATGGTTGGCGGAAACCTCCGGTAAATCAAAATGGATCACGAACGACCTGTCGCGTCAATGGGTGCATGAAAAACGTTCGGGATATGATGCCGTCCTGGTCGGAGCAGGCACGATCATTCAGGATGATCCATCACTGACAGCCCATGGCGAGGGGAAAAATCCGTGGCGGATTATTATCGATCCGGAAGCGAAAATACATCCTGATGCGAAAGTGATACGGTCGAACCGGGATGAGAAGACGTGGGTCATCTGTAAAAAGAACCGCGGAGACCACTTGCCGGTGAAAACCTCCCCGATTCTGTCGGACAACTCCGAAAAAAACGTGCGAACGTTGCTTACCCACCTGAATACCGCCGGGATTACCTCCCTGTGGGTCGAGGGCGGCGCCCAAACTTTTTCCCATTTTCTGAAGAGCGGCTGCATTGATGAAATACACATTTTCTATGCTCCAAAACTGTTGGGTTCCGGTTTGAGCCCGTTTCGGGGGAACTGGCCCGTACAACAGGAATGGCCGCTACGTCTTACGCGGGTGGAGGTTTTCGGCGATGATGTTTTGCACAGTTATGTGTGGGGTGAATGATGTTTACCGGACTTATTGAAGAACAGGGAAAAATCACCGCGATCCGGAAGAACTCCGCCGGAGCGCAACTGGAAATTCAATGTTCCCGGATTCCGGAAGATTTGAAAATCGACGACAGCGTGGCCGTATCGGGTGTTTGTCTTACGGCCACCTCGGTGGGGCATGATCGGTTCCGGGTCCAGGCCGTCCCGGAAACAATTCGGCGAACGACCATCAAAAACTGGAGAAACGGAACGCGTGTAAACCTGGAACGGGCCTGCACTCCGGAGACTCGTCTGGGCGGGCACCTGGTTCAGGGACATGTCGATGGCGTGGCGAGGTTAAAAGCTATCAAAAAAATCGGGGCGGGGGCTGAGTGGCAACTCAAAATACCAGAACAATTAGCCCGTTATTGCGTGGAAAAAGGGTCCGTCGCCCTGGAAGGCGTGAGCCTGACTATCGCCGATATAACGGCGGACCTGCTGAGGATTGCATTGATTCCCCATACCCTTGAAGTAACGAATCTGGGGACCAAGAAAGTAGGAGATATGTTAAACATGGAAGTGGATATCCTGGCTAAATATGTGGAAAAATTGATCACGACCGGAACGGAGCCCACCAAATATGAACACCTGATAAATTTAGGGTACGATTATGAACGATAAATTGTTCGTGTCGATTGAAGAAGCAATCGATGATTTACGTAACGGTCGGATGGTGATTGTGGTTGACGACCCCGACCGGGAGAACGAGGGCGATTTGATCATGCCCGCGCAAATGGTCACGCCGGAGACAGTGAATTTTATGGTAAAACACGGCCGGGGATTGTTGTGTGTGGCCGTCACGGGAGCATTGGCGGAAAAGTTGCAGTTGGAACCCATGTCCCGGAGGAACACGGCCCTCCACCAGACCGCCTTTACCGTAAGCATTGACGCCGTGCGAAATACAACCACGGGGATTTCGGCTTTCGACCGCTACACAACCATTCGGATGCTGGCCGATCCGAAGGCGTCGCCCGATGATTTTGCGCGCCCGGGACACGTGTTCCCCATTGTGGCGAAGGACGGCGGGGTATTGCGTCGTGCCGGCCATACGGAAGCGGCCGTGGACCTGGCGAAACTGGCGGGATTTTCCCCGGTGGGCGTGTTATGTGAAGTCATGGCCTCCGACGGATCGATGGCGCGAATGCCCCAGTTGGTCGAATTGGCCCGGGAGTTTGACCTGAAAATGATTACGATAGCCGATCTCATCCATTTTCGCAAGAAAAGCGAAAAACTTGTACATCCCCTGGAAACAATCAGCTTCCCGACGAAATATGGCGATTTCGTTCTCCATATCTATGAGACGAAATACGAAAACCTTTTCCACCTGGCGCTCACCCTGGGGGATGTGGTTGACGGTAAACCGGTGATGGTGCGTATTCATTCCGAATGTTTAACCGGGGATGTTTTCGGTTCTCTCCGCTGTGATTGCGGAGCCCAATTGGATAAGGCGTTGAAGATGATCGGGGAGGAGGGGCGAGGCGTGTTATTGTACCTGCGCCAGGAAGGTCGCGGGATCGGACTGAAACATAAAATTCAAGCCTATGCCCTTCAGGACCAGGGCTATGACACGGTTGAAGCCAATGAGAAACTGGGCTTTGCCCCGGATTTGAGGGATTATGGAATCGGTGCGCAAATATTGTCCGGCCTTGGATTAAAAAAGCTCCGTGTATTGACGAACAACCCCAAAAAACTGGTTGGTCTGAGTGGGCACGGACTGGAGATCGTTGAACGGGTGCCGATTGTGATTGAACCGAATGAATGGAATAAAAAATATCTGAAAACGAAAAAGGAAAAGCTGGGGCACCTGATCCCCGTTGATTAGGTATTTATGATTGTCATATAAAGAATTTTTCGATAATGACTAACATTTCAGTTCAACATAAAGCGCCCATTAACAAATTTCTTACTGTTGAAATTGATTTGAAGGAAGTTATTTAAAAAGATATGGTATTAAGCATTATGGTGGACTTGATTTGTACTTTTCTTAGCGTAAGAAAAGTACCAAAAGAAGCAGTCGCGGTGCCCCGATTTAAATCGGGGCAAGGCGACAAGACTTCATAAAATACCAAGTTAAACCATCCTTTGTGAAAATCATGGACCGATATTATATAACTTTGCCTCACAATTTACAGGAATGCAATTATGTGTGAAGAATGTCAATAATGACTGATTAAAATGGAAGGATATAACATGACGAAAATTATCGAAGGTAATCTGGATGCATCCGGGAAGGAATTTGGAATTGTTGTTAGCCGGTTTAATTCGCTCATAACCGATAATTTATTAAAAGGAGCAATAGACTGTTTAAAGCGTCATGGCGCGGATAAAAAACGCATTACGGTTATATACGTGCCCGGAGCATTTGAAATTTCTCCCGCGGCGCGCAGGCTTATATCAAAAGATAATATCGATGCGGTAATTTGCCTGGGAGCCGTAATACGCGGTGAAACGCCGCATTTTGATTTTGTTGCCGGCGAGGTGTCAAAGGGATTGGGCCGGTTGGCGTATGAGTCCGACAAGGCGGTGTCGTTTGGCGTTTTAACGACCGACAGCCTGGACCAGGCGCTTGAGCGGGCCGGATCAAAAGGTGGCAACAAGGGATGGGAAGCGGCGTTGGCGGTGTTGGAAATGGTGTCGGTGTTGGAAAAGATTTAATATTGGGGGAACGGGGGTCGGGGGACAGGGATTGGGAATGAAAGACACCCGGCGGACAGGTCTACGCCGACCGACGGCCTGGGTCAATATTTGAAACGTGCCTTTGCTCCTTCGTCGTTACCCTGGTACGTTTGTTCCTCACTACAGGGCCGGCAGGGCAGGCAGAGGTCGCAAGGGGATTTAATTTAGTGGAAAGTTGAAAGGTTTGTGTTAGACCCCTTCAGGGTCTGGGGGTATGTTGATTCTTTTACCACCGGTCTCACCGGCCCCTGAATATTTCGGGGTTTGTGTTAATCCCTTTCAGGGATTCTTTGCTTTGTCTTCCGGCCTCGAATGGTGCGGGGTTCGGTTTTCGGTGACGATGCCGGTATCGGTATTTGGCTTGCGGGGGTTTTTGTTAGCGCCTGGGAGATGTTGGATTTTTGATTGACGATTGATGATTGACGATTGTTTGTTGTGAGATGGGGGGCAGGGAAAAGAAAAAGGCGACTGAGAGGGCCGCCCTTGAAGGAAGAAGTAAGAAATTAAAAGTCAAAAGTTAAAAGTCAAAAGTTAGAAGTCAGAAGTTGGGAAACAGAAGCAAGTTCATGACGATTGAAGATTTTTGATTGTTTGTGGTTGGATTTAAGAAGCGTGAAAAAGGGATTCAACAGATATTGGGGATCGGAGGGCGGGGGATGTTCGATGATTGATGTTAGATTTTAGATGATAGATGTTGGATGATAAAAATATGAAATCCGCCGGTCGGCGGGTGAAAAGTTTCGAATTCCAATGCCTTCGATTTAATTTCCTTCGTGACCTTGGTGTTCGTGTTAGAATGAAAGATGGAAATTAAGGGGATTCTTGATTTGATTTTCCGTTGAACGGGGGAATTTCACCTTTTAAGGTGTTTGGTGTTTATTGTCTGAAAATTGGTATATCACCCTGACAATAATACAGCGCCATTAGCAAAGAGCGTTGACAATGTTACGAAATATAGTTAATATAGCCATGACAATATTACCGTCAGATGAGTATACAACATGTTCAATCGAAATATTATTAACCAGTTGTTGGAGTGGGCCAGGCGGGAAAAGCGGAAACCGCTGGTATTACGGGGAGCGCGACAAGTGGGCAAAACAACCGCCGTACATTTGTTTGCGAAATCATTTGACAATTATGTCTATCTGAATCTTGACCAACCGGGACAGGCGGATATATTTAAACGAAATTTGTCCCCCGGGGAATTACTGCAGGCCCTATTCCTGACCCAAAACATTAATCCCTCAAAAGGGAAAACCCTGATATTTATTGACGAAATCCAAAATTCGCCCCAAGCGGTGGCGATGTTGCGTCATTTCTATGAGCAGTTTCCACAGTTTTATTTCATTGCCGCCGGGTCGTTGTTGGAAATAATGGTGGAAAATAACCTCATCAGCTTCCCGGTGGGGCGGGTGGAATACCGTTATCTGTATCCACTGACTTTTGATGAGTACCTGCAAGCCCGTGGGGCTGATCAGGCTTGGGCCTATCTGCAAGCGCTACCGTTCCCGGAATTAGCGCATCCCGTGGTGCTGAAACTGTTTCACAATTACAGTTTAATCGGTGGTATGCCTGAAGTAGTGGCAAATTATCTTGAATCGGAAAACCTGGTAGCGGTACAAGAAGTCATGGATAATTTGCTTACGGCCTACCGGGACGACTTTCATAAATATGCTAAAAGTCCCGGTTCCATTGCTCGCTTGCGGCATGCCATTAACGTCGCCCCCCTGGAAGCGGGGCGCCGGATAAAATTCGCCGGGTTTGGAAATTCCGCTTATCGTTCCCGTGAGATGGGCAAAGCATTACGGACGCTTGAGCTTGCCATGTTGATTTACTTGATCTATCCGACTACTCAAACCCGCCCACCCGGCCGGATCGATCTGAAAAAGTCCCCTAAACTACAGTTTTTCGATACCGGACTGCTGAACTACCGGGCCGGTCTGCAACCGTATTTTTATCAATACGATGACCTGCACAGTTTCCATCGAGGAATCATCGCAGAACATATTGTTTACCAGGAAATAATCGCCGGTGATCTTCATACTGACCGCAAACCCGTGTTTTGGGTACGCCAAAAGCGACAATCCACGGCGGAAGTTGATTATCTGCTTCCAATACAACAATATCTTATACCGGTGGAAGTGAAAGCCGGGAAAAGCGGGAAATTACGTTCCCTGCACCAGTTCATGGATGCTGTTGATCACCGGTACGCCATCAGATTGTATTCCGGCCCTTTAAGAATCGAGCATCCGAAAACAACGCACGGAAAGGTATTTCACCTGCTTAACCTGCCTTATTATTTGAGTGGTAAACTTAAACAGTATGCGGAATGGTTTTTGAATCCGGAGGTAAGTGCAAAGTGAAACAAATGAAACAGGAAACTTGAAAATGTTTCAACGTCTCAATATTTCATTGTTTCATATCTTGATAGGAAGGTGAAAGGTAATTTGATTTTCCAACCGATCCGCTCCCCGGGGGGAACTTATCCTTGCGTAGACGGGAGGTCGCTCTGATACACTCCTCCGTCGTTACATGACAGGCAGAGGTCGCAAAGGGATTTAATTTAGTGGAAAGTTGAAAGGTTTGGGTTAGACCCCTTCAGGGTCTGGGGGTATGTTGATTCTTTTACCACCGGTTTCACCGGCCCCGAATATTTCGGTGTTTGTGTTAATCCCTTTCAGGGATTTTCCAGTGGTTATTTTTGTTATGGGTATTATCGTTATAGTAGTGGAATTGATTCCAGGAATTTGACCATTATTAACTTTCTTCAGGGCCGGCCCCGGTGCAGTTATACATCTTTACGGGGCAAACGGTGCCGGGAAAAGTTGTCAGTGTTCGGTCTTTGGTAATCCCGATATAATCATGCTTCCTGACCTGCCTGCGCCGACATTCCGGCAGACAGGCAGAGCAGGCGATACCCGTATCGGGGACGGCTTTCGTGTGTCGACTGCTTCTTTACTAATAAAATCGGTTAACGTAGCTGGTGGTTTAGTTGGATGATAGGCTATAGTTTTTCATGGTTTCGGTCGGTTCCCTGCGGATCCGGTTTGGAGAGTTGTAGTCGGTGCAAAAGTCCCTAATCGAAAATCAAAAATCGTCAATCATCAATTCAAATCCTTGGTGTTTTAATTCCGGATAAAAGTTGCGCTCCTGACCGGATTACCCGGACCTTTTTACTGAACTTCCCCCGAAAACGCGGTACAATATTCCGTAATGTTTAATATTGATGAAGACACAGGTATTTACAAGTGGCGGAGTACTTTTTTCAAGAAAAAACGGGGGAATTTCTTGTATATTTATAATTGACAGAATAATTATACGTGACATATATTAATCGAGTAAATTTTATGTATAATAAGAAAATATGATATGATAAATAAGAATTCTGTTATTGTTATACTGTTAACAATAATCAATTATGGCTTTTTCCATTCAGCCGTAAACCCACAATCTTCGGCAAACATACGGTTTAATCTGGAAAACATGCAATTTGACGCGCTATTTCCGGGGGCTTACTGGACCGTGGATCAGGATATTAACCCGGATGACTCAACAACTCAATTAAATTACTTTTTACAAATGGATCTATGGGTTGGTGTTAAACAAGGAGATACCTTATCTGTGGTTTCGGGTGATGGCAATCCCGCTATTCCGGAATTACCTGAATGGCGGTTCATAACAAATATCTATGAAATCGAGGACTTATCTGCGGACACTTCTGTAGTTGCCGTTTACCGTTCTGTTTACGATGATCAGATTTCCCTTCCTGGACATACACCTGTCGGTTTGATTGTAAATCAACGTACGTACGAATACAAACATGTACCGGCTTTAATCTTCGAATACAGGATTTCCTCAATGACCAACATTGATTCAATTAGTGTTGGTATGTTTTTCGACTTTGATATTCCTGAGAATAATAATACCTCTAATCCATACAACGACCAAGTGTTCGTAGATACTTCAAAATCCGCCATTTTTATGTCCAATAACGGTAATTGGCGAAACAGTTCGACACCTGCGGTGTTGATGCTTTCGGAAAACCATTTTAACTACAAAGTATTTGGTAGTCTATCGAAACGGTTCACTGATAACAAAAAATGGGAAATCCTGAAAGGTCCTGGCAATTACAAATACAAGACCGACTATACAGCTCCCGATGACTATCGTTTTATTGTTTATTCCGATGTCTATACCCTCAGATCAGGAGACACGCTGACATTTTCGGTAGCGTTAGTTCATGCCTTTGGTTATGATTTAAGCAACAACATCATCAATAATCTCCGGTTATGGTATCAAAGCCATCCTATATTATTCCGTAGTTTTACTCAGAACAATCCCAAAAACACCGTCATTCCGGACGTTTTAACTATCTCTCCCGGTTTCCCCAATCCCTTTAATTCAACTACCATGTTTAGCATTTCATTACCGGAAAAAAGTGAAATTGCCGTTAACATCTATAACTTGTCAGGTAGAATTGTTAAGTCAATTCACCGGGGGATACTGGATAGTGGAATTCACTATTTTGAGTGGCAAGGGAAAAACCAAAATGGTCGTGATGTCGGTTCCGGAATTTATTTCATTCAATTGAAGGGAAGCGGAATTTATAAAACCCAAAAGATTGTTTTATTACGTTAGGAGGACTTAATATGTATCGTTATTTTGGATTAATAGTGTACATGGTTTTATACATCAACATTGTCTATGGACGTCTACCCGGAGATACAAATCCTGACACAAGGATTTACAGAGGTTACGCTTACGTTCACGTTCAAGATGAACAAGAAGATGGAGTACCTGGAGTGAAAGTGGACTTTGTCATGCAGGTATATTTTTTAGGTGATGAAACAATGGTTTACAATTCAACATATGGGAGAACCAATCAAGATGGTTTTGTATACCTTACGACAGAAGTTGAAGTATCTGCCTGGTATGGTAGTCCAACCAGCAAACGACTCGCCACAGGTATTTCATCCGAATCATGTATGTCCGCTATAAGTTCAGAGAGATCGGTAAGTACACAAACATTTTTTATCGACCCGGTATTCACGGTAATAGTTGATTGTGATAAAGATAATATTTCCGATGAACTCGAGAAACAATTAGCAGAATTATTTAAGCCAGTTTTGCATAAACATTCTTTTGAGCTACAAACTGATTTGGCAGATTTTGATATATCAATGACAGGATCTGGCGGGACCTCAATAAAAGCGACTAACTCTAATGGTGAAGAATCATTTTCTGGTACCATTTATTCAGTGGATAATTTGCATATATCTTCGGGCTACAATATTGATTCCTACGCTAATACTCAAAGTCCTAAAAAATGGAAACTAAATTTCCCTGATGATGATACATTTAGACATAGTGGTGCCCCAGTTGGTCAAAGACCAGTGTACTATCATATTTATAAAAGTGGGGATTATTATTATGTTCAATATTGGCTTTATTTTAACATGAATGATCTACGGGACAATAACCAAACTGCTAATGATACATGGCATGAAGGAGATTGGGAACACATTGCTATCCAAATTGAAGTAGATCAGGACGGAACATATACTCCTGTCAATATCAATTTCTATAATCATTATGGTGGAAGAACTCGGAGTGCCTCTGATTCATGGTGGAGCAGCACTAGTAATCCAACATACCAAAGTATTCAACAAGGATATGATACTAACCATACTCATATACATGTCTGGGTAGCTGCAAACGCGCATGCTCTTTACAACCGGTACGATTCTGTTTATCGTGCAACTGTCCACATAGTAGATGTTGAAAAAGAAGATTATAGAGATAATGTAGATTATAGCCCATCAGGTCGTGATTTATATTTTGAGTATGATAAATTGGAGAAGATGGGTGAACTATATAGTGATTACAGTATAGGCTCATTTCATAATAGTACTTTTTATCCCCATTATTATATGTTGGGTGGAAAGCCCTGGTTGGCGTTTATTGGTCGCGTTGGTGGCTATTGGGAGGAGCCTTTTAAGGCAGCTACACCATCACCACTTATGCCTACATTTCGTTCATCTGTCGAATGGATTGGCTTTACAATTAATTCTTCCGGTTTCGGCAACGCTGAACCGTTTATTTGGGGTAATTTAGATATATTCAACATTTCATATGTATCGGATTTGTCTACAGGAGACTAAACCATGTCATCCCCTCGGTTAATCTGTAAGTTATGTCTGTTACTATTCTGTTTTATGGCCATTGGAACAGGTAACTTTTCCTTTGCGCAATCTAATGAATTAACCATCACAGATACCATTCAAACAGAAGATCATTATCTTGATAGACAAATTGTATTTACAGGACATTTAGGTAAACTACTATTTTTACCTTCGCACACTAAACTAACCATTTCACCAAGGTTTTATTTTAAATCGAATTATTTCAGTAAGGAAATTTGGGGAGGTATAATGGGGACAGGTATAACCGCAGGATTAAATTACATTCTTTTCCCCTATATGGCTTTCTCACCGGAATGGCGCAGAAATCATGTGTTCATTAATATCGCTTTAGGAGGGCAATTAGCTATTGGCGGCAGTATGGCCGGAATTGGAATCGGCCTTTTGCCTTTTGGTGGAATTGGTATCGGTTATAATAGTTATCCTCTTTCCAAAACATTCACTCTAAATGCAGAGGTTGGAGTCAATACGTTTATAATTCTCGGCAATCCCTCCCCAATGTATCCTTATTTAAATTTGGGTTTAGTTTATCGAAGAAATAAGGGCAATTAATCCCGGTTTCGGCAATTCCAGACCGTTAATATGGGGTAATTTAGATTTGTTCACCATTTCTTATGTATCGGATTTGCCTCAGGAGACTAAACCATGTCATCCCCTCGGTTAATCTGTAAGTTATGTCTGTTACTATTCTGTTTTACGGCCATAGGAACAGGAAATTTTTCATTTGCGCAACCTAATCAACTAATCAGTCCAGACACCATTCAAACAGGTGATCATTACCTCGACAGACAAATTGTAATCGTAGGACACATAGGAAATCAGGGCGAAATTTTAGATAGACCTTCGACCAACTTCACTTTTTACCCAAAACTTTACTATCAATCCAATTTTATCAGAAAGAAAATATGGGGAGGTAAAATCGGTACGGGTATGACAGTCGGTTTAAATTACATATTACTACCCTATGCGGCTTTCTCTCCAGAATGGCGAATCAATAATCATTACGTAAAAATAGATTTAGGGCTGCAACTTGATGTTGGTTGGAATATTGGTTTTGTCCCATTTGGTGGCATTACAATTGGAAATAATTATCCTCTCTCCTTCTCCAAAAATTTAGCACTAAAGACGGAAGTTGGAGCGCAAATAATAGGATTAGCCCATTTTTCGCCACTATTCCCGTTTGTTAATTTGGGGATAACCTACCGTAAAAGCAGGAAAGATTAATAAAAGCCTCTTGTTAAATGGAGATCAATATTTTATTGCGCTGTCTGTACAATCCTGCAGCAATTTCCCGGAAGCAAAGCACTGGCTCGATGCCAGCTTTGTTGTTGGTGGTTCTGTAGCCTTCAATGAAAAAGTGATAAGAGAAGGACCTGCGATCATGTGGTCTAAATTTATTGATGATAATCCAAACGATGAATATGGATTAGTGATATTGCCTGATATTAATGACATTGATTTTAATGCCCGGCCTGATATGAGCTGGTTTAAAGTGCAAATACCTTGGGGATATTTAGATCCGGATTCTTATGCTGATTGGGTGAATTACATTCTTAATCCGTTGAATAAGATATTTGACTCCATCCCTGATAATGTTGGTGATTTTCCTCCAACGGGTCCTGCTTATCGAGCCGGATGGAATGGGGTAGGAAGCGCGGGAGGTAAATATGAACGTTATTAATAAGCATACCATTAAGTGGGGCTGCCTGGTGATCCGGTTTCTACCTGTTTTTCTTATTTATGGTCAACCGATTACAGCGGAGAATGTCGCCCCTGTTTTTTTAAAAGATGCAATCAACCTGACGCAGACTATTGATTATTTATTGCTAAACAATGCATTGGCTTTACCTCATTTCGGGGATAGAATTGATATGAAGGGTGAGGTTTTTCTATCCGATTTATTAAGAAGGGAACCGATTAGTGGGAGTCGGGTTTATAAAAGAGCAATACTTGGCAATATCATTGGGATAGCAGCCGGTTCGTTGTTGGGTGCATTCAT
>JALUTR010000080.1 GCA_027021785.1 Fidelibacterota bacterium | reverse complement strand
ATAATTGGGCTGGTGGACCTGTGCCTGAGGGATTTTTTCTTCCATCGCAGCGCCTTCCTGGTCTTGGATGGGAACAAAATATCCCGTCGTGCTGTGGTCTTCCACCAGATATGTTTTCGCAATCCGTAGCACGTCTTCCGGGGTTACTTCTTGTATCCGGTCATTAAACGTTGTGTAAAAAGTCCAATCACCCAGGGCGATAGCCTCGTTCAAACGGCTGGCAATGGAGTAAGAACCATCGCGACCGAAGGCTTCATCAGCACGAATCTGAGCCTGTGCCCGCCGTACTTCTTCTTTGGTAACACCCTCTTTTTTTATCTTTTCAAATTCTTCCAGGATAATTTTTTCCACTTCTTCGTGACTGGTTCCCGGCGTAAGAAAAGCGTAAACGATAAACAGTCCGTTATCATGAAATGGGAAATCCCACATATACAGCGATGTAGCCAATCCCTTGTCCACGATTTTCTTGTACAGACGGCTGGATTTCCCGCCGCCCAAAATGTCAGAGAGAATCTGGATGGCATAGGTGTCCTCGTTACGCCCCTCCGGTGTTTTATATGCCACCCCGACAATTCCCGTCTGACCCGCCCGTTTTACGATAAGCCGGCGCGGTCCTTCCTGTTCCGGTTCTTCGGTGTAAACTTTGGGGATTGCCCCCGGACTCTTCCGCAGTCTCCCGAAATGGCGTTTTACTACTGCCAAAGCGTCCTTTGTGTCAAAGTCGCCAATGATGGTAACGGTCGCGTTGTTGGGCCAGTAAAACGTGTCATAAAATTCCTTTAACCGCTCGGTGGAAACATTTTCAATATCGCTTCTCCAGCCGATAGTGGAATGGTGATAAGGGTGTGCCTGGTAGGCGGTGGCCCAGATTTGTTTATCCAGGGCGCTGAAAGGATCGTTTTCACCGCGTTCGAATTCATTGCGAACGACGGTCATTTCCGGCTGGCGATCCTTATCGCGAATAAGGGCGTTCCGCATCCTGTCCGCTTCTATTTTGATGGCTTCTTCCAGGTGTTCACTGGGAAGCAGCTCAAAATAATTTGTGCGATCCATCCAGGTTGTAGCGTTAATCATTGCCCCTACATTCTGCAGGACCGTCCAGATTGCCGTGTTCTTTTCCTTGTTGTACTTTCGTGACCCCTTAAACATTAAATGTTCCAGCAAATGCGTTGAACCGGTGTACCCCACCGCCTCATTTCGGGAACCGACATGATAGGTTACCATAAACGTCACCACCGGCGCTGAATGGTCCTCCATCAGCAGTACCGTCAGATCGTTGGATTTTAACCGGTATTCGTCAATCCCGCCTGAAGATTTAACATATTCATAACCGTTATATTTCTCTCTTGCCATGCTAATTCCCATACTTAATAATATTACGAAACCAAGGGTAAAAATCTTGTTCATGTCGATAACTCCCTTCACGTTTGTGTTAATACAACCGCCGCAGGTATAAAGGGTTCAATTGCATACCGCTTTCGAAAATGACTACCGCGAATCGAAAATTACAAATAACCGGCGAAAAATTGTCCCTTTTTGTATTCGCCGACTTCCAAAAACGCCGTGTCGGTTTTTGCCAGCAGTTTAACCTTATTCTTCTTTCAAAGCCTTCATCGAAGGAAAAAATTGCCCTGTTCTTTCCATGTACGCGCGGTACGCGGCCCCAAATCTTTCCAACATGTACCGCTCCTCCTTTTGTACGAGCCACGACCAAAACAAAGACAGCGGTATTACCGAAGCCAGAAGCAACCAAGAATACAGCCACAACGCCAAAGCTCCCGTGGCTGAATAGATTAACACGCTGTAGATGGGATGGCGGATGAATTGATAAGGACCCGTGGTAACCAATTTTATGCCCCATCCGTTGCGGACCAGGGCTGTTATACCCCCGCCCAAGAGATAGACGGCATCGATTAAAAAGATAAACAACATTCCTCCGCGCAATACGGGATGGATTGCCATTTTGGGAATTGACAATCCTTCTCCCGCAAAATAAAACACCATCCAGACAATAATGGTGGCGCAAACGCCAACGGGACCTACCCCAAAAATTTGCCGATACATTGCCTTTAAACCGGCTGACATATATCGCCCGAAATTTCAGCTACCGTCAATTGTGTTCTCCCCCCGGTCTGTGGACCGCCCAAAATCTTCCGTCATTCCGATTAGCGCCTGGTTTCCTTACGTGTCATTATTCGTCCCGCAGAAGACTTTTGCCGTGTTTTCGTTTTGATTTTCCAATGGTCGCCGACTATACAGTGGAAGTTATCACATTTTTAAACAGAGCGTGATATTACTTATTTCTTTGAAGAATGTAAAATGAGTTTATGGATAGTCTACCGGCGGTGGTTATTCCGGTTCGGTGCCTGGGGTGTTTTCGCGGGAAGTTATCCCGCATTGCCCTGCTTGGAAACCGATTTGCCCGGATTAACCGGTTTAAAAGTAAGAATAATGGTTATTCCTTTGCTCTTGACGCTCTCGATTGTAATGTCCGCGATTCATATCCTGATATCGCTTAGTCAGCGCCAACCCAAGACCAATCCCTCGAAAACTTTTTGCGTAGACTGCGCATGGGAAATATCCGGAAATTAAGGGGTAAATCACAAGAAATTTTAACTTTTTAAGATCGTTTCACGTTGACCTCTATTGAACCAACGGAATCTTCCGTGTCAAAGGCCTTAAAAGGGAATAGTTTCCCGGAGTAATCGGGTCTTGGGTATCGTTCCGGTATTTTTATTCGCAGCGGAACTCGTTTAATATCTTGATGTAACTTGCCCGCATAAACGCCCCGGGATCGGGAACATTCTGCATGCTCATGCTGCCGCGCATCTGATTCAGGCTTTCATATTCATGCTCGTCCATCCAGTTGATAATATCTTGCTGAAGTTTCCGCAAATGGTCCGGTCCGTACTTAAGTAGGGCAGACGTCATCATAGTAACATCCGCACCGGCCATGGTAAGTTTCAGGACATCCCGGGCTGTATGAACCCCGCTGGTAGCCGCCAGTGAAATATCCAATTGATCGCGCAGCACGGCAATCCACCTCAGAGGAAGACATATTTCATCCGACGTGCTTAACTGCAACATCGGTTCCACTTCCAGCTCTTCAAGATTAATATCGGGTTGATAAAAGCGGTTAAACATTACCAGGGCATCGGCGCCGGCGTTTTTCAGTCGCTTGGCGAAAGACGGTAAGGCGCTGAAATAATGCCCGATTTTCATTGCCACGGGAATGGATACCTTTTCCTTTACCGTTTTAAGGATATCTATGAACAGTTGTTTGACCTCCGTGCCGGTTTGATTGATGTCCGTCGGCAGATAGTAAACATTTAATTCCAGGGCATCGGCGCCGGCTTCCTCAATCAGGCGGGCGTTCTCGATCCAACCTCCGATGGAAATACCGTTGAGACTGCCAATAACCGGGATATCGACGGCTTCTTTTAACACCCGTACCTGTTCCAGGTACATTTCCGGTCCCTGAATATACTCCTGATGTTCAGGAAAATAGGACAGCGCTTCCGCGAAGCTGTAGCTGCCGTGGCTCAAATAATGCTCCAGTTCTTCATCATCGTGGGAAATTTCCTCTTCGAAAAGAGAATACATAACAATCGCCGGCGCGCCCGCATCTTCCAAACGTTTCACGGTATCCAAATCACGGGTCAGGGGTGACGCTGATGGTACCAGCGGATTTTGCAGATCAAAGCCCATATATTTGGTGGACAATCTCATTGCTTTCCTCCTTTAACCTTTGGTGTCTGCCGGTTCCATTTTGGCCATTTTTTGATAAAAATCGTAATGTTCCTTCGCCTTTCGATCCGCTTCATCCAACAATCGTTTCGCCCGCTCCGGCATACTTTTGGTTAACATTTTAAAGCGGTTCTCCTTGTAAGCGAATTCACTAAAATGAATCTTGGGAGCCTTGGAGTCCAGAACCAACGGATTTTTTCCTTTCTCGGTTAATTGGGGATTATACCTGTACAGGGGCCAATAACCGCTTTCCACCGCATATTTGTGTTGTTGCATCCCGCGGGTCATATTGATCCCGTGTGCGATACAATGGCTATAGGCAATAATCATTGACGGCCCCGGGTAAGCTTCAGCCTCAAGAAAGGCTTTAACCGTTTGCGCGTCACTGGCGCCCATGGCTACTTTTGCAACATACACATTGCCATAGCTCATGGCAATCAGGCCCAGGTCTTTCTTGTTGGTGTCTTTTCCCGAAGAAGCAAACTTCGCCACGGCGCCCATTGGAGTGGCCTTGGAAGCCTGCCCACCGGTATTTGAGTACACTTCCGTATCCAGAACCAGGATGTTCACATCCCGTCCGGAAGCAAGCACATGGTCCAACCCGCCGAAACCGATATCATATGCCCATCCGTCGCCACCCATAATCCAGATACTTTTTCTAACCAGATTATCGGCGATGGAAAGCAATTGTTTCGCCTGTGGAGTGTCAAGTTTTTTCAGAATCGCCTCCAGTTTTTCAAGCCTGAGGCGCTGTTCATAAATGCCCGGTTCGTCCGATTGGTCGGCTGTGAGAATGGCGTCGGTTAATTCATCGCCGACTTCTTTCCGCAGGGACTCCAGTAATTCCCGGGCGTGTTCCCGGTGTTTGTCCACCGTCAGCCGGAACCCGAGACCAAATTCCGCATTGTCTTCAAACAGGGAGTTGGACCACGAAGGCCCGCGACCTTCGGCGTTCTTGGCCCAGGGAGTGGTCGGCAGGTTTCCACCGTAAATGGAAGAACAACCGGTAGCGTTGGCAACAATCATCCGGTCGCCGAACAGTTGGGATGCCAATTTCACATAAGGTGTTTCGCCGCAACCGGCGCACGCGCCTGAGAACTCAAACAGGGGTTCCAACAGTTGCGATCCCCGCACGGTGGTTTGATTGATCCGGCTTCGATCCACTTCCGGGATCTCCAGGAAAAAGTTCCAGTTTTCCCGTTCCGCCTTCCGCAACGGCAACTGGGGTTCCATATTAATCGCCTTTAAACTCGCGTTGGATTTATCCTTCACCGGGCAAACGTCCACACAAATGGCACAACCTGTGCAATCCTCCGCCGCAACCTGAAGCGTGTAAACTTCATTGTCGCCCCATTCCTTGCCCTTTGCCTTAACGTGTTTAAATGTCTCAGGGGCTTTATCAAGGATGGATGCGTCATATATTTTGGGCCTGATCACGGCATGGGGACAGGCAAGGACGCACTTGTTACACTGGATACAAATATTTTCATTCCAAACGGGGATTTCGTCCGTTATATTGCGCTTTTCCCATTTTGTCGTGGCCGTGGGCCAGGTTCCATCCACCGGCATGGCGCTTACCGGCAAATCCTCGCCTTTTCCCGCGATCATTACGGCCGTTACTTCTTTCACAAAAGCGGGCGCGTCGTCCGGTACAACCGTACCGGTCTGTTCCACACCCGTCAATCCACCTGACACGGATATCTCATGTAGGTTGGCCAGGGCCTGATCAACGGCATTGTAGTTTTTCTTAACAATTTCCTCGCCTTTTTTGCCGTAGGTCTTTTCGATCGCCTGTTTGATTTTGCGAATCGCTTCATCCTTCGGCAAAATGCCGGAAATGGCAAAGAAACAGGTCTGCATGATGGTGTTGATCCGTACTCCCATTCCTGTTTCTTTGGCCACCTTCAAAGCATTTATATTATAAAATTTAATTTTCTTATCAAGAATCTGTTTCTGAACGTTGCGGGGGAGACGATCCCATACCTCGTCGGTGGAATAGGGACTGTTCAGAAGAAAAGTGCCCCCCGGAATGACATGTTCCAGTAAATCCAGCGTTTTCAGGAATTCAAAATTGTGACAGGCCAAAAAATTGGCGCGTCGAATTAAATACGTCGATTTAATCAATTTTCGCCCAAACCGGAGATGGGAAATGGTTATGCTTCCGGACTTCTTGGAATCATAAACAAAATATCCCTGTGCATAATTATCTGTTTCCTCACCAATGATTTTAATCGAGTTCTTATTGGCGCCCACCGTTCCATCGGCTCCAAGCCCATAGAACATTCCCCGGAAAACATCCTTATCAAGTACCGTAAATCCCGGGTCGTAATCCAGGCTGGTATGGGTAACATCATCCAGGATTCCGATGGTGAAATGATTTTTGGGCGCTTCTTTTGAGAGCTCATCGAAAATGCCCTTCACCATACCGGGAGTGAACTCTTTGGAGGACAGGCCGTAGCGACCGCCGATAACCGTCGGCATCGCATCCAGGGGGAACGATGGTTCCGCAATTTCCTCCGCCAGGGCGGTTATCACATCCTGGTACAACGGCTCGCCGATGCTACCAGGCTCTTTCGTGCGATCCAGAACAGCAATCTTTTTCACCGTTTTCGGTAAAGCGTTAACCATGTCCCGGGTAGAAAACGGCCGATACAGACGAACTTTCAAGATACCGACATTTTCCCCCGACTCATTCAGAAACTCCACGGTCTCATGTGCTGCTTCTGCTCCCGAACCCATGAGAATAATAACCCGCTCGGCCGTCGGAGAACCGACATAGTCAAATAAATGGTATGCTCTTCCCGTTAAGTCCGCGAATTTGTCCATAATGTTCTGAACAATTGACGGGGTGGCTGAATAAAAGGGGTTGACGGTTTCCCGGGATTGGAAAAACGTGTCCGGGTTTTGGGCGGTACCGCGAAGGACCGGGTGATTCGGGTTAAGCGCGCGTTCCCGATGGGCCAAAACAAGTTCATCCGAAATCATGGCACGCACGTCTTCATCGGTGAGCTGTTCTATCTTCATAACTTCATGGGACGTTCGGAAGCCGTCGAAAAAGTGCAGAAACGGGATCCGGCTTTCCAGTGTCGCGGCTTGCGCGATGAGCGCAAAATCCATGACCTCCTGGACGCTGTTCGAGGCCAACAGGGCAAACCCGGTGGAGCGGGTGGCCATAACATCGGAATGATCACCAAAGATAGAAAGGGCGTGGGAGGCAATCGTCCGGGCTGACACGTGAAAGACCGTTGGAGTCAATTCTCCGGCAATCTTGTACATGTTTGGTATCATAAGCAAAAGTCCCTGGGAGGCTGTAAAAGTCGTCGTCAGGGCTCCTGTTTGCAAAGCGCCGTGGACGGCACCGGCGGCGCCGCCTTCACTCTGCATTTCAATAACCGACGGTACTGTGCCCCAGATATTGGTTTTTCCCATAGCGGACCACATGTCGGCCTGTTCCCCCATAGGTGAAGAGGGGGTAATGGGATAAATTGCGATTACTTCGTTTGTTTTGTGAGCGATATATGCGGCGGCTTCGTTGCCGTCGATTGTTACCATTCTTCTGGACATGATTGATTTTCCTTAACTGAATCTTGAATTATTATTATTCATTCATAAAAACAGAATTGAAATTACACAATTTTGAATAACCTTATCCATTTTGATTACACAAATGAAGTAATACCTCACATCTGTCCAAAATAAATATTTTGGAAGATTATTTGGACAGCAGATAAAAGAATATCTGTAATGAGATTGTTCTGATGTTCCCTAAATTTCTTCAAATTCCCCCGTAATATTCGGTAATTGGACATGTTCTATGTGAACTTGTATTTTCCATTTTACCGATGCTGTTCACACACGATACGGTATGGAGTAAGATTATTCCGCCCTTATAATTGTGCTATATATGGCAATGAGTCTGTTTTATTGTTTTTTTTTTGTGTAAGGAGAATGGAATGAGAGCGTTGCCATGAGTTATTGTATGCTTAACCTTCGGGGAATTAAATCATGAGGTGGCTGACGGATAAGATTAGAAAACCCGATCGTTCATGGTCTCCTGACCATGAACCAAAGAACAGTTGCAAGAATGACCGGACATAAATTCGGAAGCTGACAATTAATGCCAACAGATATTTCAGTTATTACTGTATTTCCACCAACAATCCCGCGGACAAACCGGCTGACGAATTGATCTCCCGATACGCGCCGATCCTCGGGATTGGTTCTTGGTACATCAAATATGCCCTTGTCACTAAGGCTTTACCAAACAAAACACGTATGTGCCGTTTAATCTGTTTGTTAGGGGGTGTGTGATAACAACGACTTTTTCACCCGACGGTAAATATTCTCTAAAAAGAACCCTGTCAGAACGATTGCCTGCCGATATTCCGGGCTAATTTATCCTTTGATAGTCCCGGACAACAAAAATAACCGAAATTTCGGTTTTATCAAATTATTACAAAATCGTATTGCCGGTGATTTAAAATATGACGCCCTTATGCGTCCGGTACTTCACCTTTTTTTCTAAAAAAAGCCGGCTAATCTTCGTAAAAATAGACCGGGTCGGCGGAAAAAACATTCTTAAGCGCCTGAAGTTGTTTTACCTTTTCCGTTGCATCGTTGGCGCCGTCCGCTTCGATCGTCACTATAATTTTCCCGCTTTCATCCTTAAAGTGTACATCACACCATAAGAAATTTTCCAAATTTTCGATGACTGTTTCCACCCGCTCCGGAATGGTTCGAATCACGACGCTGGAAATATTCACGGCAACATTCGCGTTTTCTTTTGCATATTGTTATTTTTCCGTTCCAACAGCCGATTTTTTCGCTAGGCGCTGAATCGGTACCAAAGCCAAAGCATCAACCGGGCAAGGGCGAACACAGAACCCACAGTTGGTGCAACGATCCTTTGATACAACCGGGTTAAACAGAACATCAAAAACAATCGCCCGATCTTCACAGGCGTCCAAACAATTTTGGCAAATCGTTCCGTTCCAGGACAGGCATCTCTGTTGGTCCAATATTATTCGACCTTGAATTTCGGCCGGGGCGCCTTTGACCAACACTCCGTATCCACATTTCTCCGCGCAGGCTTCACAAAACGTACATCCCCCTATGTCAACCTTCAGAAAGGGTTTCCCCTTGTTCTCTTTTATAATAATGTTTTCAGGACAAGCAACCGCGCAATCACCGGGACAGGAACGACACAATTCATCGGCACCGGGCATCAAAGAAAAATACGGCGGAAATACCCCTTCGCCGGATGTGGCGGTATTCCGCCAAAACATATGCAAAAATTCCTTCCGGTTGTAGCGATTCAAAACCGTCCTCCGTTAATACCCCTGCGGAGAAAGAAAGTCACTTGTTCACGGTTCCCTCGTTAAGGATGTCCAGCAGGTTGGAGGATGATTTTGATTTCTCCGTTCTGTAGAAAGGTTTAAATGTGTTCCGGATCAGATCCGGAGCATCCGTCTGCGGGATATGACACAGAGTGCAATTATAGTTGGCGTAGTTCAAATCCGTTAATTTTTTATCGCGTCGGATATCATATAAATGAGAGGCCGGCACAGCCGTGGTCTCCGCATCCTCAGCTTCTTCCGGTGAATGGCACCCCAGACAGCTATTCTCGGATTTGGTAATCGGTAAATAATCCTCAACGGAGTGAGGTATCATCGGCGGGGCGTTTTCAAAGGACCGTTGATACCGATCGTTTTCTCCCGGATCCGTTCCGCGGTACGTGTTAGCCGGTGTCTCGCTCTCTTCCAACAACTTCTCGTGCCGGTAACTAAGCTCTGTGTCCGAAAGTGTTTTTGAATCTTTTTTCCCCACTACGGCATTCCCCCCGGTTGAACAGCCAATTAGTAACAACAGGAGGAACAACGTTATAATTTGTTTCACCAATTTTGAACTTCGACTCATCTTATTCTCCGATAATTAAACGGTTGACGAATTCCAAACGCTAAAGCCTTTTCCGGGCAAACGTCCACACAGCGGCCGCAATTTGTGCACTCGCCCCGGGTAATAAACCCACTTGATTTACCAATTATTTTCAATACTTGCGACTCGGGACATACCGGTTTGCAATCCAGACACAAAGTACAGGCCCGGTGATCATGCTTTATGCGGATACTACTTAACCTTGCCTGGATGGCATAAAACCCGCCCAGGGGGCAGATATGACCGCAAAAACCGTTGCGAACAACAACCAGATCAAACAGGAAAATGGACAGTGCCACTGTCCCCCCCAATCCCATTCCGTAAACAATCCCCCGTTGTATTACTGCCACCGGGCTGATCAGTTCAAAGGCCGCTGTGCTAAATACCCAGGATAAAATGAGAGCCAGGGCAACGATCCAAAAACGTGTGCTGCGGGCGATTTTAACGTTGTTCTTCAGCGTACTTCCAAAATAGCGACGAATCCGGTTTGCCGTGTCCGTAATAATATTTACCGGACAAACCCATGAACAAAAAGACCGGCCGGCCACCACACCGTAAAAGCCCAGAACCAATAAACTTCCCACCAACAAATCCGCCGCGATTTTTGAGCCGGCAAAAAACATTTGCAGGACGGCAAAAGGATCCGCCAGGGGCACAGTACTAAACAGCACGGAAAAACTTAGATCCCCCCGCAGGACAGACCAACCATACGCGTTGCCGCCTATCAGGAATCCCATTACGGACACCTGCACAAATCTGCGTAAAATGAGATAACGGTTTCTTTTTACCCGGTCAATCATTCAAAAGTAATTCATCGTTCAGGTAATCAATTGCCGGTTGTTTTCCACGACCCTCTTTTTCCGGCAGATCCGGCGAAACTTGTCGCAACCGGTTCTCATCCCGCCGGTCCCATCCTTTGATGTAACCGGCGCCGACCTTCCCCAGAGCCACATCACGCGGCAATATGTATACCGCCGCTTTTTCCGTAACACAAGCATGCTCACATAAACCGCATCCGGTACAAATGTCATTGTGGATTTTCGGCAGGCGAAAGGCGTGTTTTCCGGTGCGGTCATTCCGGCTGTATTCCAGTGTAATGGCCCTGTCCAGGTAAGGACACGCCCGATAGCAGGCGTCACACTGGATTCCCCAAGTGGCAATACAGTTTTCCTCATCGATTACTGCCACGCCGATGCGCGTTTTGCTTACATCCCAGGTTCGGGCTCCGTCTCCGTTTTCCTTCTTTTGTACCCGGGTTTCATCAAGGGCGCCGCTGGGACAGGCGGCGACGCAGGGAATATCTTCGCATAGATAGCAAGGGGTTTCCCGCGGTATTAAGTAGGGCATTCCCAAGGGGTTGTGATCGCCTGGCGCTGCCAGTATCAACGTATCGTAGGGGCAGGACGACACGCAAAGCCCGCATTTAATGCACTGTTGCTGAAACCGTTCCTCTTCAAGCGCTCCCGGTGGTCGCAAAACCAGGGGGGCGGCCTTTAGTTCCGACAACAAGGAACTCCAGGCCACGCCTCCAACCGTGGCCAAACCCGCACCCTGTACCAGTTTCGCCAAAAACTGTTTGCGGTTCAATTGATAATCCGTTGCCACCGGAATGTTTACACCTTGTAAACTTTAACCGCACATTTTTTAAAATCGGTTTCTTTTGAAATCGGACAGGTCGCGTCCAGCGTCACCTTATTAATCAAAACACGCTCATCAAAGAAGGGAATGAAAACCATTCCTTCCGGCATTCGATTGCGTCCGCGGGTTTCAACGCGAACCTTCACCTTACCGCGCCGGCTTTCCACCCATACGAGATCCCCATCCTTCAACCGATTCTTTTTTGCGTCCTTACCGTTCATGAAGCAAACCGCCTCGGGAACGGCCCGGTACAGTTCCGGCACCCGCATTGTCATGGTTCCGGTATGCCAATGCTCCAGAACCCGCCCGGTGGACAGCCAGAAGGGATAGTTTTTATCGGGCATTTCCGGCGGATCCATGTAAGGCCGGAAAAATATTTTCGCCTTATTTTTCAAAGATACGGAACCAACCGATTCCACGCCTTGAAGAGTTCCGGTTCTCAATGCTTTCAAAGCCGGTCCGTAGAAAGCGAAAGGTTCTCCCGGAGCCAATTTTTCAACATAGGGATCGTATTTCGCATTAAAGCGCCACATGGTTTCTTTCCCATCCACCACCGGCCATTTCAATCCGCGAACCTTATGATAAGTATCAAAATCCGCTAAATCATGCATGTGTCCCAGGCCGAATTTTCGGTATTCCTCCCAGAGATATTTCTGGACAAAAAACCCGTAACCGGTAAATCCTTCCACCTTTCGCTTGTCTCCCTCGGCTTCGGTGTTGCCAAACCCTTCCCCGACAGGATCCGGCCAGGCATAGGTTTTCGCCTCCGGATTGGCAAAAAGAATTTCAAACAACGTTGTATCTTCCCGGTAACCAAAATCCCTGGCTTTTTGACGCACATCCGGAAGGGTAAGATTGTCATCAATCTTTCTTTCCTTCCACACTTCTCCAACGGTAAAATGTTTCGAAAACTCCATGGCTTGCCAGATATCCGGCATGGCCTTCCCCGGAGGTGTAACCTGTTGTTTCCAATGCTGAGTGCGACGTTCGGCATTTCCGTATGCTCCCCATTTCTCGAAAATCATGGCGCTGGGAAGAATCAAATCGGCCACTTTGGCGGAAACGGTGGGATAAACATCCGATACGACAATAAAATTGTCCATCTCACGGGCGGCTTTTATCCAGTGATTGGCATTCGCCGTGTTTTGCCAGGGGTTGCAGACCTGTACCCAGGCCCACCTGATTTTACCGTCTTCGATGTCGCGCAACAATTTCGTGTAGTGCGAACCCACTTTCGGGTTTAAGGTCCCTTCCGGCAGTTTCCATATTTTTTCCGTTCTTTTCCTGTGTTTAGGGTTTTTCACCACCATATCAGCCGGTAAACGATGCGCGAAGGTACCCACTTCCCGTGCGGTTCCACAGGCGCTGGGTTGGCCGGTCAGGCTGAATGCCCCATTCCCCGGTTGGGCCTGTTTGCCAAGCAAAAGATGGACCATATAAGCTTGTTCGTTAACCCAGGTTCCCCTGGTATGCTGGTTCATTCCCATTGTCCAAAAGCTTACTACTTTCCGGTCTTTTTCGATATACGCTTGTGCCAGTTTCTGCAATTTTCGTTTGTATTCTTCCAACGATTCGTTGGGGTTCCCTTTTGTCAATTCGGCTACGAATTCCAGCGTGTAGGGCTTGAGGGCTTTTTTAAATTCCTCAAACATAATCATCCAATGTTTTCCCGCGCCGCCGGCATTTTTCATCGTAATCGTATCCCCGGCTTTATATCCCAAATAGGCCAGGGTTTTTGCCTCGCGGCCGCTTACCTGTTTGGATTGTTGTTTCGTTACCGTATCCTTCTCCGCTTCCGCGAACTTCGGGTGGTCCGCATTGCCGCGCATTCCGTACCCCACATCCACGGGTCCGGTAGCAAATACCGTGTGTTTTTTCACGAACTCCCAATCGATGGCTTCCGGGTTATTATACACGATTTCCCGGGCTATATAATTCCAGATAGCAAGATCGGTTTGCGGTTTGAACAAAATTTCCGTATCGGCCAGATTTGAACAGCGATTGGTAAAGGTGGTAAGGTTGAAAATTTTCACCTGGTCCGGGGCTGACAGTTTCCGGTCGGTAACCCGACTCCAAAGGATGGGGTGCATCTCCGCCATATTGGCGCCCCAGGTAACAATGGTGTCCGTCAATTCAATATCATCGTAACACCCGGCCGGTTCATCAATCCCAAAGGTTTGAATAAATCCCGCCACGGCGCTGGCCATACAATGACGGGCGTTGGGATCAATGTTGTTGCTGCGGAAGCCGCCCTTAACCAGCTTAACCATGGCATACCCTTCCTGAACCGTATATTGGCCGGACCCGAATACACCAATTCCTGTTGGACCGAATTCATTATACGTTTTCTTGAATTGTTCGGCCATTACCCGGAAGGCTTGTTTCCAGGTAACCGGTTTGAATCTCCCTTTTTTGTCAAATTCGCCCCGTTCATTAACCCGCAGTAGAGGCTCGGTCAGTCGATCCGCACCGTACATTATTTTGGCATTAAAATAACCCTTGATACAATTCAAACCACGGTTTACCGGCGCTTTTGGATCGCCTTTCACGGCGACTATTTTATCATTCTTCGTCGCCACCATTATACCGCAACCGGTCCCGCAAAACCGGCACACGGATTTATCCCAATTCCAACTCTTCTCTGTTTCCTTTGCCAGTGAAAGGGCGGAAGAAGGGACGCTCATTCCCACGGCTTTGGCCGCGCCGACAGCGGCTGTGATCTTTATAAAATCTCTTCTGGTAATGGACATAGGAACCTCTGATTATTCTTTGGACAGCGTATTTTTAACAAGAACAAAAGATCAACCCGGAAAAGGTTGATATATTAATTTAAGAGTTGTATGTCTTAATAACAACTACGGGCTGTTGCTTCTTTCTTTTCTTATTGCGCATTCCGCTCGCGTTTTCTCTCAACCGCAATGCCGGTCACAGTTCAATTCATTCCCGCAATTTTGTAAAACAAAGCAAAACCAACCATTACCAGCATTCCCCGGGTTCCTTGCGGATTCGTTTCTTTTAACGTTGGTCCAACGCGTAAACAGTTATGCCTTGTTTCTCTAAAAAAACCCTGGTTTTGCTGCAAACCGGCGCGTTGGTGATTATCGATACCGAGGCGCCCGGGTACACCGTCAGAATTGCGTCGCTTTGTTTTTGTATCCTGAAACCGTCCTTCATAATTATCCGGCTTTTACGGTCAAGAATTAAATAAAATTTATTGTCTTCGCCTTTACCGATTTTTACTCCGGGTCTCAACCCGACCGTTTTCGGATCCAGTAATTTTAACCTCTTTTTGTTAACATTATGCGTCATTTGCATTATCTGGTAAGTGTTTCCTGTAAATCTCGTATTCTAAACCGACAGTTAAACTACGCCGGTTTGTCTCTTTTGTGGTACCCCTTTTCATCTGACATTAGAGCTGTGCAATTATATCGTTCAGACTCCTGTAAACATCTGCCATTTCGGCAATTCCTTTGATTAGAACATCCTTGATTGACAAAAACCGCGTCCTGGTATAATTCTTGTGCCAAAAGGTGTGGATTAAAAAGGGATAAAAACGATGCGTGAAAAACGTGACAAAACAACACAAAGACAAATTTCACCGGTCTTGGACCCTGTTTCACAATACTTGCGGGAACACGAACAACGTCTGTTGGACGGAACCGCTTTGCCGATCCGGACACGCATTGTACGCCCCGGAGAACCCACGGAATTGGTCCGGTTTTTACACCAATACCTCGTAAAACACAACCTGGTGGCAAAGGCGTGAATAAAATAATTGAGTGGATTAAAAAAATTCTCGTCGGTAATAAGAAGCCGGTGCCTGTTCCTGTTCCGGTAAAAGTCCGGCGGTGAACAAGCATTCATTTTTTTTCGCTTTTATACAATTTTTAATCCCACCTTCCACAAGATTTTTTCTTTTCGACTTTTGTCTGTAATGTCTCATTAATAAAAGTAAATCTAAAGACCTGACTCGTCGGCCGGCGGTCTGACGTATACCGGGAAACCAATCCGCCTGTGGGCAGACTCCGGGATCGTTGGTGGAAATGCCGGAAAAACTGAGATATCTATTGATGCTGGTTGTCAGCTTCCAAATTTGTGTCCTGTTATCCTTGTAAATATTCTTTAGATCATGGTCAGGTTAGAGTTTAATTAAATGATCCTTTATCCGCTGGCGGATGAACCCGTG
>JALUTR010000079.1 GCA_027021785.1 Fidelibacterota bacterium | reverse complement strand
ATTGCCATCCTGGTGGGTACGTGGCTCCAGGAGAGAATCCCGGCCGAAATTATAAGACAGGGAGCGGCCACAGGCTTTGTTATTGTTGGAATTCTGATGTGGTTTGAAAAACTGTAACAAAAAAAAAAGAAGGAAGGAATGAAAATGAAATCGATTAGTCAATTTGCCATAATCCTGGTATCGCTGTCGATTCTGGCGTTCGGTCAGAAAAAAACCGAAGATAAATGCGATATGCAATCAGGGGATAAAATGCAAATGATGGATCATAAGGATTCTACCACGATGCAAGGTGGGAAAATGATGGATCACAAAGGCTCCATGAAAATGCAGGATGGAAAAATGATGATGGACGATGGAAAAATGATGGAGCATAAAGGTAAAATGAAAATGAAAGGGAGGAAAATGATGGGTAGCGAAGGTAATATCCTGTATTACACGTGCCCGATGGAAAGTCATAAGAATGTCCGCAGTGACGAACCCGGAACATGTCCGGAATGCGGTATGAAACTGGTGGGTGTTGAGGAAACAAGCGCTGAAAACGCGGATTATTTTACGTGTCCCATGAAAGATCACAGCAATGTACGCAGCGATAAACCCGGAAAATGCCCGGAATGCGGGATGAAATTAATACCGGTTAAAAAGGTGAAAGCTTCTTAGCGTTTCATCTGCGCTGGATTCCTCTCCGGGTTCCCGGACCCGGGAGGAGAAACAATCACTATAGATCGATTTTATTGATTCACTCAAAGTAAACCTGTTTCCTCCCGGGATATAACCGGTCAGGGAAGAGAAAGAGATTAGCTGTAAATCGATCCGATACTGATCGCTTTACCGGTATAGGCGTATTGATTTGACCGTATTGGCGTTTCGATGTCGTTCCGGAAAGTATTGATACGATCAATATTCAATACCCGCCGAAGGGGGCGCTGTCTAACGGGAATTTTTGCATATCCCATGTTGATTGATTTTTGTGGGTACATGAAAATGTTTTCCGGCGGAAACGGTTAATGAAAATACCGGTTCCGCCCATGGAAGACTTACCATCACATGCGGGCATCCCGTTGGATAATCGAAAGCGATCAGATAAATGAGAAAACACCATCGATATGAAAGGATAAATAATGGATATTTTTCTGCCTGATTGGGCCCCCAATATTCACCCCCTGATCGTTCATTTCCCAATAGCTCTGCTAATAACCGCTGTAGGCATGAACCTGTTGATGTTAATCTTCCGTAAAACAGAAGGTTTCAAATACACTACCGCCCTGCTCTACATTTTAGGTGCCGTAAGCACCGTAGCGGCTTATTTCTCGGGACGAGAGGCTGTCGATACGGTTGAGTTGCCGCCGGCGGCAAACTCCATACTGGGTAATCATGCCGATCTGGCATTGCTGACCTTATTATTATTCCTCGTGGTCGCGATTATATACCTTGTTTTATGGTGGAAATCGTTTAAAGTTAACAACCGGGTGTTGTATGCAGTGTTTCTCCTGGCCGCCGCGGGTAGTGTGTTGCTGATGAGGACCGGTGAATATGGCGGAAGAATGGTTTTTGAACAGGGTGTGGGCGTGAAAAAAACGGTACCGGAAGAAACAGCGGATGATGTCCGGGCCGATCTGAGTTTTACGATAAATGAAGACGGCTCCTGGACCTGGTTTCCCGGTGCTGAAGGCAAACGCACTTTAGAGGAGAAGTTCTCCTGGTTGTTCGGGCGTCCCGATCAGGTAACGATTTTAACCACGGTGGATGATCGGTTTGGGCCGGTGTTGTCTTTGCAAACCGAACAAATAACAGCATTATTCGTGGCCGGCGACACAATAAAGAGTGTTCAGGCGGACGCGAGGGTAAAAATGGATGAATTCGACGGGACCCTGATGATTGTCCATCACCTCCGGGACAGCCTGAATTATGACTTTTTAGCAATTTCGAAATCGACCATGAAACTGGGCAGGTTTATTGCCGGCAAAGAAAAGATTTTCCAGGAAAAGCCGGTTACGCCGACGGGTTGGGTTTCTATTCGCGTGGTCGGAGACGGACGCCATTTCAGGGGATATTTAAATCGGAAACTGGTGGCACACGGACATTCCGGCGAATTACCTCCCGGTTTGGTAGGATTACGGGTACAGGGGAATGGAACCGTCAGCCTTCAAAATCTGAAGGTGTTATCCCTGGCGGAAGCGGAAGATTGACCGATTTGACATTCCGGGTCAAATCCAAAAAATTTTTCTTATCCGAATAAAATATGTAACCTATAGCCGGTTTTGTAGTCGAATAAGAATAAAGGAATCATCATAATTATGAGGAAGCGAATTCCAATCATCGTGGTTTTTTGCGCCGTCCTGTTCGGTCAGTATTCCCAAAAATGGGAGGTACAGCAGGATTTGTATGAACGGGGTATTCTTTTTTTCGATGTTAATCAGGACGGCATACCCGAAATAACCAAGTTTTGGTGGAATACGGTCACCTTGTATGATGGGGCCAATAATTATGAAATCATCTGGAACATAATTGACGATGAATATGAGAATTTGATCCTGTGGAAAATATATGATTTTGGTCACGACTCATCGCGGGAGGCGATTTTCATTCGTTCCAATACGATTGATACGATTACGACGTCAATTATGCAAATGCCGGTCCTCACTCAGGAGGCAACCTGGAATTCGGCGGAACTGCCGGGAATCGTCTCCTTCTTAGACGCGGAAGATGTGGATAACGACGGGAATACGGAGGTGGTTTTCGGAGTGAATCGCTTCGATACCGGTGATTCCGCTTATTACGCCGTACTCTATGTGCTTGACGGAACGACCGGGAATGAAGAGTGGTCAAGCGGGGAATTCCGGGGGTATATTACCGGACCTTATCTTGGTGATATTGATAATGATAATGTGATAGAGATAATGATAAATTTGTATGACTTCGATACGGAACGATATTTGCTGAGAGTCTATGGTTATTCCGGAACCCTGAATACGTTTTCCCCTGCTGATCCCATAACTCCCGGATTGATATCCGTGGGGTTCAACTACCCGAATCCTTTCAATCCCCGTACCGCCATCCCGCTGATGTTAACCCGGAGTGCGCTGGTCCGTATCCGGATATTAAATGTGAAGGGTGAGGAAGTGGCTGTCATTCTGCGGGGCGAATTGGCTCCGGGCCGGTATCAATTTTCATGGGAAGGAAAGGACCGGAACGGTCGATCGCTTCCCTCAGGAATTTATTTTTACCAGGTCGCAACGGGAGAAAAAATCACGACCCGCCCCATGGTATTGCTAAAATGATCCTGACGACGCTGCTCTCTTTGATTTCAATCTATCCCTGGAACGCGGGCATAAGCCTGTTCGGCACCACCGGCCAATATTCGACCGGTGAAGATTACTCTTCAAAAGCGGTCTATTTCTCAATGGATCGTCGCCTCAAGGATGGTTTCACAGTGGGATATGAAGATTTATCCATCACTACCGATTCCACCACCTATCGTCAATACAATACGCTGGCACGGGATATTTTCTGGATTAAACCGCAGATAAGATTCGGGGGAATCGTGGGG
>JALUTR010000078.1 GCA_027021785.1 Fidelibacterota bacterium | reverse complement strand
TTGATAAATGCGGGGCTACCGACTGTAGTATGGATATTAAGGGCTATCCAGGGATTCGGGTTCGGCGCTCATTTTTCGGCGTTCTTCACCCTGGCCGCCCAAACAGCGCCCGTCGGCCGCCGGAATGAATCCGTGGCTATGTACGGAATTTCGGGAATGGCGTCTATTATGATCGGTCCTTTCATCGGGGAAGAGCTCGTGGAAACATACGGATTGCCCACCTTCTTTATTGTCATGGCCGTGCTTGGCGTTACGGCGGCTTTTTTGGCTACCAGGATAAACATTCCCCATTTCGTCAGTCCGCCCCTCCATCAAAACAAAAATCTATCCAAGGCCCTGAAAAACCGGAAACTGTATTTCCCCATTACCCTGGCAATGTTGATGGCCATGTCATTGTCAGCGCCGACGATCTTTTTGGCGCCCCTGGCGGAATTGCGTTCCCTGAACGGTTTCAGCCTGTATTTTACCGGATACGCTCTTTCGGGCATTACCATTCGTATTATCGGTCGTAAATGGGCCGATCAATTCGGTTGGCGCAGGATTCTGATCCCCTCTTTCGCGCTCAGCGGTATCGGGTTGATCGCCGTATATTGGAGTTACAGCATACCGGCTTTGTTCTTTGCCGGTATGATCATCGGCAGCGCCCAGGGGTTGGCCTTACCGGCCGTGACCTCCCTGGGATATTCGATGGCCCCCGAAGGCGCAAAAGGAACATCCATGGCCCTGGTAACCGGGATGATAGATTTTGGCGTTTTCATGAATGGAATAGTACTCGGGCAAATCGCACGCCTGGGCGGGTACGGAATCATCTTTCCCCTGGCGACAATCGCGCCGATACTGGCGGTCACCTTACTCCTCATCCATGTGTGGAAAAATCCCCGGCATCTTTCCAGGGAAACCATATCGAAATTATCAGAACGGCATTTTCGGACCAAACGTATTCATTCAAAACGAACCAATATTCTGGGCTGATACCGCCTTTTGAATATCGGCCCGGCGCTTCAAAAATCAATAATCAGCCTGCCCAGCAAGGAAGTGTAACGGAGTTCGATTCTTACAATGATATTCGCCCTATTCGGGCCGTGTCCTAAACTCGATATCTCTTCCTGCCGCTCTTTCTTTTCGCACCATCTCCCGCAATTCTTCCGGAAGAGTATCCAGCGAAACGATTAATCCGTCAACCATAACCATATTGTTAAAAGGGTTATTCTCAATCATATAGCGGGTTGAGAATTCCGGATCAAAATGCTGCAGATTAAACATATCCGCGATCATTCGCGCCTTACCGGTAACAGTTGATTTTTTTGTCCCGAAATATTCATTTATTTGATCGGGTGTCACATAGGGCGTGAATGATTTATCAAACAGGAAATTCAACGATCCGATCTCATATATGATTGCCGCCGCCCAAATCTCAAGTTTACCCCTTTTAAACGGGACGTCTCTTTTTCGTCCTAACTTTTTTATCAATTTTTCGCAAAGACGATGATATTCATCATCCAGTTTCCGGGCGCAGAAGGCCCCTGTTAATTCCATCAGTTTCCGTTCTCTATTTTTTATTTCTTCTTTGGTCATATTACCTTTCTCCGATTTGAATTTTATTTACACCGGATTATTTTCGGGTCGCGATGATTCTCACAGAATATTCCGAGAGGACATTGCCGTTTGTAAACCGCTTGCCCGGGTATCTTCGTGAGCTTTCCGCACAGGGTTAAGGTCTCCGATTAAACCGGCATTAACCAGAGTAAGGTTTCAACATCCATAAGTACTACCGGTGAGGGGTCTTCGGTGTAGGCGAGGTATATTCTACGGAAACAGGCCGTTGAATTTCCAGTTTTACGACTCATAGCGGCAGGTGCCATGAGTCAACGCGTTGTGTGGTATACATTTGATCAGTTTATCAAATAGTTCTGTCTTCGAGATATATTGATCCGCGTCCCACCTTCTCTCCCGTTCAATATTAATCAACCCGAAGAAATCCATGAAACGATCAAAGGTCCTTAATGAATAACAGTGTGCGGCATAACTTTCAGGTGTCCCAAAAGATGGTCTGAATGATCCATCGATTAACACCGGAAAGGCCCTGAAATATTTTTCGGCATAAAAATTATCAACCCGCTTTTCGTTTCCGTATTTGCCTAACAAAATCAATGAGAAACCAAACCCGAGTTGTCCGATAAGCCTATTTTCATACAAATCAAAATAGGACCAGTTGAATTTGAGCCCGAATATCGAAATGGTCTTGCGCAGTAATTTGTTGTCGTCCGTTAATATTTTCTCACCTTTTTTGGTTAAACTCAATTTGTTATTTCTTTTTTTGATAATTCCACTGATTATAAGCAATATTTTCGCTAATGAAATTGTTACGGAATCGGATTCTTTGAAACGTTTATTAATCATCCGTTCAATCAACCTTTCCCTAAAGAACCCCTGTGAATAAATCTCCGCCACAATTTTAAGCGGCAAATTCCCTTTTGGAGTCAGCTTCATTTCTCCCTGTTTGTCTATCAGTTCTGAGAGATATTTCATTTGATTCAGAATCGGAATCCTTTTGTAATCCGAATCGGACATTTTCATTAGTAGAATCGGGCTATCCTCACCAAACGGATCATAAAGGATATGGGACATATCATCGGGGGAATACCCCTCAAAGTCAGGTATTCCCCGACTGTTTTGCTCATTTATTAATATTTCAAAATGTCTTTCATCCATTGTATTCTGTCTATCCGGTTTATGTTGTGCGAAACGGGTTATAAAACGTGGCTGGTCGCTGAAAATTCACGCGGAAAGTTATTACACTCGCATTCAATAACCGTATGAAAAAATGGCGTTTTCAATTTTCAGGACCCCATACACACACCGCATCGGGGAAATCCGCCGGACGATAACGATCAATCGTTCGGGGCACTAATTTGGGTCGACAACCAGGATGGTTGTCGTACTTAGTATCCCGGCTACGTTACACTTCGCCGGGTAAGCTCTGCCTGACGAAAATAATCAAGGATTCGGGACACTGACTTATGTCGACGACCAGGGAGGGTTGTCGTACTTGAAATACTTGGAAATGATGAAGACTATCACAACAAAAGCTGACATCATTTCCAGCACGGTGATGAGTTTTGCAACGGGAACCAGGGGGGTAATATCGCCATAGCCAACCGTTGTAAAGGTGACGATACTGAAATATAATAAATTGAGAAAACGAAACGCCAACGTTTGATCATGTTGAATACCGGAGAAAGCTCCCGAATAAATTTTTGAAATACATAAGTAATCTATCGCGAAAGATATTACAATAATGGTAATGATGGCGCCCAGTAAAAGCAGCATGTGGTTAAACGAATGATCGTTCTCGATCAGCATGTCCAATTTTCGAAAGGTATGCGATACAAGAAAATAAATTTTGGTTACGGAGAATAACACCAACGCGCCGGCCCATATTCGCTGATGCACCAGGTGTCCCCAATAGTTCATTATTACGAAGAAAGCAATTAACAGAACCACCAGGAATACGAATTCTTTGGTAAGATTTATAATCAGTTTTAATTTGGAATAGATTTCTTTTGGCATGACAATTCCGTTTCC
>JALUTR010000077.1 GCA_027021785.1 Fidelibacterota bacterium | reverse complement strand
CCTGTTCATCCCATGACAAGTCGGCCCGGTAGCGGATAAATCGAATCCCGTATTTTTTCTCAATACGGTCCCGAAGAGCATGGGTCTCCCGGAATAACGCTCCCGTGTCGATGTAAAAAACGGGAATGTTTTTATTCACCTGCACCAGGTGGTCCAGGACGACACCGCCGCTGGAACCGAATCCGGTACTGAAACCGATTTTTTCCGTGGGGAAATGCTCATTAACCCAACTCAATACGACCGATACGGGAGCCGCTTCCAGGGTTTCATTGATATGTTCAGGAATTAATTGACGCCTGGTCATTGGACAACCACCTTTTTTTCTCCGGGAGCGGCGCTCAGAATCCAGTCAATCTCCAACCTGCCTTTTGGAGCGGAAACATTCCGGATCGAACTTTCCCCTTCTTGTCCCCACCGTTTTTCCAGGGATACCAGGGCTTGTTGGAGTGTCCGGAAGGAATGATCGTCGGCGGGCGCTACCAGACGGTCGTTCGCGATAACGCGGAGACGCCGGTAGTCAAAGACAACCGAATGTTTCGGATCCGCTTCCGCTTCCAGCAGTTTCGCCGCTTGGACGGCGATGTTCAACACCGCTTCCAACCGGTCTGCCAAATCCCCGGGAAGGGGTTGTTTCCTCATGTACAGCAAACCGGGCATTCCGTCGGATTGATCGAGGGCGAAAATTCCTTCGTGTGCCATCAGGAGCACACCGGGCCCCTGGTAGACGTGACTGTAATCCACCACATCGATTAACAGGTGATCCGGGATGGCATTCCGTTGAATCCAGCGGTGAAACAGGGGAATGAAATCGGTCGTTGATTTCAAAGCCCGGCTGTCGGAAAATATTTTGACCCCGATTTTTTGTAAGGCTACCATGTTTTCACCTTTTCCTGTAAACGGGCATAGCAGACGTGGGAAGCTTCGATGAAAAGCTGGGCTTTTTCTATCAACTGGCGGACATGTTCGTAATCCGGTTGAACCGGTCCTTCCGCATGGCGACTCAGCAAGTAGCGTCCGAATTTTTCCCTCGCGAAGCGGTCGGAGAACAGACCGGTATCAAACAGGCGTGTTTTGAATTCGCGAATGATGGTATCCGCATCATCGGGGACATCGTAATATTCGGTTTTAACCAGCGCCTTTGCGGCCGTAATCATACTTTTGTAAGCCAGCCGGTCCGCTTCAAACCATTCGCCCCGTTCCAGTTTCAGTTGGGCTTCGAAGACTTCCCGTTCCGCGTCGGAAAGGTCGAATTGGGTTGTGCTGACTACTTCGCCCGCGCATTCTCCAATTCCCAGGTCCGACAGCGAATATTCCCGGGGGTCTCCCCAATCGGAGTAGAAAGAAGGATCCACAAAGTATTCCGGTACCCGCATCAGGTGTTCAATCAGGTCGCGCAACCCTTGTTTGCCGATACGCTTGGTAAAGGCCTGGAAGGATTCGTTCTCTTCACGGTTTGAGACAAAGAAACCGGCAATTCGGTCCACGGCCTCCGGTATTCGTTTGGAGGGCACGGCGCCGATGGCAAGGCCGAAACTGCTGGCATTGTTCTCCCATTTCCCACCCAGAAGAATTTGGAAATGGGGTACTTTGTATCCGCCTATCGTTCGACTGCTGCCGTAAAATCCGATATCGGCAATATGATGTTGACCGCAGGAATTGAAGCAGCCGCTGATTTTAATCCGCAGGTTGCGTGCCGCCTCATCCAAATCCCCGTATTTTTCGAGCAATCCCGCCCTCAATACCCGGGCCAATCCCCGGGAGGAGGCAATCCCCAGTTTGCAAGTGTCGGTCCCGGGGCAGGCGGTAATATCCGTAATCGTACCGGGCCCGATTTCATCCAATCCGGCTTTTTGCAGGGCCGCGTACAGGGGAATCAGATTCTTCTTGCTCACCCATCGGAGGACGATGTTTTGTTCAGCGGTAAACCGAAGTGAACCGTCCGTATGGTTCCGGGATATATCGGCCAGTAACCGTGCCTGCCGGGGGGTAAAATCGCCCAGGGGCAGGGGGATGGTAACGGCGCAATAGCCATCCTGTTTTTGGGACAAAACATTGGCCCTTGACCAGGTTTCGAACCCTTTCGGTCGAAGTTGGCCGTTCAGGGATTCCCCGATCCGGGGCGGGTTGTCGTTTTGTTCGGATAATTCTCCGGAGTAGGGTATCCGATAATCATCGCCTGGCAACGCGCTTTGTTCCGCCCGGACAATTCGCCTGAATTCTTCAATTCCCAGTTTTAATACCAGGAATTTCAGGCGGGCTCGTGCGCGATTCTGTTTTTCGCCGAAACGTGAGAAAACCCGGGCTATTGCCTGCGTGATCGAAAAGATTTCGTTTTCGGGAAGGAACGCGTCGAACAGCATCGCTTGTTGCGGTACGGCTCCCAAACCACCGCCGACGTATACGCTGAAACCGCGCGCCTCCTTACCGTCCACGATTCTTTTTCGGGCAATAAATCCGATGTCGTGCATGTGGGCAAGACCGCAGGAGTTGTCCCGGCAACCGGAAAATGAGATTTTGAATTTTCGTCCGAAATCCCGGCAATCCGGGTGTCCCAATAAAAATTTTGCCAGGGCCTTGGCATAAGGTGTCACATCAAAGGATTCCTCCCGGCAAATACCCGCGTACGGGCAGGCCGTGATGTTTCTTACCGTATTGCCGCACGCTTCCTGCGTGGTGATGCCCACCGCTGCCAGGCGCAACATGATATCCACCGAATCTTCAATGTGCACGAAATGAAATTGCACATCCTGGCGGGTGGTTACGTGCAGGATCCCATCCGAATATTCTTCCGCCAGATCGGCAAGAACATCCAATTGGTCCGCTGTTACACCGCCGAAGGGGATCTTAATCCGCTGCATCCCCGGCGCATCCCACAATGTGTCCGGGCCTTTCAAAATGGCCCCCGAGGGGAAATTTAATTTTTGGGTTTTAAGTCCGTCTTCACGTTTACCGTTGTCATACCGTTGCCCATACACTCCCATGCGTAACCGAAGTTCGCCGAATACGGGATCGCTGAGTTCGCCCTGTTTTTTTCTTTTCAGTTGGATTGCAAAGGCGTCGATCGCTCCGGCGATGTCCTCGGGAATATCTTCCGCAAGTTTTTCTTTCCAGGTAGTCAAAATAATGTCGCTCCAATATGTATGTTTTTGTTTCTCATTACCGTTCCGGTCTTATTGACCGATTTTATCGGCCTTCAATGAATAGTATGATTTCTTTTCTCACTTGGGGCTTAAAAAAAACCCTCTTCCGCCGGTTAAGCAGAAGAGGGTTTTTAAGCCCAAAATATCCAAACAGAATTACACCGGCGAAGTTCCTTTAACGAAGGCGGCCATACAACAACAACAACTGTTTGCACAGAGGGCTGTGATTCTGTTTGAAGATATAATCATAACTCAAAAAATTACCCCCAATAAAAAGCCTAAGTCAAGTGAAATGTTAATAATTGATCTTAACACCTCTGTCCAAGATAAACGTTTGAAGAATTATTTTGACGGCATATAAAAAATATTCGGTAATCGGACGAGTTCTGTGAACATGGATTTTCCGGTTTACCGGCATTAACTACCGGTTGGGGACTTATCGTTGGTCAGGGGATCGAT
>JALUTR010000076.1 GCA_027021785.1 Fidelibacterota bacterium | reverse complement strand
GAATCTGCCGTACCGATCGTTCCCGAACAGGGCCCAGTACAACCGAAACAGGAAATTGGCAATGAATATGAATGCCGTTCCGAAATGGATGTACCTGACCCAGGCCATACGATGGTACCAGACCGCCTCACCAACGGGAGGACTGATAATCGGGAATGCCATGTAGAGGCCGGTTACGAAGAGAATGGCAATACACAGAGCGTTGATCCAGTGGTAGATTCGTACCGGAAGGCGCCAGACATATTGTTCTTCAATTACTCTTGTCATGGTTTACCCCCAATCACGAGATCTTAACGGTTGTTATTTCATTCCCGTTCATATCCATGATGTGTGAGGCACAAGCCAGACAGGGATCAAAGGAATGAATCGTTCGCAAGATTTCCAGGGGCATGTTGGGATCGTCCATCGGCGTGCCTTTCAAAGCGGATTCATAGGCGCCGGAGCGACCTTTTCCATCGCGCGGCGACGCGTTCCAGGTGGAAGGAACAACAATCTGATAGTCCGCGATTTTCTGATCCTTGATATGAATCCAATGCCCGAGGGCGCCACGCGGAGCCTCGGTAAAACCGAATCCCTGACATTCACTTGGCCACCGTTCCGGATCCCACATGCGGTCATTGAAAGTACGAACATCCCCGGATTTTATGTTCTCCACAAGCTGGTTATAGAAATGCAGCATAAAACCGGCGGTTTGTTTGCACTCAATTCCGCGCGCCGCCGTACGCCCTAAAGTGGAGAACAACGCCTCGGGTCCGACATTCAATGTTTTCAAAACGTAATTCACCGTATCAACAATCATCGGTTCACCTTTAGCGTATTGAATCAAAACGCGGGCCAATGGTCCGACCTCCATCGGATTATCCTTCCAGCGCGGGGTCTTCAACCAACTGTATTTATTATCAACATCCAGGTATTTGTAAGGAGGTTGGGGTCCCGTGTATTGGGGATTGGTTTCTCCTTCCCAGGGATGCAATCCTTTGCCATTGCCATTGGAGTAAGTATACCAACTATGGGCAACTTCTTCCTTAACCTGACTCAGATCCTTGGGATCAACATCGTAAATCGTATTCAAATCCTTATTGAGGATCGCTCCTCGCGGCCACAGAAATGAATTGGGATCATTGGCACTGGCCTCGGGGAAATCGCCGTAGGCGAGGTAATTCCCCAAACCACCACCATACAACCAGCCTTTGTAATAACCGGCGATGGCAATCAGATCGGGGATGTACACCTGATCGATGAAAGTAATGGTGTCATCGATGATTTTCTTGACCAGGTTCAGGCGTTCGATATTGATTGCCCGGTCACTGTCCAGGTTAATGGCGCTGGCCATGCCGCCCACGAGGTAATTGGGATGTGGGTTCTTTCCACCGAATACCGTATGTATTTTAATAATCTCTTTCTGGAAATCAAGCGCCTCCAGGTAATGCGCTACGGCAATCAGGTTCACTTCCGGCGGCAAGAGATACCCCTTGTGCCCCCAATAGGCATTGGAGAAGATGCCTAATTGGCCGCTATCCACAAAGGCTTGCAGACGAGCCTTGAGATCCTTAAAATACCCGACCGAGGATTTTGGCCAGGGTGAAATGCTCTGCGCGATCCGGGAAGCTTCCGCCGGATCGGCGCTTAAGGCGCTGACCACATCCACCCAGTCCAGGGCATGGAGATGATAGAAGTGAACCAGGTGATCCTGAGTCTGTTGGGTGGCATTCATCAGATTCCGGATAATCCTTGCATTGGGAGGAACTTCAACTCCCAGCGCGTCCTCGACACAACGGATGGAAGCCAACGCGTGAACGGTAGTACACACACCGCAAATTCGTTGTGTAAAAGCCCACGCATCCCGGGGGTCCCGTCCCTTTAAAATGATCTCCAGGCCGCGCCACATCGTTCCACTGCTGTACGCTTCCTTGATGGTATTATTGCCATCCAAAACAGCTTCGATCCGCAAATGACCTTCGATCCGCGAAACCGGATCGACTACAATTCGTTTTGCCATGATTTAATCCTCCTCGGTTTCAACAGTTTTGGATTCCGACGTACCCTTCTTGATGGCCGTGCCAATGGCATGTGCCGCCATCCCGGCCGCCGCGGCGCCCACAGCGACTATGCCGATCTTATCAGCGTTGCTGTTGACCCCAACAAAGGAAACATCGGCTCTCCGCGTGTAAAACGGCCCGTTATCCCAGAAATCAGGCTCCGAGCAACCAAGACACGGATGTCCGGATCCGATCGGGAAACTAACCCCTTCATTCCATTTAAGCGAGGAACAGGCATTATAGGTGGTGGGGCCTTTGCAACCCATTTTGTACAGACACCATCCGTTGCGCGCACCGTCATCATCGAAACTCTCCACGAACATTCCCGCATCAAAATAGGTCCGGCGTTCACATTTATCATGAATCCGTACTCCATAAAACGTTTTGGGACGTTTTAAACGGTCGAGATCGGGCAATTTACCAAACGTGAGCAGGTGGGTGATTATGCCGGTCATGACTTCGGCAATGGGCGGGCAACCCGGGACATTTACAAGGGGTTTATTTTTAATAATCTTATGTACCGGTGTGGCGCCGGTAGGATTCGGTTTAGCGCTTTGTACGCATCCGAAGGAAGCACAGGAACCCCAGGAAATTACGGCCATCGCATCCGCAGCCGTTTCTTTCAACACATCCAGGAAGGATTCACCGTTTATCGTGCAATATACACCGTTGTCTTTCACGGGTACATTGCCTTCCACCGCCAGAATGAATTTCCCTTTATACTCCTTCATTATCTTTTTTCGAATTTCCTCCAACTGAAATCCGGCTGCGGCGCTGAGCGTATCGTCGTAATCAAGAGAGATCATGTTTAATACGATATCCGCCACTATGGGATGCGAAGAACGAATAAACGATTCACTACAACAGGTGCACTCTAATCCGTGCAGCCAAATTACCGGGATACGAGGCTTCTTCTCCATGGCGCTGACAATCCGTGGGACCATTGTCGGAGCCAACCCCAGGTAAACCGACATCAGGCTACAGAATTTCAGAAAATCACGCCGTTTCACTCCCCTGGCTTCAAAAACCTCAGCGAAGGTTTCTTTCTTTTCCACAATTCCCCTCCTATTTTGATTGGTTAAGTCTGCATAACGAAGCCGACTTCCATTTGAACGTGAAAATAACAATGCCCGCCATTATGGGCATCGATTACACATTCTCAGTCATAGGTCCCGCTACATTGCAGACGGATTGGATACATGTTTTCCTCTTTTTCGAGAAAATGGTGTTTTCCTAATAACCACTAAAATATTTTTAATCTTTCTTCATATCATTGATCATGATGACATCCCGGGCGCTTTGCCGCGGAACCTTATAAGTCTCCGCGATGGTCTTGCTTTCCGATGATAAGGAGAAAACAGCGGAACGGTGGTCGGTGGCAATAACGGCCGGGCCGCGAAGCATTCGCGGCCCGGTGTTAATTAATACTTTTGATATGGCAACCCGATTACGCGTTAACGGCTCAGTGGAAATTTTTTCCAGGTAATTGTGTTCGTGAATTTTATAAAATATTTTCGCGCGAATTTGAAAATTTTCGGCGGTCCTATTTGTATTGGAGACGATA
>JALUTR010000075.1 GCA_027021785.1 Fidelibacterota bacterium | reverse complement strand
AAAAACAGCGCGAACTCTCAAAAGACGAAAGTCAAAACATAAAAACACCAACCCGCTATGAGACGGCAACCGAAAACGTTGCGTTTGACCTGGTTTCCCGTTCCTGCATGATCATGTTTTTCGATCGGCGAAAATTTTCAATCGGTTTGAAGAATACAATGGCAGTATACGTTCAGCGTAGTAACGGCAAATAAACAATACCGGTTACATTGAGCTCACCGGCGTGTGTTACTTATCATTTTGAATTTAAGCATTTCCACGTGTTTCAATCTTTGAAATTACGCTTGACGGGGTCGGCGGTCCCCCTGCGGAATGCGGGGTCCGGTGCAGTGGGGGTTAGGTTTTTGCCTTGATTTCATTAATAAAGTTATCCCAAATCTTTTTAAAACTCTCAAGATTGTTTTTTGTTCTAAGCACTGAATATGGGATAGATGGTCGTAGTTCAATTTTATGTTCTGGGATTGAAATCCCATTAATCATATTAAGTTTCCTCAATATTATTTTGCGGTTTTCAATATCATCAAAAACTGGTTTATTTTTCATATATTGAAATTGTATTTCAATTCCACCATATGTCCACATGGCAAAAAAAGTATAAGCTTCACCGTTATGATCTAATACAGGAAAACAGGAACCATATCTTTTCCCTTTTCCCCACCAAATTCTAATGTTTTTACTTTTACACCATTCCAATAAATCTTTTGCTATCCTAACATCATCTATACCATTATTTTTCTTTAATTCTGTTAAAAAAGAATCTTCATTCCACCGTTTTATATCGCGAACGGTGGATTTTTTTCTTTGAAGTTTAGAAGTCTGACCAATGACTCTTGGAACTAAAGTTTTATTGTTTTTACCAACATATTGTCGGATTTCAACTGCCAAAACTTCTGCCGGATTCATCTGTTCATTTAGAAATTCCACAATCTGTCTCAATTCAAAGGGTATTTCATCAGAGACAAATATCATTCTTATTCTACCTGATTGGAGATTATCAGAAACTATTTTCCAATAATCATCATAGTTAATTTCATCTTCAAATTTATTTCTTAATGCTGTTTCTGGTTCAATATTTTTGTTTTTACAATTAAGTTCAAATTGGGCTTGAATTCTTTCTATTGCCCAGTAAGCGGTTGCATTTGCGGCATAATCTAACATTTGTCCCACAACTTCTCTTCGAATTCTCGTATCACTACCTCTTTTTGTTTCAATGAATGTGGGAATACCGTCTTGGTCAAGTAATAAATGATCAAGTGACCATCTGCCCGATGAAGATTCACTATCAGGTATGGAAAACTCCCTTGATATGAAGATCCATTTTCTCGGGTTCAATTCATCAACTTGATTCCCTGGGATGAGGGATGGGTAATCTTCCAACAATTTTTGAAGAAAATCTTCGGATGAGTATTCCTGTTGATTCATTTCAGAAAGATTACCGTTTTGGTCAATGTGAAATATTCCCGTACTCATTTTAAAACCTCATAATTTGGGCAAAACCTAGCAAATAAATCCCCTGACAACAAATTCCTTTACTTCGTTGTCAACGTCCACACACCATCCCAATCATCACCCGGCGGGTTGGCCTTGAAAAAATCACAACGTTCCAGATAGACACGGCTGGGGTTCGTGGGACGATTGGTAAAGACTTCCTCCAATTTTTCCGACTCAGCGAATGTCTGCCGAGCCTTATCCCATTCCTGTTTCCGGTAAAGCAGGAGACCTTCATTATAGATATCGCGCATTTCAAGCAACCGGCTGCTAAGTTCTCCCTTTCGCGCCATCAGTTCGAAGCTTTCAACCGCCTCGGTCTTACCCACAACGCGAACCCGATCAATTTCACGGGCCTCAAACTTATCCGGCCCCGCCAAATCCAGCGTTGCTTTGGTCATCTGAATATATATCCCGTATTGTTTGGCGGAGGCCTCCAACCGTGCGGCCGTATTTACCACATCACCCATCATGGTGTAATTCATTCGCGTACGACTACCCATATTACCGGTGACAATTTCTCCGGAATTAATCCCAATCCGCATACGCATATGATGTACCAATTCGGGCCACTTATCACCTTCCCCGGCCCACTTCTCCCGCAAATGCGCCAGTTCCCTCTGCATGTTCAAAGCCACTATACACGCACGGTAAGCATGATCATCCATGTAGATCGGAGCGCCAAAGAAAGCCACGATCGCATCTCCTTCATACTTGTCCAACGTACCGGATTGCTCCAGCAACACATCCGTCATGGCCGTGAGATACTCGTTCAACAACTCCACCAATTGTGTGGCGGACAACACCTCGGAAAAACTTGAAAAACTTTGGATGTCCGTGAAATAGGCCGTCTTGACACCTGAATCGCCGCCCAGTTTCGGTTCCTGTTTCTCCTCGTACATTTGTTCGATTAATTCCGGTGAGATATACGTACTGAAAGTCGACCGTAAAAATCGTTTATCTTTCTCCACCACGATGAAATTATACAAAAATATTCCCAGGTAGGTCATCCCCACCGTCACAACCGGCCGGATGACCTCCCACATGGTGAGGTGGGTAATAAATTGGCTATAGGTAAAAACCACCCATCCTAAAACACCCAGGATTGGAATCGGCAGAGAATATAAGGGTTTGGGCAGTATATTTATGCTCAGGCCAAACAGGAGGCCGATAACCAGAATCACCCGGAAATCGGTTGCTTTGCTTGTCCTCCGGACGAATTCATTATTCATTAAACTATTCATCACGTTGGCGTGGATTTCAACCCCGGCGAATGTTTCCTGCACCGGTGTGTTCCTGAGATCCATCAGCCCCGGGAGAGATGAACCGACAATCGCAATTTTATTCTCCCAATATTCCGGCGGGAGCATCTCCGGGTCGAAACAATACACATAGGGGAGATAGTAAAAGGTCTTGAAATATCCGTAATAATTCACAAACATCCGTCCCTCATCGTCAATCGGGATTTCACGGATAACCGTCCCGGTGGTGTCCGATAAACGAAGCAGGTGATTGTCAAAATCATAATCAAACCCGTCGGAGGGAATGCCAAGAATATCCATGGCCGCCGCCATGGTCAACGAGGGATACACGTGGTTTGGTCCTTTAAAAAATATTGCCGTCGGAGCGCGACGAATAATGCCGTCATCATCCTGGGGAAAATTAGCGCTTCCGGCTCCTTTTGCCGCGGAAAGAAGCTCCACATCCGTATTCCCGATACGTTCCGCCGTGGGAAGGCGTCGCGCCTGCTCTTCGGGAATGTTAATAATATGCTTTTGGTATTCGTACCCCTCCGGTTCACTGTCCATGGGGTAGAGGAAAAAGGCCGTGTCGCTTTCCTCGAATACCAGCGCATGGTAAACTTTTTCACTCGCGCGGGTTGATTCAATAAACCTTGTCGGGTCGTTGGAAACCAGAAATTGTTCCACAACGGCTTCCAAATCCTCATCCTGTGGTGGATTTTCGGAAACCAGGGTGTTAACCAGTTCATAATCGAAGGTGTTTTCAGGATCAAAAATAATATCGAAAAGGATGGCCTTGGGATTCCCGGAGGAAACCACGTCGATCAACTGACCGTGGTAGGCGTGGGGCCAATCCTTGTAATTCCCCAGGGTCTCGATGGAGTTCTGTTCGATATCAATGATAACAACGCTGTCGATTGAAGACTCTTCCCAATCCCCCAGGCGGGCCCTCATACGGGCATCATAAGAACGGAATTCGTATCCATCCAATAAAGATTTAAGGAAAAATCCGTCAATATTGGTACCGACGGCAACAATCAAACCTACGACTAAACCGATGAGGGCGCCGATGCCAATGCGCTTTACAATATCAGGCATTGGAATCCGGGACTATATAAAAATTAGACGTTTTGTTGAATAACACCGGAGGAAAGACAATCACAGGGTTCACATCCCGTCATTCCGGGAGTTCTTACACACACCTTACCATTACGGTTTTTTGTCCAATTCCTTGTTCCACTTCACAAAATCCAAATCGGCATCCGCCGCCTGATCGAATTTGAACACGTGGTACTTTCCGTCTTTACGAACGTTGATCTGCATTCCTTCCACCAGTGAAATCCAGTCTTCCAGGGATACTTCATAAGGACCGGCAACCTCCGTAGGAGCCGCTACTTCTTTTAAGGGGCCTAATTTGAATTTCGGCTTACCTCCTGGTTTCAACCCTCCGCCCCTGGGCGATTCCTGAACATTCTTCGGCTGATTTACATCCACTTTCCCCTCATACACCAGGACGGAGCTTTCCTCTTCTCCGGCCTTGGTCCGATATTTAGTACCGCGAATGGCGGCCACAGCAGTAGGGGTGCGGATCGACACATTCTTTTTTTCTCCGAACGCCGCTTTGGCGGCCACCCAGGCATTCCCTTTTTTCAGGTTGGCCCTGAAATTCTTTTCCATCGGTTTGATATTGACTTCGTTTAACTCCAATTCGGAATTTTCACCGATCCGGACCTTGCCACCCCCCCTGAGGGATATTTCGCACCGCGATTTGGCCAACGTGCGAATAATATCACCCTGGAACACTTTCCGGTTTGGCATAGCCCGTTTCCATTGGTTGCCGTCCTTACTCCGTATCTCTACTTTTCCCAATGGTAATGTAATTTTGCCGAATTCTTTCCCCCCGGATTGTCCGAAAGCCTGTAACCATAGTAACCCGATTATTACAAATAATATAATTTTAAGTCGCTTCAAAACCAGCCCTCTTGTCGTTTAACAACAAATTTGCGCGCTCAAATGCTTTGCAAACATAGAATAGAAAAGGCACACATCAATCCGGTGATACTCCACACAAACTACTTCACAAGCAGCATTTTCCGGGTATCGTGGAACAACGGCACACCATCGTTACCGTTAATCCGGACACTGTAAAGATAGACCCCGGTCGGCGCCTGTTGTCCATGCTGATCACGGCCGTTCCAGATCAGGCGGTGGAAGCCCGCCGAAAGCCGCTCGCCGTTCAAAAGAACGGCAACTTCCTCACCCAGCACATTATAAACTTTCAATGTCACCCGGGCCTCTTCCACCAGCGACAACCTGATCGAAGTCGCCGGATTGAAAGGATTGGGAGTATTCTGGGCCAGCGCAAACTGTTTGGGCAACAACCCCATGGATTCGATTTCCTTTGTCAGCAAAGACCGGTCGCCGGCGAGCAAAACAAAACTTCGTTCCTGTTCAGCGCCATTGTTGGTAAACCGGTAATCCGGTTTTTTCCTCAAATCCTGTACCGTCCGGTAATCCCGGTCCACCAGGATCAAACCGACCTGTTCGGGAATATCGACCAGATGTTCACCGGTCAGTGTGACGATCCCATTCACATTGCTTTTCACGCTGATGTTCCATCGGTAAACACGTTCCCCTTCCGGGCGAATATCGGTACGATATTGTCCGGCGCCCTCGGCCCAGTCCCCGTTATCAAACGCCAGACTGACGTAATCCCCGATCACCGGCGGTTCGTGAAAATCATACTTGTCCCGTTCGTTGCCGGCCTCCGGGTGCACACCAAACCAATTAATTCGATCTTCGAACCGGGCAACCCTGGCGATAAGGTTGGCCTTCCAGCCCCGCGCATCCGATACGAGTTCCCTCGGTCCAGCCACCGTTCCCGGCATAGGCCGAAGCGTCATTTGCGCACTGGTTTCAGACCAGATCCAGTATCCTTCCCCGGGTTCCATGACAGAAGTTGTGCGATAACCACTCCCATCATAAAAATAAAGAACCTTCTCCACCCGTTCATTGCTATAAGTTACCTCCGGAGCGGTAATATCGTTACCGAAAGAATAAGGCGATCCAATCATATTCCAACCCCCAGCCAGTTGAATCGTATATTCACTCAAATCGGTGGAAATTCCCGGCCCCGTACTGAGCGTGACCGGTTCACGGGTAATAAGCCAAAAGGCACTGCCGGGAATGAATTGACCACTGTTTTCAAGGTACCGGCCTTCCTGCCAACGAAACACCCGCCACTGTTTGGGATCGTATGTTCCCAATTCATCCAACACAAAATCTATGTTTTTATTATACAATTCACCGGGTACAGAGACCATACTATAGGTCTCCGCTGGTAAATCCTTTAAACCCAATGACGGGAATTCAACGGTGATGTTCATCCGTGATGAAGCTTCCGTATAATCCAGTTTGTCAACGGCGCGAATCTCCAACGCAAGGCCGCGAGGGGTAACATCATTGCCGGGAATAACACCTTTCCAGAGCAAAGACGCTACGGCCACCGGAGTCATGTCCACTGTGGACAGGTTCGATTCTCCCCCCCGGGAATAAACAAGCCGGGCGCTTTTTACACCATTGACGGAAGAAATCTCCGCCGTAATCGCAATATCTTCTCCCACTTTCGGGGTGTTGCCTTCGATACTGCCGTTGGCAATCGTCGGACCGTGATCAACCCAGGGAGCGATGGACACCACAACCGTATCGCTTTTCACCGGTAAGGTCAGGGCCGCATCCCCATAACCGTCCACGATAATCAAAGCGGAATCGGCGCTTCCGGTGGGACTAACGGTAACAAATACGGTGTCTTCCTCAATTCCAACAGCATCCCCGTAATCCGGTTGGATCGTCAACCATTGGCTGCCGGACATAAATGTTACCGTGGCGTTCCAATACAGCGTACCGACACCGGTATTTCCGATCAGGATTTCCTTTTCGTACTCCTGCGCCTCAAAAGTTAACCTATCGGTGGAAACCTGCAACTCCGGCTGGGCACCCTCACATTCCTCCAGGGTTACATCCAGGGTCGTCGTGCCCGCGACATTCACATTAAAGGCTTCCCCCCAAAGATCCCGACCTGAATCGCAAGTGTCAACCCCGCCGTTAGCCGACCCCTGCTCGTCGAAAAACACACCCAAATAATAACCGCTGCCTTCTTCAACACCGTCCAATTGATACTGGTAAAAATCGCCTGGTTTAGTAAAGGAAACAGGAAGAGGACCGCGTGCAATATCCGGGTTTCCACCACCGGGATCGCCGGAATACCAAAGCGCCAGATACAAATCACCGCTGGTAGCGCGCGGCGAATATATTTTTCCTGCCAATATACCGGTGGTAACAGATGTCAATTCGATATTAACATCATTTAATTGACCCGTGGACGGCACGTACAACAGGCTTGCTTCTCCCCTTGGTTCATCATTATCAAATTGTCCGTTTCCATTCACATCGAAGAAGGCCCTGACCACATACGGACCGGTGTTGGGTTTTATGTTTTGGCTTTTGAATTCATAATATTCCGTTGCCGGGGGATCGGCGCTGATCTGAAAACTCATATCGGGATTATCCTTATCGGGATCGGCGCCGGGGAACCACAAACCGAGATAAAACTGACCGGGAGCATAATCACCGTACAGGATAACCGTTCCGCTGATCTTTCCTTCAGCGACACTCCCACCCAGCGGTTCATCGGAAACCCAGGTCGGATTTCCGGTAATATTCGCATCATGGTTCCCCATATCATCATACAATATCCAGCCACTGCCTTCATTGCATTGATACAACAGGGAAGTATTATTGTCAGGATTGTAATTGTTTGCCCAGGGATCAAAATTATTCGGATAGTGACGGGCTACATTACTGATACGGATCACATCGGCCAGACCGTCAAAACCCTGGCCGAAACGCAACACGGGTTGCACTGAAGCCAGCGCGCCGCCGGCCGGCGTTTGTGCCTTAACAATGCCGTCCCAATAAATCGCCATGTTGGCGCCGTCATATTCCGCGGAAATATGATGCCATTCATTCGGGTTGGGCGAAAACTGCCAGCGTACTTCGCCGATATTTTCCAATCTGAATCTGAATTCCCCCGTATTGCCGTCATAACCCAGGCCTCCCCAACTTTCTCTGTAAAACAGGCTGACTTGTTCCCCGGAACCGAAGGACCGATGAAGTTTGATAAACATTTCCATGGTAATTTCCGGGCCACCGTCCAGATCCTGGAAGTTGGTTTCGGCGTACCCTCCGGTGGCGCCGAAATCAAAGGAATACCCGCCGGCGGGCACCACTCCCACATCAATAGTTCCGACATCGGCAAAACCATTAAGTACGCTGAAAGAAGGAGTTCTTCCCACATCTTCTTCGGTATCCGGGAAATTATTCCCATTCTCATCCACAAAGGCCACCACAACGTAGCCGTTTCCATCAATAATACTTGCATCATTAAACTGAAAGGACAAGTCCGGAATCGGACTGTTATACCGGCCCATCTGTAACTCCAGCGAGCGCTGGTCCCAATAATTGGGATCGCTACCCGGGAAAAACAAGCCAACAAACACATTTCCACTGGTGGCCGGATCAAAACGCAGATTCCCTTCGATCCTTCCGCCGCTTGCGCGTGATTTAAGCAAAATCGTCATATTTTCGATCGGCCCCGGAGTGAGATCAAGATCCTGATCCCACCAATTCTCGGCATCGACGGAACCGTCGTTTTCCGCATCGAATTCCACGGCAATATTATAACAACAATCCTGGTTCAGTCCCGGGTCCTCAAACGAAAAATCGATTGGGGGATTAAAATCCACCGGCGGTCCGATCACCATGGCGCGCAGGGGGGGGTCTTTCGGGTATGGCCATGCGGAGGGATCTTTCCAAACGGAGATTTTTACATTGCCATTGTCGTAGTATTTATTATCGTACTCGATCGTCCCGCCAATAAAGGCCGATGATTGTAAATGCGCGCCCTGGACAATCCAATCGTATATTTTTTGGATCTCGTTGGAACTGAGGGCCGGACTTGGCGAAGGTGGCATTATGTCGCCTGATTTGCCGGTGTTGGCTATTTTATTATAAAGAACCGAATTGTCCGGATCATACGGTTTTACTCTGAAATCGGGATATCCGGTGGCCGGAATATTCACCAAATTCCAATAACTGTTCCCAATCGTCAGGTCCAGGCCGGTGGAGTGGCCGGCTACATGGCAACCGGAAAGAGCACAGTTGTTGTCGAAAATTGGTTGGACATCAGTTTCAAATTCCACCTGGGCAAATGAGAACGCACCAATAAATAAAAAGCTTAGGAAAAACCTGTTCCGTTTCATCGCCCACCTCCTGTCATTAACTTTGGTCTCGCAGGCGGTTCAGGCGGCAATTGCAGATCGGATATTTCTTTTCCCTGTTGAAGCATGTAATAGTAATATGCGCCACCACCGGCCGCCGCCAGCATTCCGGTCCAAAACAACCATTTTTTGCCTCCTTTCCTGGCGACTTTGGGTTTTTCCGTGGATATTCCCGCCCGCTCCTTGAGATCATCCGGCGGTTCCAGGCCGACCAATTCCCACGCCACCAATTCCACCTGGGTAATCAAACCATCCACTTCACCCTTGTACGTTTTATTAACGGCTCGCTCGGTCTCACCTGTTGCGACGGAAAACATTTTAGCTTCGATGGTGTAGGTTTCACCGACTTTCCCGAAAGATCCGGAAATCATTTTATGGACTCCTAACAAAGCGCCGATTTCCACGGCACATTCGGCCGTCGTACAGCCGCTCTGCTGGAAACCCTGCTCCTGCAGTATTTCTTCAATCTGATTTCTTTCAACAATAATCAGCGCGCCCGTATTCACCAATTCCCCGGCCAGACGTTGAGTAAGGGCAATTGCTTCCATGCTGGTAATACCCAACCCCTGAAAATCCAGCACCGCCGCGGTGGATTTTTCATCCGGAGCCGCTTCTTCCTGGGCAACTATAAAAAACGGAATAAGCAGGAATACTCCGGTTAATAAAAATCTGTATCTGTGTTTCATATTACTATTTCTCCCGATATCTAATTTTTTCTTAGCAGGTTCCCATAAAACTTTCTGATATAATTGTTTGAAAGTAATAACTCAAGCTAACGAACGCCCGAGTTCAATCTCATGCCTGGCTTTTCCGCATCTCGTAAACATCGATGATCGAAGGATTTATTCATGGCTTATTCAACGTTAATAATTTCAGGAGCAAATTCTTGTGCGTATGAACACATTATGGTTACCACGAGACGTAGCGCACACCCCTGCTGCTGAAATCAATCTGAATATCATTTCGCAATTTCCCCTTTATGTTTGACTAATTGCAAAGCATAATAACAGAATGGTTCTTCCCCTCTCTATTCCTCCACCAATAATTTATCAATCATGGAAGACAGTTCACCTTCAAAATCTTCCCCTTCCTGGAATCCCTGCTTGGTCAATCGAATGGTTTGATATTTATCAATGATAAACAGTCGGGGCAGGGTTTTCGCCCCATACCGTTCTTTTACCACACCACGATTATCATTCAGGATCGGAATCATGATGCCCTTTTTTCTTAAAAACGGTTCCGCCACGGGTGAATTCTCATACCCCGGATTGTTTCTGGTTGCTTCGGTTATATCCACCAGGAAAAACTTCACGTTTCGCTCCTGATACTTCTCGTACAGGTTCTGCAGATACGGCAGCTCTTTCATACAGGGCTTACACCAGGTGGCAAAAAAACTTAATACGACCACATGCCGAATCGGCTGGGTATTGAACCGGCGTAGTCTTTTCCCGCGTTCAACCGTCCAGTTTTTAAGAAACTCAAATTTCCCGGGCGCATACATGAGCGCCCACGAGGGCGCTAAATCACCCGGTTTTAAAACCACACCCTCACTGCCATTGGTGTCCGGCACCGCTATTTCGGTCTCCTGCGCCGCGGCAAAGGTCGCCAACCAGATCAAAACGAACGCTACACCTGTTCTTTTCATAAATTCAATCCCTCTTTAATCAACCGCCATTCCTTCAGTCCAATAATATCAGTACCCGGCAATCGCGTAATACACCGTTGGATGCATCGGCCGACTTGATCTTCATAACATCGGCATTGGCGATAACCACATCGGCTTTGTTGGCACCACTCACCGAAACGGCTTTTACTATCAGTGGATTTCCTTTAACCCGCATATCTTCCCGGGCGGCTTCCAGTGATTTGGAATACCCGGCCACACCATTGGTAATCGCATATTCACGGGTATAATTACCCGGTCCGTAGACCACGCCGCCGTTTTGATCCAGCAACCTTGGCGCCAGCGCCGGCCGGACTCCCAGACCGCGGGCATCAACAATAATCCCCGTATAGGCGGACGTTGCGGCGGTGGGGGGCGTCGTCGACGGGGACGGTGGCGGAGGGGGAGTAGCATTGAAACCTTCCGTGGGGATAACAATTTCCGATATTCCGCTTAAGGAAACCGCCATGGTCACTTCGACGGAAGTATCGCTGAGATAACGCACGTCGCCCACCTGGTAGGCGCCGCGAATCAATCCGGAAACCTTTTCCTTTACCACTTCATCCGCCATGCGATTCCGCATTGTGGTTTCGCTGGTAAGGGTAATCCCGTTCACCAATTCAATTAATTGCCGGCGCGCGTCCACCTTCGCAGCGCGAATGGCCATGGCCCGCGCCTGCCCGGCATTCACTGCATATTCAGGAATGGAACCAATCCCGGTAGCGGTTACAATACCCTGGGAATAATTGATTGCTCCGTTATCGGTTTCTTCAACGACCGCTCCCGGAATCACACCGTAGCCATATTGACTGTAAATAATACTGAACATCAGACAAAATACAATTGAAATTCTTTTCATTGGTTTCTCCCTTCTGATTGCACGTGCATAATATTAATATCGGTCATATCCCGAAAAAATCAAGTTCCGGAACCGCGATGTGTGAAAAATTTTTTTCCCGTATTTCCCATCCCCGGTCATATGACCCGGATTATTCCACAATTTCGGCCGTGATCCGGTTACCGCTGAGGCCCGTTATCTTGAAATTGAATCCGTCCGGAGCCGTGCGGGACAAGCCCATAGCCAGGTTCTGAGCCTTGCCTTCAAATTCAACTTCGTACTCCGCTACACCGTCGTTCAGACTTTTGGCATAAGCATTCCGGATACCGGGTACTGTTTGCGCTTTCAGGAAGGATTCGAACATCATGTACGAACCAAAATCGGCCTTTTTTAAAACAATATGAACTTTGATGAAATTGGCCTGTTCGGAGCTCCATTTCTGAATGAGTTGTTTGATAATCTCGCGCCCTAACTTTTCAACCGCGTCATTCATGGCATTAATACCGGCGGTAGAGGCCGAGATGTGCGGCTTTTTCCCATGGGCGGACGCTACGGCCAGTATTTCACCGGTGTCGGAGCGAACAATTTTGGCGCTGATATCGGCCTGCCCCGAATGCATATTATAAAATTTTCCGCCCGAGGATATTTTTGCGGTGCCGATAACAATAATTTCGGACCCCAACTGGCTGGCAATCCGGGCTGCGGCCGCCACGTTGCCGGCCAGGGCCTGGCTGTAATCCGGTTCACCCTTCAGCGCCGAGACCAATTGCCGGTCCACCACATCAAACCCCTTGTTGTAAAACATGCTTAACAGTTTTGTCTCGGCGAAGTCGGTCGGAGTATTGTCAATCAAATTTTCTTCCCGGATCAGAAAGGTAATCCGCGGTCGATTCATGCTGTTCAATAACGTTTGCAGAGCCGTTTCATCCTGGATGATTTGATCCAGGATCCTGGTCACTTCGGCTTCGATTGTCACTTCCCATAACCCGTCGGGTCCCTGTTTTTCGTTCACAACTTTGAACGTTTTGACAAAACCCTGAGCCTTGGAATATATATTGTCCGAAAAAACCGCCGCGTTTTTGACCACTGTTTCAGAGGAAATTATGGCCCCGAGTCCCTTTTCCACGGCATCCCTTTTGGCATTCTCGACGGCCGCATCTTTACTGAGCCCCATTCCTTCCCCGGTGACAATTTGCGGTTGGGCAAACACACTTCCACACAGGATAATTACAAAGACAAACAAGAATTTTTCTATATTTCGCACAACTTTTCCTCTATTATCACTTATCCAGTTTAGCAATATAAATTATTTATTACATTCCCACAATGCAATGATAAAGGAAATTTTAGTGACCCGTATCAATATCGCAACCGGAAGGTTTTATTTCACCGATTTTACACCTATATTTGTGCAATGATTTATTTAAAGAGGAATGTGCCATGAAACACTTTAACCATTCAACATTGTTCATTTTGTTGCTGGCGGTTTTTTTCGGCTGCAGCCAGAAGCCGCAAAGCGATGTCGATACCCCGGCCTATCATTATTCCGCCGGTATGCGTGCCATCGATAACGGGGACTACAATTCAGCTCTCAAGTCTTTCCAGCGGTCGGTTGACCTGGATCGCAAATTCGCGTTGGGCTATGGCGGGCTGGCCCTTGCCAATGCCTATCTCGGCAATACGCGCGAAGCCAAAAACCTGGTAGACAAGGCCGTAAGCAAGGGCTCCAAGGATCCGGATGTCCTCGCCCTGGGGGCGCGCGTCTGGATCATACTACGTCCGACGGAAAAAAAGTGGTTTAAACACGCGGAAAAACTGCTGGAAAAGGCGCTGAAAAAGAAAAAGACTCATGAGGCTTCCCTGTATTATTTCGGCCTGGCGCATCTTTATAATTACAATTTCGCGGAAGCCGAGCGTTACTTCAAAAAGGTTGTTGATAAAAAAGGTGAATTCGCCGGAAAAGCCGATGCGAAATGGAAGCTGTCGCAAAAAATCGTGCGCGCCATGCCCGGCACACCGGTCGGCAAAAAGGTGGCCCTCCAGGATAAAATCACGCGCGCCGACCTGGCGGTATTGTTTATTGAAGAATTGAAAGTGGGCGAACTCTTCGACCGGATGCCCGCCGCCGGAACCGGGTTCCAGACCCCCTCACAAATGCAGGCCCAACAAAATACAAACTTGCCACCGGACGTTCGGGGTCACTGGGCCGAGTCATGGATTAAGGAAGCCCTGAAATACAACGTAATGGATGTTTTCCCGGACGGCAAATTTTACCCGGACGAAACCGTCACACGCGCGAATTACGCTATGGCGGTCCAACGTCTGCTGGTTGCCGCCACGCGGGATCCCAGTCTGGAAACCCGTTATTTCGGGGAGTCCCCTTCGCGCTTCAGCGATGTGCCCAGCAGCCACCCGGCTTATAATGCCATGGCGCTGGTCACCGAACGGGGCATCATGCAGGCCGACGTTATGACCGGACGGTTTAATCCCAACGGTGCGGTAGGCGGTGCCGATGCTTTGCTCATTATCCGGACGCTGCAATCCTCATTACGAATGACTTTCTAAGTCCTGTCGTTAAATGAATTGATCAGGGCGTGCCTTTACGGTACGCCCTTTTTATTTCCGTTCTGTTCGGATGGTGATAATTCAAGTCCTTTCCGGAAACCACAGGTATAAATTGTCAAGCGTTGATTGTTATCTTTAATCAGTACACTGAACAATTGATCCTTGTCGTGAAGCACACCTGCCCGGCGATGTGCAACGCAGCCAGGACTCGCCCGGCGTACTAATTCCAAAAAAGGATTTATTCATAGCGGAATTTTAATGGGCGGGTTTTTATATTACCCCCTGCAAAAGACCTCCCGGCGTATTCCGGTCGGATTGTGTTTTAAGGAAAGCCAGATGTGATAAAAATGGAATCAGGTCCCAACTCTATCCGTGGCATGATGTACCAAAAAAATGCCGGTTCCGCGCTGAAACAATTCGGCCGTTCCCTGAATCTTACGGACAAAACGCTATTGCTTTACTTGCTATCGATCACAATCCTGACGGTAATAAGAATAACAGCCTTGCCCGGATGGAAGCTGCAGCTTGCCGCGAATTTTCTGATCTTTGCGGCAATTTTTATCCTGGCGCTTTGGGACAAGCGATTCCATAGCCGGTCATCCCGTTTCCTGCACACATTTTACCCGGTGTTTTTACTGATCTGGCTTTATCCCCAGGCCTGCATGCTGCGCCACGCCATTATCGCTGTTGATTTGGACCCGACTCTTCTTCGTTGGGAACTGGCCCTGTTCGGACAGGAATGGTACAAACTCCTGCCGCAACGACTGAACCTGTTCTGGCTGGAATTTTTCCATGGGGCCTACTTTGTTTATTACATCGGCTTAGGTCTCTTTGCCATGCTGGCGAATGCCAGGCAACCGGAACAGGTTCGAATATATTTGTTTACACTGGTTGCCACCATGATGATTCATCAATGGTTTTTGATCCTGTTCCCCGCCTCAGGACCGGTCTATTTACGCGCGGAGCTGATTCCCCGCGGCGTGGTTTTCATTCCCCTTATGAACTGGATCTATGCCAATCTCGACCGGGGAGGGGGCGCTTTCCCCAGTCTCCATGCCGCCGCGGCGGTGATAATGACCTTTTTTGCCATCCGGTTTTTCCCCCGCTGGAAATACCCCCTGTTGTTATTCCTGGCTGCCATTCTAACGGCTACCGTGGCGGGTTCCTTTCATTATGTCATCGATACCGTAGCCGGAACCGTCAGCGGCTACATCTGTTACCTGGCAGGACCTGTGCTTTATGCGTATTTTTCAGGGAATGATTCGCAATAAATTGCTCCCGGTATTACTATCCTTGCATATGTTAATCGCATGAAATAATGATTTTTTCAATTTTTAAGATCCCCAACCTACACTACGTTACGGCAGGCAGGCTCTTTCTTTCTCCCCTGTTACCCAAGACCTCGTCGAGGCAGACAGGGGAGAAAGCAAAGGTTTCCGATCCGAGTATTCACTTTAATAAGTATGATTCATTAATAGGAATAACCACTGCCGGTTTACTATTACTCTTCGGTTCCGGCTGCGTGGAACATGTTATTACCGTCCGGGTCCATCCGGATGCCACGTACACCATGCAATTTGTTTCCCGGGGAGATTCCAGCGATGTGTTCGATGACGATTTTCCGCATCCACGGGACGACCGGCTCTG
>JALUTR010000074.1 GCA_027021785.1 Fidelibacterota bacterium | reverse complement strand
GTATGAAACTATTGCGGCTGTTCCCCAAGGTTTTTAAAGGCGGCCATGTCGGTGACCTGGTGGTCGAATACCGTCAGGTAAAGGAATTCTCAATCATTCCCCAGGAAGATCATGTGCTTAATATCGACGGTGAATTAATCGGAAGTACGCCCATTCATGTACATATGCTTCCCAAGGCAATTGACGTTCTGGTATAACCTAAACAGTACAGTACGTCAAGCATCCCTGTCTACGTGTTACTTCGACAGGCAGGCCTACTTGACGATGATGATCAGATGCTTAGTGCATTGATTATGAGACGACAACCAAGATGGTTGTCGTACTTGTACGTCAAGCATCCTTGTCTGCACTGCGTTACGACAGGCAAGCCTGCTTGACGACAACGGTCAAATGCTCAATGTACTGAATAATGCCGACAACCAGTGTTTACCCGGCGTAGTGTAACGTAGCCGGGGATGGTTGTCGGACAAAACGAGATAAATATCAATTTAATCTGCGTTGTTTACATCATGATTTAATCGTTATCTTCAAATCCTTTAATGATGTCGGATAAGCTTTCCAGAAGAATGTTGATCAGTATCCCGGGAATCCCGGCCATTATTGCATTAATTTGGGTCGGTGGTATTTATTTCGCGATTTTTATGACGGTGGTTATGTTGATCGCGATTACCGAATTTTACGCTTTGGCAAAGGTGAATGAATTAACTCCCGTACGGTGGATCGGCTGGTTAATGACCTTATTAATCGGATATATCTATTATTTTCAACCGGCAATGCAGTATAAACAAATTATCCTGGTCATCATTGCCTTTGTTACGTGCGTCCTGCTGATCGAACTTTTCAGGAACCGGCCTTCTCCCACCCTGAACATTGCCATTACCTTAATGGGTGTGTTGTACATTCCCGTGTTGTTAGGAGCCCTGATCGGGGTACGGAACTGGGATTCGGTTTACCACTCGAACATGACTTTCGGGATAATCATTGCCATCTGGATTTGCGATACGGCAGCTTACGTTGTCGGGAAAAAGTGGGGCAGGAAAAAGATCTTCAAACGGGTAAGCCCGAATAAAACCGTTGCCGGAACAATCGGTGGCTACGTGGGAGCGTTGCTTACCTTTGTTGTCATGAAGGAAACCGGATTCTTGGGAAGCGGTTTCCGATGGATCGATGTCCTGGCCTTTTCGATTATTACCGGAATATTCGGTCAATTAGGCGATTTTGTCGAGTCGTTGATAAAAAGAGACGCGGGCGTAAAGGATTCAGGCACGATATTATTGGGACACGGTGGTGTGCTGGACCGGTTTGATTCATTGATTCTTGCCAGTCCGATCGCCTATCTTTATTTAATCACACTTAGTTAAAGGGCTGTAGCCAAGCGATGGAATTAAGATCGATATTAGCAACGGACTGCGGAAGCACAACTACCAAGGCCATCCTGATTGAAAAGATCGATGGTGAATACCGGTTAAGGGTTCGTGGGGAAGCCCCCACGACCGTCGAAGCGCCCTTTGAGGATGTTACCAAGGGTGTGCTGAACGCCGTAATGGAAGTCGAGGAACTGTCCGGACGGAAATTGTTGGACGATAACCGGATCATCACACCCCAGGACGGCAGTAGTGGGGTGGATGTTTATGTTTCCACCAGTTCCGCCGGGGGTGGTCTGCAAATGATGGTTGCCGGGGTGGTGAAATCGATGACCGGCGAAAGCGCCGAACGGGCCGCCTTGGGTGCCGGTTCGATCGTGATGGATGTTCTGGCCTCCAATGATGGTCGGCTTCCGCATGAAAAGATTGCCCGGATTCGACAATTGCGTCCCGACATGATTCTGCTTTCGGGAGGCATCGACGGCGGAACTATTTCGCACGTTGTTGAATTGGCCGAAATTCTCGCGGCCGCCAATCCGCGCCCCCGCCTGGGACATCAATTTAAATTGCCGGTTATTTACGCCGGAAACAACAAAGCCCGGGAGGCGATTCGTAAAACCCTGGGAGAAGTGACGGATTTGGATATCGTCGAAAATATCCGTCCCGTTCTGGAACGCGAAAACCTCGGCCCGTCACGGGATAAAATTCACGATCTTTTTATGGAACATGTGATGGCCCAGGCCCCGGGATACCGGAAACTGATGTCCTGGACCAATGCCCCGATCATGCCGACGCCGGGAGCCGTGGGATCCCTGATAGAAATGATCGCCCGTGAAGACGATATTTCCGTCGTCGGTGTCGATATCGGTGGCGCAACCACCGATATATTTTCCGTATTCCAGGGAAAATTTAACCGCACCGTAAGCGCCAACCTGGGAATGAGCTACTCCATCTGCAACGTTTTGGCCGAAGCCAAACTGGCCAACGTTTTGCGCTGGGTGCCTTTCGATATTGATGAATTTGAATTGACCAACCGGATCGGAAATAAAATGATCCGGCCGACTACGGTGCCGCAATCAATGGAAGAGCTGATCATCGAGCAGGCCATCGCCCGGGAAGCACTGCGACTGTCTTTCATCCAACACAAGGAATTTGCCGTTGGTCTGAAGGGGGTACAAACCGAACGGACCATTTCCGATGCCTTCGACCAATCATTTTCCGGTGAAACCCTGGTGGATATGATGGATTTGGATCTGATGGTAGGCTCCGGCGGCGTCCTTTCCCATGCGCCGCGTCGAGAACAAGCCGCCCGGATGTTGATCGACGCTTTTTTACCCGAAGGTATTACCCAACTGGCCGTGGACTCGATTTTTATGATGCCGCAATTGGGTGTTCTGGCCAATATCGACAAACCGGATATTAAGGACAGCGCCCGGCAGGCTGCCCTGGAAGTGTTTAACAAAGACTGTCTGATTCGCCTTGGAACGTGTATCGCCCCGGTTGGGAAGGCCAAGCCGAATGCCGTTTTACTGACAATTGAACTTGAATTCAATAACGGGAATAAGGTTCGGCAGGAACTGCGATACGGTGAATTGCTGCGCATTAAAGCCCCCTATGAACCTGTAAAAGCCAGGTTGATTCCGGGAAAAAACATCAACGCCGGTGCCGGAAAGGGAGAAACTTTTGAAACAACCGTCTACGGTGGTGTGGTCGGGATCATTTTCGATGGACGCGGAAGGCCTCTCAAACTGCCGGAGGATCACCAGGAACGAATCGCCAAATTACGGAATTGGTCCGCGGCCGTTAACGAATATCCGAAATCGGCCTTAAACTGATGTCTAAACGGTCAACCGTGAATTTATCCGCCAACACCCGCCTTAGCTTTAGCGATGTTGAATGCCTTGGCGCAGGAGTGAATTTCCAGCTAGTGCCGCGGGGCTATACCTGTGCCTGCACGCCGAAGTGCGTTTTAGCACGCAGTCGAGCCTGCACGCCGAAGTGCGTTTTAGCACGCAGGCGTGCCTGCACACCGGAGTGCCTTTTAGCACGCAGTCGTGCCTGCGCACCGGAGTATGTTTTAGCACGCAGGCGTGCCCGCACACCGGAGTGCGTTTTGGCACGCAAGCTTAGGGTTCCAAATTTAAGTACCAATTTTACAGGAGGAAATTGATGGCGCACGCGTATACGCCCGGATTAAAGATCCTGCATGAAACGAAAGTAGTGAAAGAACGACGATTGCCGTTGAAG
>JALUTR010000073.1 GCA_027021785.1 Fidelibacterota bacterium | reverse complement strand
ATGACCCACGTCTTGTTAGCGATCATATTTTACCTTATTTTTACCCCGGTGGGATTCGTCATGCGTTTGTTCGGTAAGGATCCGCTGGAGCGCACAGGTAAAAAGGACAGTTATTGGAAACCCAGGAAGACCGGTACGCAAACCGATTTTGAGAGAATGTTTTAGGTTTACCACAAGCCAAAAGGAAAACAGTAAAGCAAATTTTCAAGCGTCAGGTTTCATTGTCAATATTCAATACAAATCCTTCGTGCCTTGTGGTAAATTTGAGTCCGCAGCAAAAACAGCGGATAGATTTAAAACGATGAAAGAATTGCTGACATGGGTAAGGTAAGCATCCTGAAAGAGTTCTGGGCCTTCATGAAAGTCCGGAAAAAATGGTGGCTGGGACCGATTATCTTCTTTTTACTGTTGCTGGGGCTGATTGTGATCCTGGCAGAGGGATCGGCGCTGGCCCCGTTTATTTACACCGTGTTCTGAGCAACAACAGGCTCCGGTTTCACAGGGGAATTAGTTGCGGTATAATTCACAGTTATTGTTTATTTCCATTAGCCAGTAGACGCTGTCGGAATTCCCGGGCGTATGGATATTCGGGGTTTATTTGCAGCACCATGTCAATTTCAGCGATGGCCTGGTCCGGGTTTCCGATCTGGGCATACGCGCCGCTGAGGTTGTACCGAATCTGGGGATCCCCCGGGTCGAGTTGTTTCGCCGTTTCCAGGTAATAGACAGCCAGGTTCGGTCGTTGTTGTTTCAGTAGGATAATGCCGCCCCATTTCAGGCTGAATAGATCCAGTCCGAATTTCAGGGCCTGCTGTAAAACAGGCAGGGCTTTTCCGTACTGCTTTGCAGTAAGATATACGGACCCTAAGGCTCTGTACATGTTTTGATTATACGGAAAAGCTTTAATCAGCGCTTTGCATTCGATTATTGCCGAATCGAATCGGCCGGTGTTTTGGTACTCCTGCGCCAGGCGTAAGTGGGCTTCTTTGTAGTTCAGTTTCTTTTTCAATACATCAATCGCTGTTTCTTCCACCCTGTTTCCCGGGCGTAAATCGTTGATGGACAGCGAAGATTCTTGGGTGAAAGGCCAATTGGAAATCAATATCCTGATTTGGTATTCCGCGATTTTGCGATCCAATGGGGTGACACCCCGGTCGTCCCAACTTTGTTTTTCCAGGTCCCTCGTCACGGCGGAAATATTCCGTCTTGGAGGACCGAAAAGGCGCTGGTGTATTATTTCGTTCGCGAATGTTTTTGCGATCAGGAATTGCCCGTTCAAATTAGGGTGCAGATGTTCCAGAAATAATTCCGATCCCGGGATACCGTTAGGCGAAGCCCGGTTGAAAGCGGTTTCAATGTCGGCCAGAAATACTCCCGGCAAGGTGCTGAACCCCTTCAAAATCGTGTTTAATTCACTGGGAGCACGAAAGCGGAGCGCGTCCAGGTCTTTTGCTTGCCGGTAGAAATATCGGGCCTGTGGGTACTGCCCGAAAGCTTCTTCACATTGTCCGGCCAGGTAGTTGGTCAGGGCATAACTTGAATCTTGTGTACGAAGGATTTCAAGTGTCTCGAAAGCGGTTTGATACCGGTTTAATTTGATTAATTCCTCTACAACGTCCAACTGTTCACGATAATCCGTGTCTTCCACCGGAATTGAGTGGAGAGAAATAAAAGGTGGTTGGTCTCTCAGATTTGAAACCAGGGTTCCGAATACCACCGGCACCTGGCTTTCCCGGGACCAGCGGATGATATCGGCCAGGTTCCGGTGGAAAATGGCAAGGGTTTTTCGATACAACGGAGAATTGTAGGCAATGAACCGGTCTTTCACCATCCGCTCCATGAGAGTGCGCCGGTCTCTTTCTTTGGTCTCGGAACTTCCTGCCCTGAGGATGACGGAGCGGATTAATTGGTAGAGTCGCAAGCGTTTAACGTTTTGAAAAAAAAGCGTAAGCCAACGTTGACCATTCAGAAAAGCCGGAAGAGCGCTGACCGAACCCGTTCCCAACGCGCCGTAAAATTCGTTGTGACCGGCATAGATAACGAGCAGGTCCGGTTCAAACGCCAAACATTCTTTTGCAAATTCACGCACGGTATAAGAATTGACGGCCGTCATCCCGAGATTGACTACCTCGAAATTCCGTTCCGGGTAAGTCTGCGATAATATGTCTTGTAACGACCTTGAAAAACTGCCGTTAAAGAAATAAGGAAAGCCGGCCGTGGTTGAACCGCCCAGTACAAAAATTCGGATGGTTGTCGTATCCTTATGAACCTTGAAAACGTCGTCCGCACCAAAACCGGTCTGATGGGGGTCGTCAAAGTACCGCAAGGCCACATCGGGATTGGCAATTAAGTAGTCCCGGTTCGTATCCAGGGGGACAAACAGCTCAAGATTATTTCCGTAGTGCAGAAGTCTGAGCGTGCCTTCAAAAAATCCCAGAATCAAGAGAGGGGACAGGATTAGAACAATGCGGAAAAGCCGGAGTCGGTTCATTGTCTTGGGTGCTTTAGGACCGCTTTCAACTGGGCGTGGAATGCTTGCGCATCCGGAAAATCGGGATACATTTTCAGCAACGATTCCACTGTTCGGATCGCTTGTAGAGTGTCGCCGGATAAGAAATAAGCTCCGCTGAGATTATACAGTGTCTGCCCGTCTTTCGGATTTAATATTGTTGCCGATTGCAAATATGGAAGAGCGAGTTTTACTTCTCCCTGGTTCAGATAAATGGTACCTAACCATTTTGTGCTGAAAGGATCTTTAGTCATGGTCAGAGTTTTCTCAAGAATTGGCAAAGCTTCGTCGAATCGCCGCTGTTTAATTAACAATCTTCCCAGGGCCATAAAAGGCGATTCATTTGTAGGAAAGGTTGTTGCCAGGGTGTAGTATTCTTTAATCGCCCGCTCCGGATCGCCGTTTTGGGAATAGTATTTTGCCAGGGAAACATGGGCCTTTTCATAGTTTGATGTTTTTTTCAGGACGTCCACAGCCAGCTTTTCCACCACCGTTTCAGGTTTGAGATCATCGACGGTAATAAACCGCTGGTGCTTTTTAAAAGGCCAGCCGGAAGTAAGCATCCGGATACGGTAGTCGGCTATCTTCAGGTCCAAATCGGTTACGGCTATACGGGAACGAAAATAATCATCGGATTTGGACCTTATCGGCTTAGGGAGGGCGCGATGACGGGCAATGCTCAAGAGGTCGGTTTGCAATATTGTTTGGGCGTAGGTCTTACCCATCAGAAAATATCCGTCCAGATTCGGATGAAGATGTTCAAGGATTAAGTTGTTCCCGATCAGACCGTTGTTCGAATTCTCAATAAAGGCGGCTTCTATATCACTCAGATAAACCAGGTCTTTTTGTGCTAACTTGCGAAGAATTGAATTTAGATCCCCGGAAGCTCGAAAACGCAAGCCATCGTAATCCCGGGCCTGGCGGTAATAGGTACGGGCCGTTGCATATTCACCCGACAGTTCGGCACATCGCCCGGCGTAAAAATAGGTCAGGGCATAGGTGGAATCCCGAACCATCAGGGAGCGCAGCTTTTCCAGAGCCGTGGAATAATCACCGTCCCGCATGCGATTTTTAATGTCCTCAATCTGCGCCGTAAATGAAGCTTTATCGGTGTCAGGGTCATGAATGGAAACAAATGGTTTCTGATCCCGTAAATTGGAAACCAATGTACCCAACAGGACCGGGATTCCTTTTCCTGATGTTTCCTCTATTATGTCTTCCATGTTTTCCCGGAAGATACTGAGTGTGTTTTTATAGAGCCGGCTGTTGTAGGGAATGGCCTGGTTTTGAGCCATGCGGGCCATGAGCGTTCGGTTATCCCCGGCATTCGAATCATTGGAAATCGATTGCAACAAAAACTGCATGAATTGATACAGTCTTATTGATTTCAATTTTAGAAAAAAGCGGGTAAATAAACGGTTGGTTCTGATGAAGGCGTGTTGCGAGGAACCTGATCCTAAAGCACCGTAAAATTCGTTGTGACCGGCATAGATTACCAGTAAGTCAGGATCGTAGTTCAGGCATTCCAGGGCAAAATCACGGACGGTGTAGCTCATCACGGCTGTCATTCCCAGGTTAACCACCTCCAGTTCAAATTCCGGATATGCCTCTTGTAAACGGGTCTTCAGCATCGCCGGAAAGGTTCCGGAATATTGATAAGGATACCCGGCGGTACTGGAACCGCCCAGTACAAAAATACGCAGGGTGGAATCAGGCTTTACCTTACGGAAGGCATCCTGTGTTCCGAACGAGCCGAAACCGGAGCCCTGAAAGTACCGTTTCCCCGCGACTTGATTAACAACATAGTATTGGGGGTTGAAAGGATCCGTGATAAACAGATCAAGGTTCTCTGTTTCCCAGGTAAGCCTTAGGACCGATTCAAGTAACAGGATAAACAGCACGGGTATAATAAAAGCAACAAGACGAAAAATCCACACTCGTCGCTGGTTCAGGGGAGAATTCGTGGGTGTGATTGTTTGAGACATCGGGAGAAATTACATTTCTTCCATGAAAAACGGGCTCCAAAAGGAGCCCGTTTTTGCCGAAGAATGTAGTACGGAAGGTCTACTTCAGCAGGGTCATCTTTTTAACGGCGCGATGATTTGTAGTCTTTAATTCGTAAATGTACACACCGCTGGGAACCGGTTTCCCGGATTGATCGATACCGGCCCATCGTAGCCCATAGGTCCCCGGGCGGGTAAATTCACGTTGGTAAGTGACGACTGCTTGCCCCAGGATATTATAGATGGTAAAGGATATATTTCCAGCTTCAGGCAAGGTGAATTTCACTTCCGTTACCGGGTTAAATGGGTTGGGATAATTCTGCGAGAGTGAGAATTCCTTAGGCAGAATTTCATCACTGATACCCAATTTCATATCTGGAGGCGTCTCAACCGTAAGTGGTGGATCGGTAGTCCAGGTATCTTGCGGGAATGTGTAGGCATCCGGCCATACCGGACCTGGACCGGCAGGTTGAATAAAGCGACAGCGGAACCGGCCAAAGGCAAATCCACCCCCCTCCTGCATCGAATTGGAAGGACCTTCGAACTCGTACACGTAGACCATCGAATAGGGAGTCTTTCCGGTGAATGTAACCGTGACAGTGTAAATCATGTCACCGGCAGTGGCGTCGCCGTCAAGACCCTCATCGTTTAATTTCAGGTCATCGAAACGGGCACTTTCAGGGAAATAATTCTGTAAATGAGCCACGATCGGATCTTTGATGAGTAACCATAAGGTGTCGGTCGCCGGATCGAACAACGGAGCTGAAGACATATCGACGCTGAATGTCAGGTCGATGGCATGCCCCTCCGGGATAATCCCTTCGAAGGGAAGATCCATGTAGTATTCAAGTCCGATTTCCTGTACCGTATTCGGATCACCTTCAAAGGTGTAGGGTCTGTCACCGGCGCCATAGGTGGGAGGGACTTCATAACCCCAGTCAGGGCTCCAGTCGACATTCGGATAGGGGGACCCCAGGAGGTCTAATGATTCCGGACTCCATTTAATGTAGTATTTGTACTTATCTGCCGTACCGGGGAAGTTGGTGATCGGGACTGCCAGTTCGTACTTTGTTTCGCCCGGGATACGGGTCATATTTAGGTTCGAACCGTCCGGAAGAGCCTGACTGCTCCAGCCGTTGAAACCGCCGCGAACCTGCACAGTATCGTTGCGGACGACACTAAAGATACCGATATCCTCGTAAGCAGCCATGTCAACCGTCCAGTATACATAGGCGGTTACCGGTTCTTCTTCGCTGGGGGGTTGGTTGTCGAAATAGACAAATGCCAGGGTAGTATCCTGGCGAACCGTTGCCGTGCGGTTATCGATACTTCCTTCCCAAACGGTACCGCCGGGACCGGCATAAGTAAACTTGTACTCAATACTTGTGGCCCCGGTATCCGGGAAGTTGATCAAACCGGACCAGTAATAACTATCGCCTTCCTGTACCAGGTTGTCGCCGCCGCTCCAGCCGTTAAAGCTGCCGCGAACATCCACTTGTTCACCCTGGTAGCCAATTACGCCGCCCATGTGGACACGGAACCATACGTCAACACTGTCGGTGGGAGTAAAAGGAGCAACGTCGTCCCAATAGGTAACCGGCAAAATTGTATCGGAGGAAATGGTAGCTGTACGGTTGGATATGTCTTCCCAAAATTCCTGGCCGACCAGATTTGTATACCGGAATTTATATTCAATATCCGTACCATCGGTGGTACCGATAATGTCTACGGTCTTGGACCAGTAATCTCCGTTCTGTGTTAAAGTATCATTCTGTGACCAGCCATTGAAACTTCCACTCACGTAGAATCCGGCAACCGTTGAGTCAGTGATATTATCCATCGTCGCAGTATTGCAGGTAAACGTAACACTGAATGTGTCAATTTCGGCGCCGGTCGGAGGTTCATTGTTGAAATACACCCAGGCAATGGTGGTATCCGATCCGACAGTCGCAGTACGATTATCGATACTTTCCCAGTTTACCGTTCCATCAGATGCAATCCAGGTAAACTTGTATTCGAGACTCGTAAGACCGGTGCTTATTTGTCCGGACCAGAAATCGCTATCGGTGCTTTCTCTGACCAAACTGTCACCGGCGGACCAGCCGTTAAAGTTTCCGCGGATGTCTACCTGTTCACCATTGTAACCAACAACGCCGGCCATATTAACCCGAAACCAGATATCGGTACTGTCTGTTGCCGTCAAAGGAGAATCCGATGGTCCCCAATAATGAAGAATAGTAGTATCCGTTGTCGGCACAGTAAAGGTACGGTTTGAGCCGTCTTCCCAGGTTAGAGCGTCCAGCTTATCGGTATGGGTGAATTTATATTCGACGGCGTCGCCGGCAGTCAAATCAATTGTTGTTGACCAATAGTCGCCGCCATCATTGACGAGTGGATTGCCGTCACCCCAGCCATTGAAGCTTCCGCGAACATGTACCGTACTGGTAGAGTCGGTAGCACCGTCAGGATAGGTGGACATGTTCAACCGAAAGGTTACATTTGCAGCCAGGGCATACTGAACAAAAACCGTAAACGTCAAACCAATTAGCAGTTTTTTCATGGTTACCTCTTGTTTTATTAGGAATTCCTAATTGTTGAAAGGATCTTAATACTGATAAGTAACTCAGAAGTGAGTTACGCTTTTCATCCCGCCCGAATTTACCGGTTAGATATTGGATTGACAAGGTTTTCTGATACACAAAAATGGTGAGTTCAAAACGGTTATTTTTCCTACCGTTTATTCAGGGTTGATAGTAAGGAAAATGACTACTAATAGAAAAATCACCTGCCGGTGTAGATGCTGCGATTACCGTTTTTATCGGAAACCGTATTTGATGTATACCTCAAACAGGCATCCTTATAAAAAAGGTGTTACCCCGATCATTCAAGATGGCATCTTCATTCCGATCAGCTCTTAAAATATCAGCCGTAAGGTCAGTTTATGAATTTGTCTTAAGTGGATAAACGATTCGTATGCATAATCTGCCTGGAGTTGCATGGATCGATTTACCGGCAAATTCAATCCCCCTCCCAAAGTGAATTCTTCTTCGCCGTCGGCCATGTAAAGGGATTTGAAACCACCTCTCAGGCGGGCCAAATCATCCAATACACTGACCTCAAATCCGGTGTTCAGATATTCACTGTTATCATTGGGATGAACGCCGTCCACCGCCCAGGTAAGTCGCAGTTGCGGAGTATCGATGATCTCCCCCGAAAGACCTACTCGGAGGAGGAGCGGCAGATCGAAACGGTCGGTACCCAGGTAGGCATTCACACTTTCATTGTTGCCGTTGTGGATCTCATCGATATCTTTTTGAACCAGTAGATCATCTCCCCAGATTTGCATTTTCTGGCCGAAATTACTGATACTGGCCCCAAAACGAATTCCCCGAAAGGGCGTAACGAATAAGGTTCCAATGTCAATGGCCAATCCGGTAGCGGAACTTTGGGAAATGAATTCATTGATGTATTTCACAGTTGCACCGATTCCGAAACGGTCCGTTAATTTTTGCCCGTACGACAGTCCGACGGCATAACTGCCGGCCTTGAAGGTTTCACCGGTTCCTTCTTCAAATCCGTAAGTGGTTACTTCCATCTCGTCCATGGTCATGGCGATCACATTAAATCCCAGCGTACCGGCTCCCCGGATTGGCATGGCGAAACCGATGAAGGTGTAACCGATGTCCGCAATCCACTGGGTATGGTTTACGATCAGTTCGGAGTCCCTGAGCTGTGCCATACCACCCGGATTCCAGTACATACTGGTGGCGTCGTTGGCCAGCGCGACGAAGGCACCACCCATCCCGATTGCCCTGGAACCGGCGCCGATCTTTAAAAAGTTGGCGGCCGTGGTGCCGGTTTTATTGACGTTCTGTCCAAGGACGACGCCGGATAAAATAACGGTGATGAATAGCAATTTAAGCTGTTTCATGGTTGCCTCTATTTAATGACGGCAAACTTGCCGATGTGTTCACCTAAAACTTTGTCAGTGACCGGATCCAAAGCCTCTACGTGATAAACGTATACACCATACGAAGCGGCCAAATTGTCTTTGGTCAGGAGATCCCATTCGGCGGTACCGTCATTTATATCGGAGTTGTGGTAAATCGTTTTCACCAATTCGCCCGATACGGTAAAGATCCGAATAATACATTTCTGCGGTAAATGGTTGAAGTGGATCGAACGTGGTCCGCGCCCGGAAGTGAACAGGTTGCGGGGTTCCCAGGGAACAGCCGCTACGTATGGATTCGGTACTACTTTAATTTTCTTGAGTGCCTTCCGGATTTGGCTTTTATCGATTTGGGCGGAAGAAGTCGTAAATTCGTACACGTCGTTTGACAGGAACGGTTTATTGATATACAGAAAAACCGTATCTCCGGGTATCGGACCGTAAATATTCCGGGTGTCAAAAGGTCGCGGGTAAGCCATTCGAAATACCCACGATGGACGTGGTTTCCCGTCCAATTCATTATCCATAAAAATGACGGCGTCGGTTTCCACCGAATCGGCATCCAGTAAACCGTTTCCGCCCTCAACGGAGAATTCACGATAGGTCTCGTACGGAGAGTAATCGCCAATAGCAAAGGGGATGCGGATCCAGTCGAGGCTGTCGATACCCGTGACCATAGTTCGTTTCTCAACATGAAAATTCACGGCTCGGGGAGGATATTGGGTTGTGTTGGTAGCGTGGAAAATGGAAGAGTCGCTGCCGGTATAATCGGTAGCCCAATCGTATTTGATTTGAACCGATTTGATCGTTATCTGTTCGCTTATATCCAGAGTCCACTTGAATTCCGAACCATAAGCATACATCCCGGGACCGTCCGCAAAAGCAAAGGTATATACCGCATCCGATGTATCGGTGACGATCAGGGAAATGTTTGTAACCGTGTTCCCGCCATCGTTGCCCAGGTCGACTAACCGAAGGGTCCATGTTCCGGCTGAAGAAGATTCCCTGAGATCAGGGAATGATTTCACATAGGTACCGCTTAAATAACCCTGGTGTACTTCCTGCTCCCCACCCCGGGGAGGTTGCAGATACAATTCCCCTTCCGATGTTCCGTCTACAATAATACGGTAATCAGCCGGCACCGGTATGCCCCAGGCGTTGGGACGAATTCCCTGTTTGAAAACTTCCAGTGTAAAGTTCCAGATTGAATCCGACGACCAGTGGGAAGCTTCGCGGTTCAGGTATAAAAAAGATTGATTGTTAAGAATAAGCTGAAAACCGTCGATGATTGGCTGCTCATCCTCAAGCGACATGTTTTGACTCCGGTCGATCAATGTATCGATGTTCGACGCGTCGGTGATATCCGCCAGGGTAAACCACTTTGTCGTTAAAGTATCGTACCCGGGAGCCAGTAAACCCCCTTTTTTCGGTTTGATGGTATCCTCAAAGGTAATGCGATACGTGTGGTTATCTTTTATGTTTAAGGGATCAACGATACGATAGTTGATCTCACCGCTGGAAGTGCCCTGAACATGATTAATCCGATCTATATCGGCTTCCACATAGCCGGCTGCCGGTGGATTGGGAGTTACGACCGCTACATTAGGTCCTTTCCGGACTTCACCGGTCAGGGGGTTTATGGTCAGGCGCCGGGTGGATTCGGTTGGTGGAATTTGATTGGAGATGTCGCCTCCGAAGTCGTAAGAAACCACGGCATAATAATAGGTTTGACCGTTAACGACATTGGAGTCAACAAAAGTGTGGGTGAGACCGGTTTCATCACCCAGGTAATAATGGACGCCGTTTACGGCTACCTCGTGATAACCCGCAATTCCGTCAATCCGGTCAAATTGCGCCAGGGGGGTGTAGAAAGTCAGATTCCCCTGGGCATCGGTGATGTCGTAAACATCGGCAAACTCAGGATCGGTGGCCTTGTAAATTTTATATCCTTCAAAGTCGAATCCTTCCGAACCGATGCCATACATATAGGTGTCAAACGAAGATTCAGCTACGTCGTCCCAGATCAATGTTACTGTTCCATTGCCCGCAATTGTTTTCAGGTTGGGGGGGATCGGTGCCTTGGCGAACTGATAATCCTCATCGTAAGTTTTTTGTGCAACGTCCTTGTTGCGGCGGGCATCTTCCACATCTTCCCCCAGCGCAACGGCCATGGAAATACGTTTCGTATCCCCGGCTTTAATGGGGAAAAAGGCGGAAGTGACAAATAAGTCGTAGTCGCCGGGTGGTTGTCCGCCCGGGGGTGGTTGCCAGAATTCTCCGGGGATCATGTAGAATAACCACAGGGCCGGATCCTGACTGGTGGGAATGCCACCGGCCTGGTCGTACGAAACGGCCGTCAAGCCCATTTGATCCGATTCGGAAACATCGGTTTTGTCGATATTTGGTTCACCCGGAAGATTGCTCCCTGCCCCGGAAGAAGGTCTCCGGTCATTTTGCCCCGGGTCCAGGGTACCGATATCTCCATCCAGACCCACGTCATCGGTAAAGGGGTTCCAATCATAGTCGTCGTCAATATAATTGTCCCGTGATTCATCGATCATTTCGTCGATTCCCTCATCAATCCCTTCATCAACCGCTCCATCGCCATCGTTATCAATCCCGTCGGCGTACCTTAATCCCAGGTCTTCCGGCCCTACGTCGTAGAGTATTATATCGGTTCCCGGAACTCGGTACCGCCGGTAACGATCTTGTGATGCTTGTTCGATTATTTCCTGGGTGATTCTTGGACCGGATGTGTCTGCGCCGAATCCCTCCGGATATTCCAGAGATTCGTTGTTGTCGATTCCATCGGCAAAAGCTTTTCCCAAATCCTCGGATTCCACCATAAGCAGGTGGATTTGACCGTTTTGAACGGGGTCGTTTTCGGGTGCCGGTGGCCACCGGTGCCAGTTATAACCCGAGGGAGTAAAATCGGTCCCGGCATCATCAATCATTTCCTGAGTAATTGTCGGACTTCCCGGTTCGGCATTGTCGTTATCATCAATCCGGTTGGCATAGGTGACACCTTCCTGGCCGTTGAAAGGAATATGGGCATAGTTCTCGTCAATCAGGCCATTGTAATTATCATCAACCGCGTTGGTCTCATCTTCGGTCAACACCCACTCTTCCAGGACCTTAGGACCACCGGGTTCGCCGTCACCGTCATTGTCGATTCGATCGATGGCATTCCCGGGGGTTTCCAGGTAGGCCGTGGCGGCTACGCCGACCGGGTCACTCCCGAAGGCGGCATTCCCGATTCCGTCAGCATCCATGCTCCAGGCAATATCGTAGAGCAAGTCAAAATCCGGTGTATCGTCACTGGAATCACCGTCCCCCCCCACAAGGTCCGCCAACCAAAGACAGAAAGAAACCTTGTCCAAATCTTTTGTACCGTCATTTTTGATTTCATACAGTATAAATACTACGTCTTCAACCAAAACCTGGGACCATTCCATCACCCGCACCCCCGAAAGGATTCCCATCCCTCTGCGGCTTATATCGGTGGTATCAGGAATATAGGTTGAACCTCTTAAGAAATTTTTATCGTCGGAGATTTTAAAATAGAGCTCCTGATCGGCATTGAATTGATTTTTCCCGAAGAAACCGTTCCAGGCTCCCGGCCAGCCTGGGTCGCTTTCATCTTCCATTTTGTCCGGCCAAATTTCCGGCCAGGTTTCCGGTTCGTCGCTTTTGGCAATACGGTCGGAATTGGGATTTAAATATTCCGGAACCGGCTCAAACATCATGGAATTCCCCTGGTTATCGGTTCGGCCTAAAGGTACGGTCACAAACGGTTTTAATTCCCCTTCTTCGGTCAGGACTTCGGCTCCCACAAAAAGACCTGTAAGGGCGATGTAATGCTTGCCGGAATTGATGGGCCATTCGTAAGGGATCTCCCCCGGTACGGCGCCGGTCCGACCCGTGAGCCCGAAGTTGAAAATGGAAGTACGCACTTTGTTTCCGTCAATTTCGGTTTTCCGTCTGTAATTGGGATCGCCACGTTCCGTGGTGGGGATGTGCTGACCAATTACAGATCCGCTAATTAAGAGTGCGATTAAACCGCTTGTGAATACTTTGAATGCTTTTTCGATCATTGAAACCCTCAGAAGCTAAAGGTGAATCCAAGTTGGACCTGCCGGGGAGCGCTGAACCAATCCGGCCGGGCATAAAACTCCGCTATCGTATTCGGTCGTCCTTCATCATCGGAGCCTTGTATATTAAAAGTATGGGTGGCACGTCCCGTATCTGAAAACACAGTGAGTTCGTTGCGACGGTCAAACAGGTTGAAAACTTTTACGTACAGTTCGGCATTTGCAAACCGGGAGGGAAGACGGTAAATGAAATTCATGTCGAGGTTATAGGTTATGGGTTTGCGGCGGCTGTTTTTGGGAAGGTTTGTGGATACATTGATTCCCTGGGTTGTGGCAATATTAATGGTAGGGGTATAAGGCAGGCCACTGCCAAACTGTCCCAGGAGGCTAAGGGTCCAGTTTTTCATTCCCGCGTAGAACGACCCGTTAAAGGTGTGTGTCTGATCCCAGTCCAGGGGCAAAATGGAACGTGTCGGTTCACGATTATCCCGAATAGCGCCAAATTCCTCATCCGGGTTGGAGTTAGACCCCTCCGCTACCTGGAACATGTAATTCAAATTGAATCCGTAATAATTGCTAAACCGTTTATCCAGATTAATTGTCAGGCCCCGAACATTGGAATAATCCTTGTTAACATAGGTAAAATACGAGGCACCTCCACCCAAATCGACCGGTATGCCGGTCGAGACCCAGTCGCGAACATCACGATAGTAACCGGTAACATCAATGGTTAAATCTCTGAAAATTTCCTGTCGTAATCCCAATTCGTACATAACTGTTTTTTGCGGATTGAGGCTGGGATTGCCGAATACACCGAATTTGCCGCTTTCTTCCGGGATTTTAATTCCGGGATCTCTATATAACCGTTCAAAGGAAGGAATTTGGAAAAAGTGTCCGAACGAAAAATGGATCACACCTTTATCGGTGATCGGATAGGCAATTCCAAGGCGGGGACTGAACTGCTGTTTTGGTTGGGCTTTAGTCCACCACCCACGCGCATTTCGTAATGATGCACCGGAATCCGGGAGGAGGTTGACATAGTAGTCAGCGTATTGGGACCAATCGATGGCGTCTCTTTCTTCCAAGGTTAAGGAATCGATGAAAGCGTTGCGTGGATTCCCGAGATAGGGTTCCGCCGGGTTGGTCGGGGTTACACCATGAGAATTGAAATAATCCCACCGGAGTCCGATATTAATGATGACGCTCTTGAACTCGATTTTATCCTGGATATAAGCTGAAAACTCTTCCGGTTTTTCATTGTAATAACCACGGCCGAACTGGACGTATTTATTAAAGTATTGTTCAAATTCGAGGGCCGCTTTTTTGGTTGCGAATGTTTGGGTAGACGGTTCTTGTCGGGATTTCCAATCCCAGCCTAATTGCTCACCGGTTGTGGTGTCGATAATTGTCCAGCCGCTCCGGGTACTGTCGTAGGCAATTTGATGATATCCCGGAATACGGATGGTGAAAACCGTGTCCGTGAGGCTGGCATCTTCGATGTTGTAACTGTTAAAGGACAAATCATGGGTACGGTATTCGGCGCCGAATTTAACCTGGTGAAGTGAAGAAATCTGGGAAGTTAAATCAAATTTTACCACCCGAGTGTTGGTTTCGCGGTTAAACCGACTGCGGTCAACACCCCAGATTTTGAATGTGGAGAGCGGAAGGACTATCTTTTCGTGAAGCCAATAAAACGGGTCGATATAATTGGTGTCGGAAACCGATTTATAAGCATAATGATAGTAATTTTTAGAAAATTCCGCTAAGTCAAAGGTATAAAATGTTCGCGAGGACAGGGTGTGGGTAAGACTGAGTTTTTTATTACGTCCTACATTAAAACGCCGCAACTCTCCTTCGGGAGACCACTGGGCTTCATGACGGTAGTCCTGGTATTCTTCGTCGCTCGTCATCAGGCTGAAGCGCAGTTTTATGTTTTTCATGAGGCTCAGCGTCAGTTTTGTGTTGGTGTTGAATCTTTGCCGGGCGTTCATGTGGACAATTTCCGGTTCGGGATTCGAATCGTCGATGAACCATTTTTGCGCCCGTTCCGTGATAATTCCGTTCTTGTCGAAGACGCGCCAACCGTTAAGCCAGCCGTTGGATTGATTCCGGCGGATGTTCGTATAAAAGGTAAGATATTTACCTAATAGAGGTATCGGTCCGCCCAGGCTGCCTTCCAGGTTCAATTCGTTCCGGGGATCGAATTTATCAAGCCCCTTTAAGCGACTGTCGCGAGTGGCGTAACCAGCGGAATAGACTGATAAATAACCATCATATTCCTGTCCCCCGTCCTTGGTAACCAGATTAATGATTCCGGACATAGCCTGTCCGTACTCCGCATTAAAAGTCCCGCTGATGACCTGTAGTTCCTGAATAGAGTTGTTGTCCACCGCCACGGATATTCCGCCATCGTACGCATCGGTTACGGAAACACCATCCACCCAATAGGCCACCTCGCGACTGCGCCCGCCGCGGATGTGGATTCCTCCCCCGGCATCCTTGGTGATACCGGCCTGGGCCGAAATTACATCCCAGATCTCATTCACCGGCATAATGTCCATTTGATCGCTGGTTATGCGTGCTTCCGACGAGGTCAGGTCCATTTGAACGGCCGATCTTTCCGCAACGACCGTTACCTCACTACCCTCAATGACTTCCACTGCAAGTTTGAAATTGATTGTGGTGGTGAGATCAGTGCTTATACGAACATCGTTGACAACCTGGGCTGTATAACCAATCATGACGGCTTTTATGGTATATGTGCCCGGAGGAATATTTAATATGAAAAATCGCCCGTTCATATCCGAAGCCGCACCTAATTGGGTTCCTTCAATAATAATATTACAACCGGGGAGGGGTTGACCTGTTTCCGCCTCGGTTACGACTCCGGTTAGTTTACCGGTGGTTCCACTGTACAAAAACGTTGTGAATAGCAGTGGAATAATAAGCGATACTTTTTTCATAACGATCTCATAGCAAGTTGATATGGGGTTTTGAAAATCAGGTTTTGTTCATACTCAAACCGGGTCTTTCAGCAAAAAAGACCGAATAACACTGCTGTCGATAGCGATATCGGCCATGGACTTCAGGCTATCGCGAAAAGCGATGAATGCATCGCGCCGGATTATAGCCTCGTTTCCCGCTTCAGGTACTTTGATTTGGTTGTAAATGGTTTTCATGACCTGTTTCACAATATAATTGTTTCTGAGTACGGTCAGTTCATTCCGATAATCCGGGCTTTGATCCAATTTTTGTCGGCGGGCACGCTTAAGGAGATGG
>JALUTR010000072.1 GCA_027021785.1 Fidelibacterota bacterium | reverse complement strand
GAGGTGGCTGACGGATAAGATTAGAAAACCTGATCGTTCATGGTCTCCCGACCATGAACCGGAAGGCATTTGCAGACGGTGACGACAACCTGTGGCGGCATAGTGATATTGAAATACATAAACCGGATTGTAATCGTAGTAGTTATTGAAAAGGCGACACAGAACAACCCGGCGCGTAGCGCCGGGGTTAGAAGAACAAAACCCACCAGCCCTGAAGGGGCGACATAGGACACAGGTTAATCCGTGATGTGTGGTTCATCGTAAACGAAACTCCATCCAATTGTGTTCGCATCACAAGCGAAATCCGTTACTCAGAGTGTTGCCCCGAGTTTTGGTTTAATTCCCCTTCGAGGGATTCGATCATGAGGAAGTACCGGTACGGGTATTCCGGAATTATTTTGAGACTTCTCCTGATCGGATGCCTTGGAAATTGTGGTGGTCGTATTCCTAAGCGAATCAAAAACAGATCGGAAAAGGCGCTAAAAAATGGCCCCACGGGTATGGACAGGTTATCGTGTAATCGTCATTCCTTCCATTGTGTTTGCCTTATGAACTACGATTAACATACGCCGAAGTAAAAATGGACACAGAGAATATAGCGTGAAACGTGTTGCGCGAAACGGAAGGTCTGTTACTGTATCGGGTGACCCGGCATGACCCGGGATAGGATTTCCTTTTAAGAATCACCGGTTGTCGGGCAAGAGCCGGGGGGGATTGGAATATTTACGGTTTTCGTCGCCGTTCTTTGATCCATTTGTCGCGTGCGAACTTGCGCATATCGACAATCGAATCGTGTTCGTCGACGATTTCCACCCCGAGGAGGGTCTCTATGGCATCCTCAAGCGTAATAATCCCGACCGTACTCCCGAATTCATCACGAACCAGAAAGATTTGCTGGCGGCGCTTAACAAATTCATCCAGGATGCTGGCAACCGAATCCGTTTCCTGCACGGTATGGATCGGTTCCATGATTTCCTCCATACGCACATCGAACTGGTCTTCGGCCTGTTTGTTGACTAGATCGTAGCGGTGAATGAAGCCAATTACATCATCCAGGTCCTTATCGTAGACCGGTATTCGTGAAAAAGCAATGGGAGAATGGTTTTTCAGCACTTCCCCGACGGTTGCATCCTTTTGCAGGGCGAATACGACCGACCGGGGGGTCAGTACATCTTCGGCTTTCACCTCCCTTAAACGAAGCAAATTTTCAATAATTTCGCTTTCCTGTTCCTGAAGAGTCCCTTCGTCCTCACCCATTTCGGCCAACACGATCATTTCCTCCCGGGTAACCTTGCTCAATTTCGCCCCGGCACGAATAACACCGGATAATGTTTCCGATAAGAAAACAAATGGATAGGTAATGATAATCAACGCCTTAATAATATAAGCGGCCGGTCCGGCCAAGGTTTTGTAGAAGACAGCGCCCAGGGTTTTCGGAATGATTTCGGAGAATATCAGAATTGACAGGGTGAGGATACCGGAAACAAGCGCAACCCATTGATTTCCGAACAACAGAAGTGTCTGGGCCCCCACCCCGGCAGCGCCAACCGTATTGGCGATGGTATTCAGGGTGAGGATCGCGGCCAGGGGACGATTGATGGTGGTCTTCAATTCTTTCATAATCCGGCCACTGTGTTTGCCGGTGCGTTCCATCAACACGACCTGCGCATGAGAAACCGACAACAAAATGGATTCCAGCAGGGAACACAAAAAAGAGACACCAAGAGCAAGGGAAAAGAAAATAATCAGTTTATTCATGTGAATCGAATTTACGTTATAATCAATTTCATTCGGTGACAAAATGCACTGTTCGACGAACAGGCAATTTTATCAGCGGTAAATAAAACAGGGGAACATACTTTTCAGGGATAACCGGCCAGACGCCGTTCCTTGAGATAACCGTGAATATGTTAAAATAATACCGAGCGGTCAATCCGTTTATTTTGTCCGACATCCCAAAACGATACAAATAAATTATACTCAGCCATATCGGAACGGCGCCGATCAGATATGTTGCGTGGAGTGGTCCGAATAGGGCCATTTCAAGCGATGGCATACGCGTGGCGATATTTCAATCCAAACGGTATATAGACAATGATAAAATGTAACAATCCGGCCAATTCCATTACAAGGATGTACCAGGGCCAGTCGCCGATTACGAAAGGATTATCCACCATCGGTTTTTGGCACAAATACATATAATTGGCGCCGATTGCCCAATCGAAAAGGCCAACGATCGCGATCGGAATTTGCGACCATAGGGCTATTCGCCACCAGGAGCCTTTCCGCGGTTTCATTCCCAGCACAAGCGTGGCATACAAGGCGCTGAGGATAATTCCGCCATGCGAAATATAATATTCGACGAACAGAAAACCTTCCGTTCCAAGCGTGAATTCGGGGGTCAAGAGGGAATGAAACGCGCCGGGGATTCCCCAGTAATAGAGGAATTCGTATAGTAATTGGTTTCGGGAAAACATGGCAAGGCCGGCTAAAATCGAAGAAATCGAACACATTTGCAACGGCAGGCTCGAAGTGACGGTCCATTTGCCAAGGTATAACTGGTAGGGATGAATCAAAACCGCGCGGGCAATTAATATGACGCCGATTACATGAGCAACCGAAACGGCTGATTCGGCCGATGCTTTTTTCCCGATGTAAATAAAAACAATAATCACGAGGGCCGTGATAAGATTGCTTTGCCACCAAAGTTGTCCGAAAAGCGGGATAGTTTCGTGCGGTATCAAATCGTTAAGCCTAATTCTGCCAATTAATAAAAATTAATAAAACCTGAACCAATTTAAAAGTTTAATTCCAAATAGTTTCGGGCTGTTATAATAAATTCCAGACCACTTATTATTTCCGATTGGTCACAAAGACCAAAACAGGAGAATTAACAACGAATCAAACGAATATTAAAAAGTCAGGATAAGTTATTGAATTAACATTTTCTTGCTCCGGAGATTGAGTTAATTCCTTATTATCTCAATGGTTACCCCGCAAATGCGGGGCATTATCCGGGATTACGCCGTCTCGATTTCATCCGGGATATGCCGAAACTCTATCTCCGCAAGCATAATTTAAGAGATCGCCGAAATAGTGTTGGATAATCAAGTGCCGCGCTGCGAATGTTCCAAACGGCATTTATATCGTGAGTTTGCAATCAAACGGTATTGAACAAACGCGAAAACCGGTGGTAATAAAAATGATGAGCGTGCAAAATTGAAACGTGATGCCTGTCGGAACATAGCAGAGATCACGTCAAAGTGTGGCGACTGTCGGGGAAACGTCCTGGAATACACCGGCCCCTTAATCATCTCCTTAGATCGTCAAGCAAGCATCCCTGTCTGCACTGCGTTACGCCAGGCTTGCTTGACGATTACGGTCAAATATTCGGTACACTGATGGCATGATGTCGACAACCGGGGACGGTTGTCGTACCTGATTACGGTTTATCAAATATATCTTACTTTTCACATGTCTGATTCACTAAAGTTTGCATATGAAATTTGAATGGATAAATGAATAATAAAGAATTATCAGCCGTTTTATTGGATCAAGTCCAAAAAGTTCTGTAAAATGCACTAAGCAGACACAGTCTTCTTGGTGTGGAACACAGTCCGGAAGTTGAACAAATG
>JALUTR010000071.1 GCA_027021785.1 Fidelibacterota bacterium | reverse complement strand
AACCATGAATAACCTGGAAAAAGAAATCACCCACCTGGAACATGGTATAGCAAACGCTTTCAACCGTGGAGATATTGAAACCGTCCTCCAACATTTTTCACCTGACCTGGTGGGATTTTCATCCACCACCCACGATCGCATTGAGGGACTGGAGGCGCTCAAAAAGACATTTGAATATTATTTGCGGGAAGGACCGGAAGTTGCCTTCGACATTTCCGATATCCAGGTCCGGGATTACGATTCCGTGGTTATTGCGACCTTTTACTGGGTAGTGACCATTTCCCGCAACAGCCATAGCCATCGAATTCCCGGGAGAGGAACCCATGTTTACAAACATTCCGATACCGGCTGGAAAATCGTCCATGAACATTTTTCCCGGGCCCACCACCACGAATCATGAAGCCCGATTAACATCATAAAATTGCAAGGGAGAGGCAGAGCGACATGAGATCGGAATCCCGTAGCGCCCAAACAGCGGAATCTTCAAACCTGTTATCCAAGTTTCTTACGGACAGAAAGGTTTCCCTGAAATTCGGCCGGGAACGGGAGAACACCTATCTTATCGGACCCATCCAGTCTTCCCCCTGCACCCGGGCCTGTCCCGCCGGGGTAAACGTGAAGGCCTATGTGTCTTTAATCGCGGCCGGCCGGTTTCAGGCCGCGCTGGACGTGGTGCGCGAGCGCAATCCCCTGCCGGGCATTTGCGGTCGCATCTGTACTCACCCCTGTGAATCGTATTGCAACCGAAATAAAATTGATGATCCGGTGGCTGTTTGTCAGCTCAAACGTTTCGTGGCCGATTACGAGTCGGCCCACCCGCACGCAAAGAACAAACCGATTCCCCGTTCCCGAAAAGAGCGCATCGCCATTATCGGTTCCGGGCCGGCCGGGCTCACCGCCGCGAACGACCTGGTTCTTTGGGGATACGGCGTTACCGTTTTCGAAGCGTTACCGGAACCGGGCGGCATGCTGGTGGCCGGGATACCCGCTTTCCGCCTGCCGCGCGACATTATCAAAGCGGAGATTGACTTTATCCGGGAGTTGGGCGTGGAAATAAAAACCGGGACCCGGGTCGGGGGAAAACAGGCCCTCGGTAAACTCCTGCAAGAGGGGTTCGATGCGGTTCTAATCGCCGTAGGCGCCCATAAGGGAAAAAAGTTGAACATCCCCGGCGAGGATGAATATACCGGCGTCATTGACTGCGTGGATTTCCTGAAGCGGGTTAACTTCGGAAATCCGCCGAAAGTCGGGAAAAAAGTCATTGTTATCGGGGGCGGAAATTCGGCTCTTGACTCCGCCCGGACCGCTCTCCGTCTGGAAAGCGAAGAAGTCCATATTGTTTATCGTCGTTCGCGCAGGGAGATGCCGGCCCATGAAGCCGAAATAGCGGAAGCCGAACGGGAAGGAATTAAAATCCATTACCTGGCGGCTCCCAAACAAATCGTCGGGCGGGACAGCCATGTTACCGGCCTGGAATGCCTGAAAGTTAAATTGGGGAAACCGGACGCCGACGGAAGGCGACGCCCTGTTCCAATCAAGGGTTCGGAGTTTATCGTCGAAGCGGACACGATCATTTCCGCCATAAGCCAGAAACCCGAACTCTCATTCCTGGGCTCCGAAGAACTTGAAACCACACCCTGGGGGACCCTGCAGGTAGACAAAGAAACTCTGACCACCTCCAGGGCGGGCATTTTCGCCGCCGGTGACGCCACAACCGGGCCCGGTACCGTAATCGACGCCATCGCCGCCGGCCATGGGGCGGCTTGTTCAATAGATCACTATCTTCGCCATGAACCACTGATCAAGGAAGTGGAACCGATCAAACCGGAACTGGAGATCAGGATCGACCCGGGAAAGGAGAAGAAAATCCCCCGGGCAAAAATGCCCACGGCGCCGATTTCCCACCGCCAAAACAATTTCCGGGAGGTCGAACTCGGCTTCACGGAAGCCGCGGCGGTCGCCGAAGCGAAACGTTGTTTGCGCTGTGGCCCCTGTAGTGAATGTTTCATCTGTGTCCCCGAATGTCCCAAGGAGGTCACCCTGATGTCACTGCCCGGCGATTACGGGGAAGCATTGTTTCGTTTACCGCCGGAAGTCCGACCTGAAAGTCATAACCATGCTCCGTGGAAAGGTGTTTTCACCGACCGGGGAAAACGCCGCTCATTCAACCTGAATCCTGTTCTGCCTTTTGTAAAGGAAACCCTTTGCCGGGGCTGCGGGGACTGCGTAACCGTTTGCGATTATTCGGCCATTCAACTGTTTCCCACGCAAAACGAATTGTCTTTCGCGCGAATCGATGAAAACCGGTGCCGAGGTTGCGGTACCTGTGTTGCCGTATGCTCAACCAGCGCCATTACTCCCCGCTACTTTGACCGGCGCTGGCTCACCAACCAACTGTCCGCGATTATTCCGGATAAAACCAATGTTGTGGTGTTTACCTGTAGCTGGAACGGATCGCAGATTGACGGTTCCGCTTTCCCTGAGTTCGAATCAAAAGACATGAATATCATTTTGCTGCGTCTCATGTGTTCCGGGCAGATCGAGCCCGCTTTCGTACTACGGGCTTTCGATCAGGGTGCTGACCGCGTGTTGATTACCGGGTGCCGGGAAGATCGTTGCCACTACGAGTTCGGCGCCAAACAGGCAACCAAAACATTCGAAAAAATCAGGCGGTTATTGTTCCTCATGGGAATGGATTCCGATCGGATTCACATGGAACAGATCGCGGATAAGGATCCGTCAAAATTTATCGCACTGGTAAATCGTTTTGTGCGGGAAACCGGGAAAAACGGAAACCGGCGGACGGAAAAGGAGCGACTGGCGTTGTGACCGGGAATATAAATACCATCCATAACGAACTAATCGAGGCAATAAAAAAGACCAATGCCCTCGCCTGTCTGGAATGCGGAAAATGTACCGGGGTCTGTCCGGTATCGCGTTTCAGTCGCCATTATTCTCCCCGCAGAATGTTAACCTCCGCCGTTCGCAAACATTTTGACGTATTGTTTCAGGATTACGATCTTTGGAGCTGTCTCACCTGCCTGAGGTGTGAAGCCGTGTGTCCTTCCAATATAAAATACAGTGAACTGACACAAATTATTCGGACCGGGGCCAAAACTTCCGGGTTTAACGGAAAATGTTCCCATGCCGGGGCCCTGGAACTTCTACAACAAATCATGACTACCAGCGAATTGAAACAAAACCGGCTTGAGTGGGTAACCGACGATCTTGAGATATCAACCACCGGGGGAGAAGTGCTCTATTTCGTCGGTTGCGCCCCCTATTTTGATGTATTCTTTTCCGATTTGGAAATACACGTTTTAGACGCCGCGCTCAGCAGTATCAGGTTATTAAATATGCTTGGAATCACCCCCGTACTGCTCACTGATGAACGTTGTTGCGGTCACGATCTGCTTTGGAACGGCGACGATGATCATTTCAGAATGCTGGCGGAACACAACCAGGCTGTTATCAAACAAACCGGCGCCAAAACAATTCTTTTTTCGTGCGCCGAGTGCCTGAGCGCCTTTAAAAATTTGTACCCCAGATACGGATTTCCGATCAGGGCCGAATTCAGGCATATGAGTCAATTCCTGGCCGAAAAAGTTGCTTCCGGCGAATTGAAACTCAACCAAGCAGACGGAAAATTTACATATCAGGACCCCTGCCGGT
>JALUTR010000070.1 GCA_027021785.1 Fidelibacterota bacterium | reverse complement strand
TTGTCATCCATGGTCGATTGAAAGAGGAGGGATAGCGCTCAGGGTTAAATTATTCGAGGCGGCGTTGCATCGCCGCCTCGGTCTTGGCAAATAAAAATAAGGTTAGCGCCCTGTTCTCCATAAACGCTTTTAAAGCATTTATGAAGTTTTTATTTGCCGCTTTGTATATACAAATAATCTCCATCAATAACAACACTGGAGGATGAGTCATGAAATCATGCAAATCAGGCAGATTAATTATAATTCTTGCAGTTTCAACGCTGTTCCTGGTATATAATCCGTTGTTCTGTCAATGGCCGACAAGCGGAATAACGGTCTATGTGTACGTGGACAGCAATACAAATGGGATGGAGTGCTGGGACAAACGGAATGGCACGAGATGGAAAATGACAAGCCAGGAAATTTACGATTACGTAAGAAGTGAAGTCATTGGAAGCCTTAATAGCTGGAGAAACAATATTGGACTGACAACATCACAGCTTGATTTTCAACTCACGACAGATCCAAACCAATATCCAAACCAACTCTATATGATCAAAGTCTGGTTCAAAGATTGGTCTCAATTCGAAACGCCGGAGTGCTGGTTCGGCAATATTGAGCCTCCCGATGTTCCTGATCTGGGTGATTGGGAGCAAGATAATGCTCATGTATGCAATATTTTCCTCAATGCGGATAAAAGGCGTGTTAGCTGGTTGGTTGGTACCGATACTCCGCCTCGAACGCTTGATACATGCATGACTTATACAAAATACTATGACATTGATCTGGAGACGGTTATCCTTCATGAAACAGGCCATGCCATGGGCTACGGGAACCACCTTCCGTCCGGTTCCGGTGCGGTGTTGGAAGACGGATATCACGGTTCGAGAAAGTCGCTCACTTGTCTTGATATAAACACGTTACGAGACCTTTATTTGAAACCGAGAACGTATTATGCCACGGCGATGAATGATTTTGGAGAAGGATACTTGAAGGTCAATGGCGTGCAAAGAGGTTCACCGGTATCTATTCAATGGACGCAAGGTTCTACTCCAACGCTGGAGGCATTTGACCAGGAGTACAATGGCGAATATCGAACGTATAAGCGGTGGTTTTTAGAAGATGGACAATCAATTGCTAGTTGGCCTGATTTTGATATCGTTCCCGATGAGGACGACAAACCATGTGAAGCGGAAACATACACCGCGAAGTTTGGTTACCGATTCAACCTGACTCTAAACGCCCCTGAGTACATCGATTGTTCAACATCCGGTTCATATTACAAGGTCAACGGTACGAACGTTGGAGATAGTTGGAATGGTTATTATATCGAAGGTCGTGATAATCCCGTCACCATCGAAGCTTTGCCGGGACCGAATCTCGCCTTCATCGAATGGTCGGATAACGGGCCGGATAAGTACCAGAATCCGCGCACATTCACACCCACGGGCCACACTGTCTTTCCCGTCGCGCGGTTCAAGGGGCGCTTGCAATCCGATTACACCATCAGCGCTACTGAGTCGATCTGTCCAACCTGTCCCAATTCGCAATTGTCATCAAGAAATATAATGGCACTACATGGTCGGAATTGAACTTCACCATACCACAAGGGCATCTCCCCGCCTCGGACGCCATGCCTGTAATAGAGATGGATGAACTGGAAAAAATCATTTTTGTCGTATGGAAAAATCAGAACAACACACTTTCGTATTACTGTTCATACGACGACGGGACGGACGATGAGACAGGTTTTGTCCCTCTTTCCGTTGCCAGGTCGTATCCATACGTATTGTTCTATCCATCAATAGGTCATGCGCCCGGCTCACAGAGGTATGAAATAGTCTGGAGAGAGGATTGGCAATCCGTCCCGGTTGAACCCCGCGTTTTTCATCAAACCGTACAGGTCTCTACAAATAATCCCCCATTATCTCTCACGTTTCTTGGCGATGAAGAAATATCAAACTACTGGCAAGACGCTCGTCAGGCTCCTTCCGTTACGGTTGACATGTCGGGACATCCTTCTGTAAGCTGGGGAGCGTATGATATATACCATGGGTATATCATCAATTTCCGGCAGAAACTTGCAGCCGGTTGGGGAACGATGGCGACAATGATCGCGCCTCCAAACTCGGATAACGACCTTTATTGGGCGCCTTCTGTTTCTGGTTTTTCGAATGTTCAATGGCAGGACGGCTTGCGTATCGCGCATAACTGGACTGACAACACGGACCCTCAGAATCCCGAATATTGGATCGTGGTGCAACGCCTGCAAAACGGTAACTGGGTCGAGCAGGATCAGACTCAAGATGCTCTCCATCCGAACCTTACACCTTTTACTACTACAAACGATATACTCCAGGTCTATCCAGATGAAAGCACGGTTTGTGGAGCAGGGATGAACGAACTCTTCTTCACCCAAGCGAACCTCCAGAAACGTTCGAATGTCTTGGCATCTCAAAGGGAGTTGGTAATACAAAAAGATACGACGTTTTTTTTGTCCCGTCTTGGCGAGTTAGTTGTTCAGGAAGGTTCAAACCAAACAAAGCTTGATTGGAAAACAGGATTTGACACGTTGGTTGTTGGAAAAACAACAACGGTGGGAGATTACCTGAGGACGAAGACGTTTACCGTGGCTTCAAATTCCATGTTGAAATATCGAACCGTCAAGACAAAAAGAGGAAATAATGTATTCCCGGACTCCATGTACCTGCGCTTGCAACTTGTGGATGCAAGTTCGAATGTCGTCTTGACTACTCTCAATACGTTTCATCCTCGGACTGTAGGACGAGGGAGACACGACAAACGCTACGTATTTGGCTTGAAGAACTACGTTGGAAAGAACGTATATGTTCGAATGATTCTAGAAGGAAAAGACTCGACAACCTCATTGTCTGCGATTAATTACTACTATGATCCAGACAAATATCTTCCGAAACCCGATGGCCATAATGAGCTTGGGCGCACCGGGAATGTGTCCACATACGAGCTCTCTCTGAATTACCCCAATCCCTTCGGTTCGGGCGGTCGGGGAGTTACAGAAATTCATTACAGCTTGTCTGAGCCTGGCGACATGCGTCTCGCAGTGTATGATATGCTGGGTCGTGAAGTAAGCGTGCTTGTGGAAGGATACCAGCCAGCAGGTAAACATACGGCGCACTTCAAAGCCGGAAATCTCCCGGCGGGCCTGTACCTGTATCGCCTCAGCGCAAACGGAGTGCAAATTACACGGAAGATGCTGATCGAACGGTAATTGACGATTGCGCAGCATCTTCAAGTTGTGTTACTGATTTCGCAACGAAAACGACTGGGGTGCAGCTTGCTGTGCCCCAGTGTTGTATATGCGTCCGGCATTGTGCACAATGGCAGAAGATGTGTTTTTTTTCAACCACATCGTCAAATCAAGGAAGGAGCAGGCAGCGTTCGATGACACGGGGAAAACGTTCCAACGTTACAACGTACCAACCTGTCATCAGGAAGATTTCAAATTTAAATTTTCAAATCCAGCCTTCCGTGCCACCTTGTCAGCGTCCACTTTTTTAATTTACAGGAAACACGCATCTATTTTTCCGTCCTTGCTGCTTCTCGTCCCACGATCCTTGTCCATTAAAACCATGCTTGCAATAATTTCATAAAAAATCTATGTTCCGTGACTCAAGCAACTAAAAAAGACGAATACGGCCTGATATCGCCATGTGTATTTTTTTTATGTCTCATAATGTTCATT
>JALUTR010000069.1 GCA_027021785.1 Fidelibacterota bacterium | reverse complement strand
ATGCCGGTTTCCGGCACGATAATGGCCTTTATTCCCCGGGCATGGGGCTCTATTTCCCGCAGGCGTTCCGTCCCGATGATTTCCAGTCCCCGTACACCGTTGGCCAGACCCCGTTCTAACAGATTCGCCAGGCGCGGGAGTTCGGTTTCATCCGTGGCAACAATGACTTTCCCACAGAGTTCGTAGGGGATTTCGTGAGTATCGCAAAAAGCGATCAATTCACGTACCCCGGCTCGGCAGTTCCGGGCTTTAAGGGAACCGGGCCGGTAATAAATCCCCGAGTGAATGACACCGCTGTTATGACCGGTCTGGTGCACCGCAACCTGCGATTCTTTTTCCAGAATCAAGAGTTTCGCGCCGGGATTCTTTTGCAGGATTTTCACCCCGGTGGCCAAACCGATAATCCCGGCACCGATAATGATGACATCAAACATTAAAATTTCCGGTTCTAATAATCATATCGCTAATGTAATCGCAAAAAATCTGAGAAGGATGACTCACCACCAAGTATTTTGGTTAACGGTCTTTAAAGCCTCTGTTCCTCCCCCTCTTCCCGGTAAACCAAACTTCTTTTGCTACCTTCGCGTCTCTGCGGTTTTTCAACACAAGACACGAGCATGAAGGAAATTAAATCGAAGGCATTGGAATTCGGAAATTTTCAATCAACGGTTGTCAACCTTCGATAAAAGCCCTTCATATTCTTGTACATTATTCACTACAAGCCACGAAGATTTGTTGAAATCTTTCCCCAAATTTCCAGTTTCCAGTTTCTTAAATCCGACACCCAACATCGAAAATCGTCAATCCGTGGATTTACCCCACCCCAAGACGGATTATGTGAGCATCGTGATTCAGGGGATAGACATTCCGCGTATCAATAATGAGCTTTGCTTCCCTTTTCACCAGGTCATAATTCACATTGCCATGATCGGTCAGGATGACCACCGCGTCCATTTCGCGAATATTCTCCGGTGTCATTGTTTTTAATCCCGGCTTCTCCGTTTCTTTCCAACGGATCGTGCGCACGTAAGGATCGTAATATTCCACCGTAGCCCCTTCCTCTTCCAGGAGCTTAATCACGTCCAGCGCCGGCGATTCCCGCACATCGTCAATATCCTTTTTGTATGCTACTCCCAGGATCAGAATCCGGCTTCCGTTCACCGCTTTCTGCCGGCGATTCAACCCCTTGCTAACCAGTTCAACCACGTGGTAGGGCATATCGGTATTGATTTCCCCGGCCAGTTCGATGAACCGGGCCTTGTAGTCCAGGGTTTTCATTTTCCAGGAAAGGTAATGGGGATCAATGGGAATGCAGTGCCCGCCCAGTCCGGGGCCGGGAGTAAATTTCATGAACCCGAACGGTTTGGTGGCTGCCGCATCAATAACTTCCCACACGTCCACCCCCAGTTTCTCACACATCAGGGCGATTTCATTAACCAACCCGATGTTGATGGAACGGTACGTGTTTTCCAACAGTTTGACCATTTCCGCCGATTCCGGCGATGAAACCGGCACTACCGTTTCCACGATCTGTTGATAGAGGGCATGGCCGACTTTCGTGCAGGTCTCGGTTACACCACCGATTACTTTGGGCGTATTGTGAACCTGGTAGTGAACATTTCCGGGATCGATTCGTTCGGGAGAAAAGCAGAGATAAATGGATTCCCCGATCGTGTATCCTGTTTTTTCCAACCGGGGGAGAACCAATTCCCGGGTTGTGCCGGGATAAGTAGTGCTCTCCAGAACAATCAGGAGATCATCGTGAAGATTTTCAACCAGGTGATCCATCACGTCCACAATGAAGGACACATCGGGATCTTTCAATTTATTGAGCGGCGTCGGCACACAGATCGAAACCGCATCCAGTTTTCGAACGTAACCGTAATCGGTTGTGGCCTTGAATTTCCCGGCCGCCACCAGTTCCGCCAGTTCATCGCCGTCCACGTCCTTAATATAATTCTCTCCCCGGTTCAAACGGGCCGTGCGTTGAGCATCCACATCAAGCCCGATCACATCAAATCCGACCTTTGCAAATTCCACCGCCAGGGGCAATCCAACATACCCCAGGCCGATTACACCGACCCGGGCTTTTCTTTCCTTAAACTTGGACAATAATAATGCCGACATTTGACTCCCTTCGTTACAATAATTCAGGGTAAAACTTAATGAGACCAAAGTATTTCACCTACCGGGAATGTGGTTTTGCGGTAACCCCGGTTTCTGCTGTATTCTTAAAGCCCCCCATTCTCCTGATTCTTTCCGGTAAAAAATCCTTTTACGACTTTCGCACCTCGTACGTTATTCACCCGCAAGAAACTAAATTGAAGACAATGGGATTCGGAAATTTTCAACCGTCGGCCGGCGAATTTTATATTTCTCTAATCCAGCATTCCCCTCTTCTCCCAACCTCATCAAACAATCAAAATCAAAAATCCAATATCCTACATCACAAATCACACATCAAACATCCCCTCCCGGTCAGAATCCGATGGAGAACCCCACCAGCAGCTTTTTAAAGGTAATCGATTCGAGTGTTCCACCGGGGGTGTACTGATCCCTGCTTTCCCGCTCCCAGGAACCCCGCAGGTAGGTAATATCAAGACTAACGTTTTCATCAATAATGTAACTGAGCCCGCCGCTGTACAATTTACGGTCCTCTTCCTTCCGGGCCGTGCGCAACGGTGATGGATAATAGGCGTACCCCCCTCGTAATTTGGTATTCAGAGGCGACAAAGTAATTTCCCCACCCAGGTGGTACTCCGTGGCAGGACCGTAATTCCTTCGAATGATATCGTTTTCTTCCTGTAATTCCAAATATTCGATGTCGTCGATGCGACGATCGTTTCCTTCGAAACGTGTTTGGGACCAATCCCGGTACCGGGCTGCGGCGGAAAGCGTAAGCAGTCGACCGGAATAAGAGATCCCGCCATCAAAATAGAATGGCGTTTTCACCCGGTAATCCCAGCGCCCGGAATTTTCGGTTACATCGGTGTAACCATCGTCAAAAACCAATTCATCACGGAAGGAATGGATTTCCTCCACGTTGAATCGGGACGGTAAAGTCATTACCCCTCCAATCCGGATACGGTGGCTTACCTGTATTAATCCCCCGACTTTTACCTGTACGGCTTTATATTTGGATTTAAGAAACTGGTTCACCTGGTAGGTTGCGAAATCACTGGGATACTGACTGTATAAGCTGTCGACATCGGTTTGAATAAACCGAAAACGATAATCCTCATCACCTTCCATAATGGAAGCTGTCGTTCCGATCATAAAACGCGGCGATAAGGCCACTGCCGCCGCCACAAGCCACTGGTTTAACCCGCCCTCATTGCTCACCTGCTCAAAACGGCGGACATTCCGGTCAAAGGGATAGTAGACGCTTTCGTCGTTTTCGTTACTGATGTTGAAACCCAATCCGTTTGACAGCGAACTGGTCCCGCTGAACATCAGATTATCATCGAAGTCCCGGATTCGATTTACACCTATGGCCAATACCAAACTCCCCCTCGTTGTCGGGACCGGAAATGCTACGCCTGCCGATCGAAAGCGGGTGTAGGTCCGGGTATCACCCGTTCGCTGATTGGCGAACAGGGCCTGGTTATCGATATTCAGGTGAGACAACTCCGCATAAAATCGAGCTTGCTTGAAGTAACCGATCCCGGCCGGATTCCAGTACGTGGCGGTATAGTCGTTCGCCAATCCCGCATGGGCCCCGCCCAGCGC
>JALUTR010000068.1 GCA_027021785.1 Fidelibacterota bacterium | reverse complement strand
TAAGTACCGGACCCATATTTAGCGATATTGATGATTTTGAGAGTTACACGAGCACGACATCGTTAACTGCCATGTGGCAATGGACAGGTGTGGTGAGCGGCAACAGTATGGCGATAGCCCTTAACACATCCGGGGGTTCCGGCAGTACCCAGGCAATGCAGGTGGATTTCAGTTTTTCGAGCGGTCAGACAAATCCCAAGGGGTACACAGGCCGGTCCTTGAATAACGGTAATGCGGTGGATTGGACGACATATGATGGCATAAGCATCTGGTTAAAGGGTCTTAGTGAGACCGGTAATACACCCCAATATGTGCAGGTTGCGCTTCACGAAGGTAATGGTGGTTCGGGGAATTGGGGTGATAAGATGGAATCCGCCAAGGTGTATTTAAACAATCTGAATCCTGCAGGTGAATATGTTTATCTGTCATTTGCGGACTTCACCGATTATGGTGGTTTTGGCGGCACCAGGGATAATGGTGTTCTTGATTTGGATGATATAAGGAGTATTTTTGTTTTCTCCAAGTACGATGGTACTCCAAATCAAACCAGTTCGGCATCATTCCTGGTGGATGATCTTCAAAACTACCAGAACACTGCTAAGATTTCGGAAACTAATCCACAGGTTTCATCACTACTTCCGGATAAATATGCTCTGCGACAGAATTTCCCGAATCCGTTCAATCCGGTGACGACCATCCAGTATGACTTACCTTCCGCCGGCGATGTACAGCTTGTTATATACGACATCCTCGGTCGGGAGATAACGACGCTGGTTAACGGTCGCATGGAAGCCGGATTTCATCAGATTCGCTGGGACGGCAGGGACCGGATGGGCGAGAAGGTGGCTTCCGGTGTCTATATTTACCTTCTGAAAGCAGGCGATTACATCGGGTCGAAGAAGCTTGTGCTTATGAAGTAAATACCATAATCACAACGATTGTATAGATAGGGTAGGTGGAAGTGTAAGGCCGTACTTTCGCCTGCCCTATTCTATTTTTAACTGTCCGTATGAACCAGGCTGCGTTTGACCGTTTAACCCGGAAAATTATTGCTATTGAATGGGGAATGAATTAACATTGTCTATCGCAAACGTTTGCGATAGTCTGTAATAAGGGTTCAACATACAAAAAATTTGTGTTTAAAACATACCTGTCGGAGATTGATATGTGTAAAGGGAGAATTAGTCTTTATATCGTAATAATGACCGGGCTTGTTTGCCGTGTTCTGGCGGACATCCCGTTAGATAATTTTGAAACTTATAACAATACGGATTCGTTACGCTCAACCTGGAAGTGGGTTTGGACTTCCACGAATAACGCTGGTCTTGAGCGGTATCTTGATACTTTAAGTAGTCCGGCAGGCAAAGCAATGCGCATGGAGTTTGATTTTCCCGGTGGAAGCTCGGATGCCACGGGAGCGGTCGGTCTGCAGGGAACCTGGAGTTGGGCCGAACAGACCGGTATTCGTTTATGGATAAAGGCCAGAGCGACCGGCGACGGTCCTCAATATTTTAAAGTGCGTTTCCACGAGAATGATGCCGCCGATGCAAAACCATGGAATGCGAAAAAAGGTGATAAATGGGAATCACCGTTAATCGCTATCGATACCCTTGATACCAACGGCCAGTATATCAATCTGCGTTTTTCCGATTTTACGCGCTACGGTGGTTTTGGGGGCGCCAATGATAACGGTATTCTTGATTTGGAAAATATATATGCCTTTTATGTTGTTGCCGCATTTTCCGGCACGGCAACGGACGGCGGCACTATTACGTTTTGGGTTGACGATATCTCCGCCAGCGGCGGTCCGGCGATGGTTCGTTACCCGTATTTACAGAATGTAACACAAAACAGTGTTGATGTGATGTGGGGTACGTATGCTACAGGAGGTACCCTTTACTGGGGGGCATCACCGGGCAACTATTCCGAAAGTACTTCAAGCGTAGTCTTTGAAGATGCGGGCGGAAGACAGGTCCATACCGCCACCATTACAGGATTAACCCCGAGTGAGACCGTTTATTATTATGTAATCTCGGGTAGCGATACCGTTGGTTTGAACGACCCTTCTTATCATGTTGTGGCTGCGCCGGCGGCGGATGCGTCATTTCGGTTTATTGACATGGGTGACAGTCATTACAAACCGGTTGCCTTTCCGCGCATTATCCAGTCCATGATTTCTCACGATCCCGATCTGGTCATCAGCACGGGGGACCTTTCCAAGGCCGGGTATATCTGGCAGATGGACTATCAGATATTCGGCCCGATCGCGCCCCTGGCGAAGAATACACCGTTGTTCACTGCAATCGGGAATCATGACGCCGCTTTCCAGGGCGGCAGTACCAGGAATTACAGTGACCTTTTCAGCCTCCCGACTAATAGTGCCGACGGAACCGAGGATTATTATTCGTTTGATTACGGAATTGCTCATTTCATTTCTCTCGATACGGAGATACTCAAGGGAGGATATCGCGATCCGGTTCGCGCTGAGGAAATGAAAACCTGGCTCGCGAATGATCTCGCCTCCACTGGTAAACAATGGAAAATTGTATTTTTTCATAAACAAACGTACTGGAATGAAATCAACGCCGCCCTCCGACAGATTTTCGAGGACTACGCCGTCGATCTGGTTTTTTCCGGTCATACGCATACCTTTGACTCACACAATCGTAACGGTGTGATGTATATCACTTCCGGCGGCGCGAACGGTCCCATTGTTCCGCCGGCATGGGGAGCATGGCAAAGTTATCGCATCAAAGGTTTCATGGATTACAATTTCGTCCGCGTGGATGTCTCTCCTGAGAAACTGGATCTAAAGATTTATAATGATAATAATGTTCTGCGTTATTGGATCGGAATTAATTCCGACGGTGAGGTCACGTATCCACCGACCGAACCGGTTGATGATTTCGAAGAATATACGGATGATGTCGGACTGCGGGGCGTCTGGCGATGGGTAGGTGTTGTTCCGGGAGTGCAAATGACCAACACCCAAGTCTATCTGGAAACCGAGGACCTCCCCGGTAATAAAGTCCTTCGCGTGGAATCAAATTTCTCCAGGGACAGCAGGGATGGGTATGGTTATGCGGGCATTTCAGGTCTGTGGAACTGGGAGGATTATAAAGCGATCAGACTTTGGGTGAAACCAAAATATACCGGCTATTCCAACCAGTATTTCCAGGTCCGTCTTCACGAGGCTTCCGGTGGCGAGAAATGGAAGTCCGTTCAGGTAAATCTTGATGATGTTGATCCGAATGGTGAATATGTGTATTTGTATTTTGATGATTTTGTAAAATACTCCAATGGAAGCGGCGAGCTTAGTGATAATAAATTGAACCTGAACGCGATTATCAGTTTCTTTATTATCCCCGGGTTTAACGGATTGGCCACCGATAACGGAACATCCACACTGTTGGTCGACGATATCAACGTTTCGGTTGACTCACTGGGTACAGCGACGGTACCGGTTTTACCGGGGAAATTCATGTTGCATCAGAATTATCCCAATCCCTTTAATCCGGCCACGACGATACAATACGAAATCCCAAGAACTGACAATGTTAAACTTATTATTTATGATCTTCGCGGCCGCGAAGTGATAACGCTGGTAAATGATAGAAAAACAGCCGGTTCATATACCATTCAATGGGATGGGCGGAACAACGACGGTACTACTGTCGGCTCCGGTATTTATATTTATCGTATGGAGACTGAAAATTTCAGCATTTCAAAGAAACTTGTCCTGATTAAATAAACCTTATCGTCCGGGAAGTATAGGCGGGAATGTCGGATCAAGTTCCCGCCTTGATCCTGTTTACTTTCGCATGGCGGAGCCCTTTTCAGTTCCTATCCCTTGGTGACAAGCCGGGGTCCTGGGGCTTTCTCTCTGACCATGGTCCAACGAAAAATGACAGAATCTCATTTGAACCGGCCTGAAGGTATGGAATCGTAAAGCCTTGGTGACCGGGAAACCCGTGTGAGATTAAATAAATTCCGGGAAACACGAAAAAGACTTGACATCGTAAGGGAATAAAAATTAATCTTTCATGTCGCAAACGTTTGCAATACGCTTTAACAAGGAGCCCGATCAATAGATTTGTAATTGAAACATACATGGAGAATTCATATGAACAAAAAAAGAACTAATCCTATCCCCCTGATATTGGTTGGGTTCATCGGTTATGTCCTGGCATCAGGTACGTCTTCGATGGTTCGTGAACCTTATTTGCAGAATGTTACTCAAAATAGTGTAAAAGTAATGTGGGGAACAGCTGCCACCACCGGCACCGTGTTCTGGGGAGATTCTCTTGGTGAATACACTGATAGTGTTTCCAGTGTTGTTTTTGCGGATAAAAGTGGTAAGCAGATTCATACCGCCACCATTACCGGTTTGACCCCGGGGGAAAAAGTGTACTATTATGTGATCTCCGGCAGCGATACCGTCGGAATGAATGATTCCTCTTACTATGCCGTTTCCGCTCCCGCCGATGACGCACCGTTTCGATTCGCTTTTTACAGCGACAGCCATGCCTATAACAGCGTTCAGGGCCAGGTGATCAATACCATGATTAAACACAAACCCGATATTGTTTTGCATGGCGGGGATAAAGTGACGACAGGGAAGAATTTATTCGAGTTTAATGATTACTTCTTTTATTACGGGGCGCCGTTAATGAAGAACACACCGCTTTTCAGCACGGTTGGCAATCATGACATGACCTATCCCCAATCAGGCAATGGCTATGAAGCTGATATTCAGAATTATCGCGACCTGTTCGATTTACCGGTAAACAACAGTCCCTATGATGGCACGGAAGACTATTATTCCTTTGATTACGGCAGTGTCCATTTTGTCAGCATTCATGCCCAACGGGCACAAAGCGGCGGTTATCAAAACGGGTATTACAACCCGACTTACAACGACTCGATGTTGGCCTGGCTTGAACGCGATCTGCAAGGGACGGATAAACCCTGGAAGGTGGTTTTCTTTCACAAACCGATTTTTATGAACTGGCTTGAAAATCAGGGTTGGGATACGATTCTGGAGAATAACGGCGTTCAACTGGTATTGAATGGTCATCTTCATTATTATTACGCGCATAACCGGAATTCCGTCACGTATATTATTGCGGCCACAAGTGGTGGTGGGCTTGGAAGCATCAATTGGTGGGAATGGACCGATTATTATATCGGCGCGTTCGTCGATTATAATTTCGTCCAGGTCGATGTCACCGAATCCGTTTTGAATGTTAAGGTATTCGACAGGAACGACGCGCTTCGCCGTTGGATTGATGTGGATCTATCGGGGAAGGCAACCTATCCACCCCTTGAAGCGGTTGATGATTTCGATGAATATTCAAAAGATATTGATGTACAGGATGCCTGGCGATGGATTGGGGTCGTTCCGGGAGTTCAGATGGATGCCGTTCAGGTATATCTGGATTCGGACAGCTTAAAGGAAAGCAATGTTATGCGTGTCGAATCGAGTTTTTCTAAGGATGGCAAGGATGGTTATTCGTATGCCGGTATTCCCGGTTTCTGGAATTGGTCCGGTTTCAAAGCAATCAAACTTTGGGTCAAAGCGGATTATACGGGGTACTCCGATCAGTATTTCCAGGTCCGCCTGCATGAAGGCTCCGACGGGGAAAAATGGAAATCGCCGCAGGTTAGTCTCGGCAGCATAGCTCCGGAGGGTGAGTACGTATACCTGTACTTCAGTGATTTTACAAAATATTATAACGGCACTGGTTCCCTGGCTAATAATAAAATAGACCTGAATGCCATTGTTAATTTTTTTATAATACCGGGATATAACGGAACAGCTACGGACAAAGGCACCTCCACCATTTTTGTTGATGATATTACTGCCGTGATCGATTCGTTAAGTACGGTGTCGGGTTCGGTTATGCCGAAAGAATTTAAATTATATCAAAACTATCCCAATCCGTTTAACCCGGCAACCACCATCCAATATGATTTACCCGTAGGCGGTGATGTGCGACTTACCGTGTATGATATTTCAGGGCGCGAGATTAAAACCCTGGTGAACGACCGGATGGCGTCCGGTTATCATACGGTTCGATGGGACGGCAGAAACCGGAACGGGGGGAAAGTGGCTTCCGGTGTATATATTTATCGTCTGGAGACGGATAATTATGTTCAATCAAGGAAGTTGTTACTGATTAAGTAAGAGCTCTTTATGTGAAAAAGCTTGATGTATCCATTAAAATGGAGCTTTCAAGCGAAAAATGTTTACGGTACCATTTTTCCTCGGGTGGGGCAACCATCCCCGGATTTCGGGGGACTCCATATCCGTAGATCAACGTACTACCAGCGATCAGGAGGAGAATCAAAATGGGTAAAAAGCAAATTACTCTAATCGCGCTATTCTTTGGTCTGGTCTATAATCTGTATGCCGATATTCCAATCGATGATTTCGAACGCTATGATAACACCGATTCGTTGCAGACAACCTGGCTATGGGTATGGTCTCCCACCAACGGCGCTACCCTGGACCGTTATCTTGATACGTTGGATGATCCGGTAAATAAGGTTATGCGTGTGGAATTCGGTTTCCCCGGCGGAAGCACGAATGCGTGGGGAAAGATAGGCCGGCCGGGGGCCTGGAACTGGACCGGCCAAACGGGTATCAGGCTCTGGATCAAAGGCCGTACAACCGGGGATCCGTCCCAAAATTTCAGGATTCGTTTTCATGAAGGCGACCCGGATCAACAATGGGGTGATAAATGGATATCGCCTTATTATTCGCTTGATGATCTGGATACAAACGGACAGTATGTTGAAATAAGGTTTGCCGATTTCACGGATTTCGGCGGATCCGGCGGAGTAAACGATAATGGTATCCTGCAGTTGGAGAATATTACTGCTTTTTATATCTCACCGGCCTATTCGGGTACGGCAGCTTCCGGAGGGACCACAACCCTCTGGGTCGACGATTGTTCAACGATTGCCGATTCCGGAATTACGCGCTATCCTTATCTCCAGAACGTTACTCAAAACAGTGTTGATGTTATGTGGGGGACACCGGCCAAAAGCGGTACTCTTTACTGGGGAACATCTCCCGGGAATTATGCCAATAGTGTTTCCAGCTCCAACTTCGAGGATACCGGGGGCAATCGGATTCACACCGCAACCATAACCGGAATGAGTCCCGGAGACACCGTTTACTATTATGTGATTTCCGGGAATGATACCGTTGGTTTGGGGGATTCTTCCTATTACGCCGTTGCCGCACCCGACGACGATGCCTCTTTCCGTTTTATCGCCTATGGCGATACGAAATATAACAGTACCTATTTGCCCACCTACCACGGTCATGTAATCGATGCAATGCTTCCCCACGATCCCGGAATTGTTCTCCATGTCGGTGATATTGCCGAACAGGGACAATTGTTCGAATTTGACAAATACTATTTCGACTTTGCGGCACCGTTAATAAAAAACACCCCGATGTTCATGACCATAGGCAATCATGAATTGCCTTACAAGGCTTCCAATTATGAGACGCAAATACAAAACTATCGCGACCTTTACAGCCTTCCATCGAATAACCCTGAAAATATTGAAGATTACTATTCCTTTGATTACGGCAGTGTACATTTTGTGAGCCTTAATACCCAGTGGTTGAGGCCGGGGTCCGGGACGTATGATCCGACCCGGGCGGCCGAGATGAAAACATGGTTGGAAAACGATTTGGCGGCTACCGACAAACCGTGGAAAGTGGTCTTTTTCCATAAACAGGCTTTCCTTGATTTTGTGGAAAGTCAGGGATGGGGGCCGATTTTCGAGCAATATGGAGTTAATGTTGTTTTTTATGGTCATGGCCATAGTTATTTATCCCATTATCGTAACGGTATTACCTATGTTATGACGGGAGGCGGCGGAACCAGGTTGGGACCGCCTGATTTATGGGCCTGGCCGGAATATCGCATAAACGCTTTCTCGGATTATCACTTTGTCCAGGTTGATGTCACACCGGAGAAACTTCTCCTTAATGTTTACGACGATGATAATGTTCTTCGTCATTGGATTGAAGTCGGCGCCGATGGCAATGTCGTCTATCCGCAGCTTGACCTGATCGATGATTTCGAGACGTATTTCAGTACTCTGGAGTTACAGGCCAGATGGACATCGAAGTATATTCCGCCTGAATTCGACAGTCTGGGGGTTACCTTGGATCACACCCTGGCCACCGGTGGTGAAAGCGGGACCAGTAATGTAATGCAATTGGATTTCAGTTTCCCGGCCGGAAGCGAGGGGGCCTGGGGAGCAGTCGGTCTTTCCGGTCAGTGGAACTGGTCGGTCCACACGGGCTTCAACCTGTGGCTTAAGGCGCAGACTACCGGTGATTCCGATCAGTCCTTTCAACTGCGGATTCTGGAAGCCGACGGCGGTGATGAGTGGGTGGCTACGGTACCGGTGGATGAACTCGATCCGACCGGCGAATATGTTAACGTGTATTTTACTGCGTTCAAGTGGTACGGCGCCGGTAATCCCGATAGTTCCCTGGCAAATGGAGTAATGGATCTCGATAAAATTGTGGCTTTTTATGTGGGCGTCTCGGCAGGTCCGGGACCGGCAACGGAGAATAGTTCCGCGACCATATTGGTGGATGATATCACCGCCTTTATTCAACCTGTCACCAATACGCATCTCGATGACGATTTCGAGAGTTACGCGTCAAATACGAATCTGGCGACGAAATGGAATATGGTTTATTGGGGCGGAAATGATCAATACAATCCTTACAACGTTTCAATGTCACGCAGCCTTGACTCGACCGGTGGCGTTGAGAACAGTCAGGCAATGCGTATGGATTTCTCCTTTTCAACCGGCGTTAACCCCAGTTCTAACAACCTGGGGGTGAACTGGGATCCTTGTATCTATGGAATTACGGGATATCTCACGCCCACCGAATATCAAAGCGATTTGACAAATTATTCGGGCGTCAGACTCTGGCTTAAACCGGGACCGGTATCCGGCAATGACAGTATCTATTTCAAGTTAAATCTTATCGAGGACGAACCCGCCGGTACCGAGGAAAAATGGATGTCGCCCAAGGTATATTTAAACGACCTGGATACGGCCGGGCAGTATGTGTACCTGGACTTTAATGATTTCTTCCAGTATTACACGGATTCCCCCGAACCCATGGAACGGGATCATATTAAAATATCCTTCCTGTGGTTGGCTTATGATAAAACGGCGACAGAGAATAGTTCCGCCACGATTTGGGTGGATGATATCACGTATGTCCCCAAGCTTTCCGTGGATCAATCGGCAACCAACATACCGGAACGTTTTGCCCTGTACCAGAATTACCCGAATCCTTTTAATCCCACAACCACCATTCGCTATGACCTGGCTAATACCGAGGATGTGAAATTGACGATTTACGATATTCTGGGACGCGCGGTAATAACGTTGGTGAACGACAGGGTTGCGGCCGGTTCGCACGCCGCGATATGGGACGGCCGTGACCGATATGGGGTCGCGGTAGCCTCCGGGGTATATATTTATCGTCTCCAGGCAGGTGATTTTGCAACGACAAAAAAATTAATAATGCTAAAGTAATTCGAGGAGATGACTTAGCGTTACTATTCGTTGAAAGAGGGAGGGCTTGAAGTTTAGTAGGTGTCGAGGGGGGATGTTTTATATACCCGACATCCGGTCCTTACTTGCATGGTCATCCGCCGGCGTCGAACCCGCATTTATTTCGTATATGCTGTTTTGAGTGGAAAAGAATAGCGATCCCGGGCCCGAAGCGGCGGTTATTCCCGGTAATGACAGCCGATGCTGGTCTTGTTCGACCAGGCGGCCAGGGTTACAATGATCGCCGAACGGATGGCATTACGCAATCCGATTACGTCGTCGGTTACCCGCGTAACACGATAAAAACGTTCGATTCCTATTTCGAGGTTACGAAGATCACTTAAAGCGCGTTCCAGTCTGGGGGTGGTTCGAATTAATCCGACGTAATTCCACATAATATGACGGATGGAACTCATGTCCTGCAGGACAAGCGCCGGGTCGGGGATATCATCCCCGATGTCTTGCCAGTCGGGGATTTTGGTATTATCATAAAAAGTCTGATTGGGAAGTTCCTCCAGTATTTTTTGAGCCGCGCGGCTTCCCCAGACCAGTCCTTCCAGCAAGGAGGTGCTTCCCATCCGGTTTGCGCCGTGCACGCCGGTACAGGCGACTTCACCAACGGCAAATAATCGCTGAACGGTTGATTGCCCCCATTTATCGACCCAGACACCACCACAAAAATAGTGAGCCGCCGGAACCACCGGGACCAGGTCCTGAGTAATATCAATCCCGTACTTCAAACATTCTTCATAGATTGCGGGGAAACGATCTTTGATCCTTTGTGGTTTGATATACGACCGGAGGTCAAGCCACATATTGGATGAACCGCTTTTCAGCATTTCCTGGTAAATGCTTCGGGCGACGATATCCCGGGGCGCCAGATCTTTCCAGACGGGGTCGTACTTTTCCATAAAAGGTATTCCGTCCGCATTTACGAGCCGGGCTCCTTCACCCCGGACGGTTTCCGAGATTAGAAAATTCGCCCCCGATTGATGGTAAAACATGGTGGGATGGAATTGGATAAATTCGCAGTTGATCAGGCGCGCCCCGGTACGTTGAGCCATTGCCAATCCGTCACCCCGGGCTCCCGGCGGATTGGTTGTTTGCAGGAATATCTGGCCGAGCCCACCGGTGGCCAGGACCGTATTTTTCGCCAAACACCGGATTACCCGGTTTTCGTCCCGGTTCAGAACATAGGCGCCAATGCAGGAAAGCGGTCCGTAAACCGCCAGGCGGTCCGTGGAATGGTGGGAGGGAGTCAGCAGGTCAACGGCGGTATGACCGGACAGCAAGGTGATATTGGGGTGTGATTTTAAAACGTTCATGAGGGCGATTTCGATGGCTTTGCCGGTGCGATCGGCCACATGCAAAATTCGCGAGGAGGAATGCGCCCCTTCGCGGACCCGCGATAGTTCTCCGTCCGGAGTTGTCTCGAAAGGAACGCCAAGACGATTCATCAGGAGATCCTTAACGAGCGGCGGACCTTCCGTAGCGATGATTTTGACGGCTTCGGGATTATTATAGCCGGCCCCCGCGCGCTGGATATCGGTGGCCAAAAGTTCGGGCGAGTCATTTTTGCCCTGGTAAATAATGCCTCCCTGTGCATGGAAGGTGTTGGATTCTTCCGGAGGTTCGGCGCGGGTGACAATTGTTACGGAAATACCGGCATCCGCTAATTGCAACGCGGCCGTGCCGCCGGCAATCCCGCAGCCGATGATCAGAACATCCGTTTCAAGGTAGCCCGACATATTAACCGATCGCAATCATGCGTTCAACCGATTGTCGGGCGCGTTGACGGATTTCTTCGGGAACTTCAACGATGTAACAGTTATGTTCCAGGGCTTTCAAAGTATCTTCCAGTGTAATTTGATTCATGTGCGGGCAACGAATATTACACAACCTGATCATTTCTTTCTCCGGATTCGCTACCGCGATGTTGTCACCCATCGCGCATTCGGTCAATAGCAGGTAACGTCGGGCGCTGGATTTTTCCACTTCCCTGATCATCGCTTTCGTGCTGCCGGAAAAATCCGCCGCTTCGATCACTTCCGGGCTGCATTCGGGATGGGCGAGAACGAAAACATCCGGGAATTGTTTACGTATATTTTCGATGTCTTCCACGGTGAATTTTTCATGGACTTCGCATTTGCCATGCCAGCCGATCATCTGATAATCCAGGTTGGAGTCAAAATGGTTCCGACTGTTTGTTTTGGTAGGGAAGATAATATGCCGGCCCGTTTCCCGCGCCACATTTTTCGCCAGGTATTCATCCGGCAGAAAAATCACCGTGTCGGCCTGTGTTGACTCAACCACCTGGGCGGCATTACCGGAGGTGCAACAGATATCCGATTCGGCTTTCACGTCGGCGTACGTGTTGACGTAGGAAATTACCGGCACACCGGGAAACTGTCTTTTTAACTTACGAACATCTTCGGCGGTGATGCTGTCAGCCAGGGAACAACCGGCCTTGGAGGAAGGAATCAACACGGTTTTGTCAGGGTTCAGAATTTTTGCGGTCTCGGCCATGAATTGTACCCCGCAGAAGACGATTACCTCTTTGTCGGTGTTTGCGGCTTTCCGGCAAAGATCCAGGGAATCGCCGGTGAAGTCGGGAATGGAGTAAAACAGGGCCGGTTCCATGTAGTTATGGCCCAGGATAACGGCATTCCTTTTTTCCTTTAACCGGTTTATTTGATAGGCCAAATCGGCCTTTAAGCGAATTTCAAAATCGGGCATTACATCATGCAGTTTTTCCCGCATCTTTTGATATATCTGATCAACCGTCACAATATCACCTTATGTAATTCAAGTTCATTAGTTTAATCCAATAAAAAACTGATATCCAGGGCCTTTGCGGAATGGGTGAGTTGTCCGACCGATATGAAATGAACCCCCGTGGCCGCGATTTGCGCCACGTTATCCAGGGAAATATTCCCCGATGCTTCCAACGGTATCCGATTATCCATAATTCGTACCGCCCGGCGAATTTGTTCGGGATTCATGTTGTCCAGCATGATACGGTCAACCCGCGCGTCAAGCGCTTCATGCAAATCCTCGATATCCTTTATTTCGACCTCGATCAAGTAATTGTTCGCACTGTTTTTTCGAATGCGCTCCACGGCGGATCGGATGCTTCCCGCGGATTTAATATGGTTATCCTTAATTAAGACCATGTCATACAATCCGAAACGGTGATTTTGTCCTCCGCCCAGTTTCACGGCCCATTTGTCGAGCACCCGTAATCCGGGAGCAGTCTTGCGCGTATCCAGGATAACGACATCCGGATTGCCTTTTTTGGCCGCCTCCACAAAATTCGAGGTAAGGGTGGCAATGCCGGACATCCGCTGCAGAAAGTTCAGGGCCGTACGTTCTCCGCTGAGAACCGCCCTGCAAGGACCCGAAACAGAAGCGATGATCGTTCCCGGGGACACATGGGCTCCATCGGGTACTTCGGCGTTAAATTGAACACGATCGTCGAGTGCAGCAAAAGTGTTCTGGGCCACGGCAATACCGGCGATGATTCCGGAAGCTTTGGAAATAATTTTCCCCGAACAGAGGGTGCCATCCGAAAAAATGCAGTTGCTGGTAACGTCACCGCTGCCGATGTCTTCAAGTAAGGCATTGCGAATGACCTTAAGGATGTGTTCCTTATACTTATCAGGTAGATAATTTTTCATGATCTCTGCGGGGTTAATGGTATTAAAGAGTCTTACTGTATGTTTTGTTTCAGTGCATAGTGGAGTCCTTGCAGAACCAGGTCGGGAATAATCGCGTCAAAAAGGTTTCCTTCACCGAACAGATTCGCGAAGCCGCCGGTTCCGATGATAAAGGGCGGATGGCCGTTAAAAGCTTCGTCGGCGATTCGGGCTTTCAATTCGTTTACGATTCCGACCTGTCCCCAGTACAATCCCGATTGAATACTTTCAATCGTATCGCGTCCGATTACCTGACGGCAAGGAACAATCTCCACCGATGGGAGACGCGCCGTACGGCTTTCCAGGGCTTCCATGGAGATCCGAATGCCGGGTAAAATAATGCCCCCCAGGTATTCCTTTTCTTTCGACACCACGCAGAAAGTTGTCGCCGTTCCGAAGTCAATGATGATCAAATTTCTATCCGGGTACAACTGTATTGCGGCGATGGCATTTGCTATCCGGTCGGCGCCTACCTCGAGCGGATTCCGGTATTTGATCATTAATCCGGTTTTCACTCCCGGTTGCAATTGAAACGGAGTGAGGTTGAAATATTTAATGCATCCGTTGCGAATGGAATAAACAGCATCGGGGACCACGGAACACATGGCGATTTGCTTTATTTCGACCGGATCAATATTATTCTCGCGTAAAACCGCTTTCAGGAAGTGGCCGATTTCATCCGATGATGCCCGGTACTGGGCCGTTTTGCGGAATTGTAATATCAGCCGGTCATTTTGAAAAACCCCGCCGTAAATATACGTATTGCCGACATCAAGACATAAAATCATGGTCACCTCGAATTAAAGTATGGTCATCCTTATTCGTTTTCCAGGTTAATATTGTCGATTAAGCGAACCTCGCCCAGGCGGACGGCGCCGTAACGGCGTGTGCCGATGGTCTCAATATAATCGACGGTAAAACCGGCGCTTTCCAATTTTTTCCGGATTTTATCGTCTGGCAAGTCGGTTGCCAGGAATTTGTGGAATAAGGGGGCTGTTTTTCTTTCTTCCGGCGACAGGAGCATGTTTCGCGAACTGCAAGCCAATCCGTCGGCCTCACGGACAATGGGGCAGGGGACAATCTCGGTTTTCAGGAAGAAGGCCTTTGCCATTCCCTTGATAAGCTGGTATTGTTGGTAGTCCTTTTCGCCGAAATAGGCGCGGTGAGCGCGAATGATATTCAATAGTTTCATAACAATGGTCAGCACCCCGTCGAAATGTCCCGGACGGTAAGCGCCGCACAGTTTTTTACTGAAATCCGTTTCAATTACCTTGTAACGATAACCGTTGGGATAAAGTTCGCCGTATTTCGGCAGAAAAATATAATCCGTCCCCGCTTTTTCCAATATGGTTCGATCCGCTTCGAAATTTCGGGGATAACTTTCCAGATCCGAAGGATCATTAAATTGGGTCGGATTAACGAAAATACTGACCACCGTAAGGTCGTTTTCTTCGACGCATCGCCGCACCAGGGAAAGGTGTCCCTTGTGGATTGCACCCATCGTGGGGACGAAGCCGATTGTTTTTCCCCTCAGGGATGGATCGTCGCGGAGTCGGTCCCATTCTTTTATCTTGGTCACGATGTCCATTGTCAGAAACTTTCCTCCTTGGCGGGAAAGCGTTGTTTTTTTATGTCCTCATTATAGTGATTCAGCGCTTTCCGAATGATGTCGTAAGTATTGGCATATTTGCGTACGAATCTGGGATTGAAACTAATATCCATTCCAACCAGGTCCTGGAAAACCAGTATTTGTCCTGAAGTGTGCGGTCCGGCGCCGATTCCGATGGTAGGGATTGACAGGGCCTCTGTCACCTGTTTGGCGATTGCCGCCGGGATTAATTCGAGTACCACGGCAAAAATTCCGGCTTCCTGCAAAGCCTGGGCATCCTGCAGGAGTTTATCGATGGCCGCATTATCTTTTGCCTGTACCTTGTGACCTCCGAACTGATGGATCGATTGCGGTGTCAATCCCAGGTGTCCCATTACGGGAATGCCGGATTCCACGATATGGGCGATAATATCCAGGTGTCCCCGTGCCCCCTCGATTTTTACAGCCGCGGCCCCCGCTTTTATCAGAACATCAACGGCATGGAGGGCTTTCTCCAGACCTTTGCGATGAGCAAGGAAGGGCATATCGGCAATGATGAATTTGTCCGGCGCGCCTTTTTTGACGGCCCGGACGTGCGTGCCGATCATATCCAGCGTGGCATTGACGGTGGTTTCGTAACCATGCATTACCATCGCTACGCTGTCGCCCACAAGGATGGCGTCGATATCGGATGCGTTTATTATCCGGGCGCAGGTGTAATCATAACATGTTATCATGGATATCCTACGACCGTCCGTTTTCATTTTATGGAAACCGTGAACTGTTTTCATGCCGGTCTCCTTTCCGGTTGTCGCATTTCCCGATAGGCCTGAAGGAAAGCGCAATACACTCCGTAAAAGGGATCACCTTCAAGAACCTGTAAATGTTTTTCGATTGTGGTCCGGTCATTCCGAGCCAAAGGTCCGGTCAGGGGAGACTTGCTGTGTTTCAGGTTGTCGGCAATTTGATCCAGGTAGAAATGGGAGATAGTGGACGGTAGCTTCATCCGGTCCTGGAGAACGGTAAAGAATTGTTCCCAGAGCAGGGTCGTGAAATTGCCGCTCATAACGCACCACGCATGGTAAAGCGGTTTCAAATTCGCCGGTATGGTGTAATGGGGATTGGGCAATTCCGGGAATAATGTGTCGAACGATAAGCGGCCTTCTTCCGTGACAAAGGGAATCCGGGAGTAGATATCGGGCTTAAAAAGTTCTTCCGGGAAAGAGGCCAGGGGATGAGCGCTTTCGGCCAACGGCGTGGAAAGCATTCCGGAACAATGAATCCAGGTTTTATCGGTTGTATCAAACCGATTGTCGGCGCGAATGAAGTCTTCAATAGAGCCGTCATTGATTAACACC
>JALUTR010000067.1 GCA_027021785.1 Fidelibacterota bacterium | reverse complement strand
TTCCGAACGGTGGGGTGGATATGCCTGGGGTTGCTTGTGCTTACAGGGGCTGTTAATGTGGTGTACAGGGGGTACTCTCTGAGGAGCCCGCTGCTTGCTGCAAAGCTGGTGCTGGTGGGGGTTATTCTGGTGCTGAGCTTTCTGCATGATTTTGTTGTGGGACCGAGGGCGACGGAGGCGATGAAGATGGGAATGGAGGAGGGGGAGAGGCTGAGGAGGGTTTCTTCGGCTATAGGGAGGGTGAATATGGTGCTTGGGCTGGTGGTAGTGGCGCTGGGGGTGATGCTGGTGAGGGGGTACTGAGAGCTGCGGTGCGTGGGTGATGGGTGCTGATTTTCTGCTTTTGATTTTTTGGCCATATTGCATCTATTTTGGTTGTGATGGGTAGTGTGCGTCGTATGCATGCATATATGCTCAGAGATAACCCTCCTACTGAAGTTTCAACTGTGATATAATTCAGAAACACAGTGATGGGTGGTTCCGACTCTAACTCCGTCCCACCAGCTTGTGCAACTCACTGCCCTTCAATATATTTTGTAATTGATTCTGATTGGCTGAATGAATGTTCTGCAGTCCACCAGTCCTATAAGCAGAATGGACTACCCTATACGAGAGAAACATTTATATATTAACATGTCATTATGCCATGCCATCACTAATGATACACCGATGAACTGATACCTAAATGGGCTGTCGCAAGGTGTGCCGCCTATTAGGGGTGGTAAAGATGCGTGTAAGCAGTAAAATGATTGTCACCGCAGCAGTACGGCATGAAGAGAGTAGAATCAGGAGAGCCCACAACGCAGTGCGCAGCATGAGCTTGGTGAAGGATAACAAGGCACGGACCAACATTGGTTTGATGGTTATAAGCGTTATAGGCATTATAATCACCTTCTACGTGTGGGTCTTTTCGCCCTCTCCTATCCTTCCCCTCAAAGATGCGGGGACTACTCTAAGCAACAGCTTGAGTAACTCAAACATATCAAGCGTTCAGAAGATCTCCAACCTGCCCAATGTGGTCATACTTCTGTTCGTGGTGCTCGTGGTTTTCGGATGGATATTCGCAGCAATCCGATCCACGAAGTGAGGTAGAGGTGTGGCATTTCCTCCAAACGAATGTCCTACGCCTGTTCTCCTTTCAATCCTACCTTAGGCTAATTCTGACTGGATAAAGACGCTATTACTGAGTTCTACAAACTTTACTTTCAATCCTACCTTAGTCTAATTCTGACTCTAAGACCCTGGGGGAAATGCTCATGACCCCCATAGTCTTTCAATCCTACCTTAGTCTAATTCTGACAATCCATTATGAAAAATCTGATAAGCTTTTTTGGGAACTTTCAATCCTGCCTTAGTCTAATTCTGACTTAGATTTTGCGGATTTTCTTTTTATGGCTCAAATTACTTTCAATCCTACCTTAGTCTAATTCTGACTGCCAGGGTTTTGTGTTCCACAGATACCATTCCATGCTTTCAATCCTACCTTAGTCTAATTCTGACGTGGCTGAGAACACCGGCTCTTCGGCTGATGACGGCCTTTCAATCCTACCTTAGTCTAATTCTGACAAGCCTATCGCTTATTATTCCTGTCATATTTGCGATCTTTCAATCCTACCTTAGTCTAATTCTGACGCAGGAGGAAGCTGCAACGTAGAGGTCACCAGCGGACTTTCAATCCTACCTTAGTCTAATTCTGACGAGTCCTGAAACCCTTGACAAGGTTGCGAGGAGTGTCTTTCAATCCTACCTTAGTCTAATTCTGACAAATAGACGACTTTGCCATAGACCTTGCGAGGATGGTCTTTCAATCCTACCTTAGTCTAATTCTGACGGACATACTCCGACAAAGCCTTAACAAGCGCATCCTCCTTTCAATCCTACCTTAGTCTAATTCTGACTTCATCCCATGCGTCCCACAGCCATATAACCACAAACTTTCAATCCTACCTTAGTCTAATTCTGACTCTTTGCTATCCCAGAGCATTGCCTGGATTGCACCGACTTTCAATCCTACCTTAGTCTAATTCTGACCCATCACATGCACCCCCGCCTCAGCTCTTGTATGCACTTTCAATCCTACCTTAGTCTAATTCTGACCATTCTGATCTGTAATGTACACATCAAAATAAGTATACTTTCAATCCTACCTTAGTCTAATTCTGACGCGGAAGCGGAGCTTCTTGATGTGATTACCAATAACACTTTCAATCCTACCTTAGTCTAATTCTGACGCGGAAGCGGAGCTTCTTGATGTGATTACCAATAACACTTTCAATCCTACCTTAGTCTAATTCTGACGCGGAAGCGGAGCTTCTTGATGTGATTACCAATAACACTTTCAATCCTACCTTAGTCTAATTCTGACCCGTAACGAGCTCCCCATAGCGCCTTTCCCTGTGCACCCTTTCAATCCTACCTTAGTCTAATTCTGACGGGGGTGCTGTTATACGCAGGTGTTAACACTCATAGACCTTTCAATCCTACCTTAGTCTAATTCTGACGCAGAAGTGATGGACGTTGCACGCAACAACGTGTTTGTCTTTCAATCCTACCTTAGTCTAATTCTGACGCGCTTCTTGTTTGATAACTACGAGAAGGCGGAAGATCTTTCAATCCTACCTTAGTCTAATTCTGACGCCAAACCTTGACCCAATCGCCGGGTAGGTTTTAGCATCTTTCAATCCTACCTTAGTCTAATTCTGACCAGTTACGGACGTTGAAAGCGGCGCCAGCAATGACGCTTTCAATCCTACCTTAGTCTAATTCTGACTGTTCGTGCCGTATCGCATGATGCCCGGGTTTGCTCCTTTCAATCCTACCTTAGTCTAATTCTGACGAAGGGGCAACCGTGAAAAGGTGGGTCGCTGAAAATTGCTTTCAATCCTACCTTAGTCTAATTCTGACCGTGCCGAGCCCCGCGAGCCCGGCTCCCAGGGCGGCCTTTCAATCCTACCTTAGTCTAATTCTGACCTGCTATGCAATAGAAAATCAAGAGCATGGGATATATCTTTCAATCCTACCTTAGTCTAATTCTGACTACCTTGTCAAGCTTTGCATTCAGCACAGCGTTAGCCTTTCAATCCTACCTTAGTCTAATTCTGACAAACTACATCGTGCTTAATCTCACGTGTGCATGCCCCTTTCAATCCTACCTTAGTCTAATTCTGACTCCGCTTCCGCTCCGCACCTACTCCGCTGCCCGCCTTCTTTCAATCCTACCTTAGTCTAATTCTGACAGGGCTGCTTTTTTATTTTTTTGTTGTTGTTGATGTCTTTCAATCCTACCTTAGTCTAATTCTGACTCAGAGCACCTTTCACTTTCTGTTTAATAAGTCCCGCTTTCAATCCTACCTTAGTCTAATTCTGACTTGACGCTGATGAGGCATACCGGCTCTACCTGCAGGGCTTTCAATCCTACCTTAGTCTAATTCTGACAAACTCTTCTGCATAGTGCTGCCGCACGCTGAACAGCTTTCAATCCTACCTTAGTAATGTCATGTAGCTACATACAACAATGCTGGTATGAGTTAACCTGCCTGGCTTATATGGTGGTATAGGTGGCAAGGGTTAAGCTGGCTGACTGGGAGAAGGTGCATGAGCTGAGGGAGTGGCTGCAGGACGTTAAGCCACGTACCAGGGCTAACTATCTCACGGAGTTCAGGAAGTACGTGGAGTACACGGGGCTTACCCCCAGGCAGATGATAGATGAGGCGGAGGCTGAGCTCAGGCTGCACAGGAGGCAGAGGGGTAAGGTTAAGGAGCGCATCC
>JALUTR010000066.1 GCA_027021785.1 Fidelibacterota bacterium | reverse complement strand
GGACCGGATGAATGGGGAAGGGGCCGTTCGCCAATAGTACTACCGGTTTGCTCAGAATGGAATCGACGGAGTCGTGAATCGCGGTCATCCTTGTTTCGCTTTCCAGTCGGAGGTGTATATTTTACGGTAACCGGGATTGATTTCCGCCCGGAATTGCTTTCGTTCGGTCCGCACCGTGTTTACATAGTCGGCATGATGAAAATAGTCCTTTAACTGCCGTGAAACCGGGAGCGCCATGGGCGCCGGTTCCCAGAGATATACCCGATTGTTTTTACGATCAATCAACTGCCCCTCGGCGCAGGCCCAGGTTAGTTGGTCCAGACGGTATTTTTTTAAGACCAATTTACCGAAATGGTACAATTGTCCCTGCCTGACCGGTTCCAGGAAGAGGAATTGGCGACCGTAAAACAGACCCGTGTGCAGGTAGTTGGGTATGATAAGCGCTCCATCACTACTGAATCGGCGTGCCAGCCAATAAAACATCTCGAATATGATTTCGCTTATTCCCAGGCCGGGGTATTCCTGTCCCGGCAATTGGGGTCTTCGGCGGGTGAAAGGTTTGAGCGGATGTTGCAATAACAACCATTCAATAATAATGAAATCGTAAAGTTTCGGTTTGAGCGTGAATTGTTTTGGCAACGGAAAAGTGCCGCGACGCAAAATGACTTCACAGGAGAGGTAATCGATTCCATTGATCAGGTGTTTTATCTGTAACCGGTGTTTGTATGGATCGGAAGTGTCAATGAGTACCCGGCCGTTCGGCAGCCCGGTTTTTTTTAACTGGTTAAATATTCCAAACTGGCGTAACCCGAACTCAATTCCGCGTTTGCTGTAAAACCCGAGGAAACGGTCGGTCCCCCGGTTGGAGGTCAGGTCCCGGAATATATCTTCGTTCGTAAACCCATTGCCGGAGTTGTCAATGGTCAGGAGATGCTGCGAGAGGTGACGAACGAGATTCCGGTACTTTCGGGGACGCGGTTTTAACAGCTTATGAATATCGGGCAACATGGAGTTTAATATAAGGGGAATGGTGAATTTAAATAAATTGAAATCGAAAAAGTTTGGGCGTTATGGGTGGAGAAAATATTCAAGAGAAACAAGAGACGAAATGAGAAAGACGGAAGACAAAACGAACCTGACGCGGGATGGTAATCAGTAAATGTTGCTTTTTCCTATCCTCAGGAGGACTTGTTCGCCGGCTGACGAATTGATTTCTGGTCTTTGGCTTCCCGGCATGCGCCGGTCCGCCTTGCGGACTCGCTTCGCTCAACTTGGTTCTTGAAATATACCCTCTCACGGAGGCGTTACCCAACCGATCAAATTATAAATATACAATGGCCGGTAATGCGCTGTAAATTCACTACTTCAATTCGCCGGTTGGCGAATAAAGCTTAGTTAGATTCCCTGCTGCTTCCTACCAGCGCACTTTGTGCTTCGGTGGACAAGGAGGCGGAACAAAGGAGTCGGGGTTTGCCCCGGATTCATACTATTTGGTTTTATGACTACAAGACAATTCGCCAGGGTACTTTTTCGCTTTGTTTCACATTATCCCCGGTCGTTGATATCGGGGACAATTTTCATTACCCTGTTATTCCTCTGGATGATTCCACGTTTGGAATTGGATCCCAGTTTAAAGTCTATGGTCCCCCGCGACCATCCCATCGTTCAAACCATGGAACAGGTGGACAAATACTTCGGGGGTTCGGCCATCATCGTTCTGGCGGTTGAATCCGACAGCCTTTTTTCAGGGAGCACACTGGAAAAATTTGAAATGTTCCAGGATTCGCTGGAAGCGATCGATTTGGTCGACAAAGTCACTTCGCTCTATACAGCCACCAGGATTTTAAGCACCGCGGACGGATTCACTGTGGCGCCGGTTTTGGAAAATTACCCGGGTTCGGCGGCCGGCAGTGATTCGCTTAAACAACTATTACTGGATAACAATCAGGTTGTGGGAAACCTGATTTCTTCCGATGGTCGAGTGATGGCGTTCATTTGCAGGCCGACGGCGTCATTCGATTATGATGAACATGTTTTGCTCCGATCGATCAAGCGGATTGTTGCGCAATTTTCGGGTCCGGAAAAAATATACTACTCCGGTTTACCCATCACCCGGGCGGATGTAACGGATCAGATGCGGCACGATATGCGGATGTTTCTGCCCTATGGATTTTTGTTAATGATTGTGTTTTTGGCGCTCAGTTTTCGCAGTTGGCTCGGGGTTTTCCTGCCGTTGTTCGTGGTTGTGATTTCCACCATCTGGACTTTCGGATTAATGGGTGCCCTGGGGATGACGCTGCCGTTTACCGGGGTGCTTATCCCGGTAATGCTTATCGCGATCGCGAATGATTATGGAATTCATATTATTGCTCACTATTATGAATTCACCACGCTGGCCCCGGAGGCAACGCGCACGGAGATTATTAAGAAAACTCTTCGCAGCCTGGGGGTACCGATTTTATTAGCGGGGCTAACAACCATTGTGGGCTTTTTGGGATTACTTGGACACGTATTACCGCGGGCAAGGGAAATGGGACTGCTCATGTCCTTTGGTATTTTCGTGGCCTTTGTCATGAGCATGGTCCTTATCCCGGCCGCGTTGACACTCCTGAGACGACCACTCTATTTAACCGAAAAATCCAGTTTACAGGGAATTAACAGGTTTTTGCAATCCTGGGGCCATTTTTTCATAAAACATCGCAAACCCTTTTTGATCATTGTGATTATCGCGACGGTATTGGTTGGGTTTGGTACCCGGAAAGTCCAGGTCGACGCGAATCCCGATCATTATTACAAAAAAAATGCCCGAATCAGGGTCCATAACGAGGCCATATCGAAAGTGTTCGGCGGGGCGACACAAATTTCAATTTTGATTGAAGATGATATCAAATCGCCCTCCGTGTTACGGGCAATCGACCAATTGTCCCGGCACCTGGAAAAGAATCCCCTGGTAACACGAACGTCTTCAATCGTGGATATTGTAAAGGAAATTAACCAGGCTTTTCACGGCGGTGATCCCGAATACAGGACGATTCCCGAATCGCGGGAGCTCATCTCGCAATACCTGTTCTTATATAGCCTTACCGGGGGGGAAGACGCTTTTGATATATTTCTTGATGACCCGGATGAACCGCAGCATGCCCAGATATTGATTCGGTTAAAAAAAGTTCAAACCCTGCAAATTGCCGAATTAATCGAGGATACCAACGATTATATTCATGCCAATTTTTACGACATGGGGGCGATGAAAATTGCCGGACCAGCGGCCTTGTTGGGGACCCTGTCGCACCTGATTGTGCGCGGGCAAATATTAAGCCTGATAATTTCCACCGGTATTATTTTCCTCATCATGACGGTGGTGTTCCGGTCGATTACCGGCGGTCTGCTGTCGATCCTGCCCCTGGTGGCGGCAATTATTATGATCTTCGGATTCATGGGGTATACCGGGATTGAATTAAATATCGCCACCGCGATGATTTCCAGTATCATGGTCGGAGTGGGAGTCGACTACACGGTACATTTTTTGTGGCATTTACGTGAACACATACGCGAAGGGCAGGACCTGGAGACCGCTATTTTCACCACCCTCCGAATTTCCGGGAAAGGGATTGTCTTCAATGCGCTTTCCGTGATTATCGGCTTTTCGGTGCTGTTGCTGTCGGTCTTCCTGCCGGTTAACTTTTTCGGCGTGCTGATTGTGTTGTCGATCTCCATTTGTCTTTTCGGCGCCCTGGCGATTCTTCCCGCTTTGGTGTCAATGATGAAACCG
>JALUTR010000065.1 GCA_027021785.1 Fidelibacterota bacterium | reverse complement strand
GAGGAAGAAGGGATTCCGGAAAATTTGAATGATTCAAGAAAATACAATAGAGTTGATTTATTGCAATATTTTCGATCATAGAAAACGTCCTGGACAGCATATTTCGAGTTAGTTTTGGATTGTGTGCGCAAAGTATCAGGGAATCCTCTTTCTTAAATCCTTTAGGGGGATTGTTTCAGGAAGAAGAGGCCAAATCTGTCCAGGACCGAGGGGCACTGTACTTGAATTACCACTATTTCAAATTATTTTGGACAGCAATGTGTCGAAGTAACACGTGGACAGGGATGCTTGACGTACACCTTTAAAGTTGTCTACTTTAGCCGCTAATAAATAAAGGGGTATCGATGTCAGACAAGCCACTTCCGGAAATCACGCTGAAAGCTTTTATTCTGGGCATTCTTCTGTCCGTAATCCTGGCGGGCGCAAACGCGTACTTAGGGTTATTTGCCGGTATGACCGTCTCCGCATCGATTCCGGCCGCTGTTATCTCAATGGGGGTGTTACGTTTATTCCGTAATTCCAACATTCTGGAAAACAATATTGTTCAGACAGCCGCTTCCGCAGGCGAATCATTGGCAGCCGGAGTAATATTTACGATCCCGGCACTGGTTCTACTTGATTACTGGACCGAGTTCAACTATTGGGAAGTCGCCAAAATCGCCAGTATCGGCGGTTTAATCGGCGTGTTATTTACCATCCCACTACGTCGGGCTCTGATTGTGGAAGCACAATTGCGATATCCGGAAGGCATCGCCACGGCGGCGATCCTGAAGGCCGGGGATCGCTCAAATGATTCGGATGAATCCGCGGGTGGAGTTAAATACATCGCCCTGGCGGGATTGGCCGGAGGCGTAATGAAACTGTGTCAACAAGGATTCGCGCTTTGGCATTCGGGTATTGAGGCAGCCCGCGCTGTAGGCGGCGCGATATTCGGCATCGGGACAGGTCTTTCACCGGCGCTGGTTGCCGTGGGATATATCGTCGGACGAGACATCGCCATCCTCGTGTTTGCCGGGGGCCTGATTTCCTGGGCGGTAGCCATCCCGATCTATTCCGCCCTTTACGGTTTCGAGGGCGACCCGATGGACGCCGCATGGAATATCTGGAATAACGATATTCGATACCTGGGAGTCGGGGCAATGGTTGTTGGCGGTATCTGGTCATTAATAAAACTTTTCAAGCCTTTAGTCGCCGGCATTCAAGCCAGTTTGAATGCCATGCGACATACCAGCGCGGGTGGTGTTATTCCCCGGAAGGAAAAAGATATTCCCATCCTGTATGTGGGTATTGCTTTAATCGCTCTGCTGATCCCTCTATTTTTCCTCTATTTAAATGTGATTCACTCCGTCGGAATCGCGATTATTCTTTCGCTGGTAATGATGATTTTCGGCTTCTTCTTTTCCGCGGTCGCGGCTTACATGGCTGGCGTTGTAGGATCCTCCAACAACCCGATCTCCGGGGTAACCATCGCGACCATACTGTTTTCGTCCTTATTATTATTGGTCTTATTGGGTACCGGATCTGAAGAGGGAGCCGCCGCGGCCATCATCGTTGGCGCGGTGGTTTGCAGCGCCGCTGCCATCGGCGGGGATAACCTGCAGGATTTAAAAACCGGTCATATCGTCGGGGCGACACCCTGGAAACAACAGGTAATGCAGGCAGTCGGCACCTTAAGCGCCGCCGTTGTTTTGGGACTGGTACTGGACATCCTGCACACCGCCTATGTCATCGGTTCGCCCACCCTGTCGGCTCCGCAGGCGACATTAATGAAATCGGTGGCGGAAGGGGTCTTCAATGGGGCTCTACCGTGGGGTATGGTTTTCTTTGGCGGTTTAATTGGTGTCCTGCTCATTATCATCGATCTTCGCCAGGAAAAGATCGGGTCGGATTTCCGGGTCCCCGTTCTGGCCGTTGCAGTCGGAATTTACCTGCCGATCGAACTGTCGGTACCGATTTTTATCGGCGGGATGATCGCTCATTTCGGTAAAAAAGCCGGGTCGACCGGATCCACGGAAAAACACGGATTACTGTTGGCTTCGGGATTCATCACCGGAGAAGCCATCATGGGTATCCTGGTAGCCGTGCCCATCTTTATTTCCCAAAACAAGGATTGGTGGCCGACTTTCGAAGGCTTTACCTGGATGGGACCGGTGCTATTTCTGGGGGTAATCTACTGGTTATACCGCACATTGATTCCGAGGAGCGACTAAAATGACACTGAATAAGGATTTACTGAAACGTCTTCCAAAGGTTGAGTTGCACTGCCATCTCGACGGCAGTTTACGGGTGGACACTATTCTTGATCTGGCTCAAAAAAATAAAGTTTCCCTGCCTACCTTTCAAAGAGATCGATTGGATAAAATCCTCAAAATCGGGAAAAAACGGGGATCCCTGGAGGAATACCTGGAGCGATTTTCCATTACCCTGAGTGTTCTGCAAACGCCGGACGCCCTGGAACGGGCCGCGTTTGAATTGATTGAAGATGTGGCCGAAGAAAATGTCCGCTATATTGAAGTCCGTTATTCACCGGTCCTTCACACCAACAAGGGAATGACACCCGAGGATTCCATTAACGCCGTAAGAAAGGGACTTAAAAATGGAGAACGGGCTTTCAAAGTTAAATCCGGGATAATTGTTTGCGGAATCAGGAACATTTCGCCCGCAACGTCCCTGAAGCTGGCGGACCTTACCGTTCGTTACAAAAACCAAGGCGTTGTCGGTTTCGACCTGGCGGGAGCCGAAGAAAATTTCCCGGCCAAAGACCACCGGGCGGCCTTTTACCTGATCCTGAATAACAATATCAACGCCACCATTCATGCCGGTGAAGCTTTTGGACCGGCTTCCATCCATCAGGCCCTACACTATTGCGGCGCCCACCGTATCGGTCATGGAACCCGCTTAAAGGAAGATCGTGATCTTATGAATTATGTGAATGATCATCGCATCCCCCTGGAAATTTGTCTGACGTCGAACTGGCACACTCACTCGGTCAGGTCATTGAAATATCACCCCATGAGGTATTACTACAATCAGGGTATCCGCGTGACCCTGAATACCGACAATCGACTGATTTCCGATACGACTTTGACAAAGGAATTCCTGTTAGTCAATCATCTCTACGGATTCAGTCTTCACGATTTCCGGGAAGTCACCATTACAGCGATGAAAAGCGCCTTCCTGTCGTACAACAAGCGAAAACAAATGATTCGAAATATCGCCGAGGAATTGGAAAGCGAGTTCGGACTGATGCCGGAGTTTATTGATCAATCCGAAAATGAGGTTGCGAAATAAAACGCATGTCGTGATGCGTGTCGAAACGACCCGATGACGCGGAACGACTGCCGGAAAAACGTGAGACGGGATTATTATTGCCGTAAATTGTTTGTCAATGTCGAATAACCGCCACCTTGGCGAAACGGCTACCCCCGCGCGGATTAAATACTGAAAGTAAGTATACTCCGCTATTCACCCAGTTTCCGGATTCATCCCGGCCATCCCATTGAATCTGGTACCCGTGTTCGCCCAGTTCACTGTCCATAATGCTTCGCACCACCTCTCCGTTCAACAGCATAACTTTCAGAGAAGAGTTATCCATCAACCCATCAATTACCAGGGGACGAGTCGCGGGAATATGGAAAGGACTGGGAAACACCTTCAGGTTACTGTAAGAAGCCTTCTTTTCGGCAAAGGGGATTCTGAAGACACTAAGGCCCTTGTTTGTCGTGATATAAGCGACGCCCAGATCGGTATCAAAATCGATATCGGTGACTTCGTTCGACAACAGGGGCGTATTTTCATTTTGAATCGCTTCCACGGCCACGTTCGGATCTTCATCCGGCCAGTAACTGGCATTGCTTAAGAGCACATGGATCCCATCGCTTGGCGAAAGTGTCCACACGTTGTTTCGGGCATCAAGTTTTAATTTTGAACCGGAACTGAAAGAGATATTCGGGAAATAGGTAAACGGATTATATCGCCGTACCGGATCGGTATTGGAATATTGCAATTCCAGCACCCTCAGTCCCAAGGGTGTCAAAACATATAATGTATTATCGGGAGTGATCGCCAGCGACCAAACGGTACGGGTCGTAAATTCCGGATCAAGACTCAATTTTATGGATGACCACTGAAAATCATCGGGATCCGCAGGATCACCGGAATACACCAGGAGCGCCAACCCGCCATCGGCATGTTTCGCATTAACCTCATTCTGAAAAGAGCCTACCCATACCCGTCCCCAACCATCCACATCGATAGTATTGGGAGTTAGGCTCAGGACGCCGTTACTTTGACTGGCGCTATAGGAACCCCATTGTCCATTGCTACTGCGTACCTGAACGGGAGTAAGTTTATTAATAGCGAAAGGATTGGCCACCCACAGGTTGTCATAGGCATCGAATGTTAAATCCTTTACTACCAGATAGGGAATGGGATTGGTTGATGTTGTATAATAATCCAAATAATTCGTATCGATTAATACGTAATTCCAGGGGTTGTCAATATCAATAATTACGATCCCACCGCCATGCCGATAGGGCTCGGGATACGTTCCCCGAACTGCACAATAGACCAACCCGTCCGGCCCCTGTTCCAGATCGGCGGCGAAATTACCCGTTCCCCGTCCGAAATTGACCGGTACCGTATCGGCGGCGAAATACCTGTAATCGAATTCATCGTGAATCGAAATGTCATCCGACAGCGTAGACACGATATTACGCCACCCCTCCCGCTCTTTAATCGCCAGTCCTTTCCCCGAAGCAGCAACCACCCGTCCATCATCCAGGACCGTTACGGCAGTAAATTGATTTGACAGAGGTGCGTTGGGAATATAGCGCTTAAACGACCGGGCTTCTTCATCCAGGATTGCCAATCCATTTTTGGTTCCCGCCACAATCGTACCATCATTTGTTTCAATTAAACTGGTGAAATCATAACCGGGTCGCAGGGACCAATCAATGCCCGCAGCCTTGGTTTTGCTAAACGTGCCGGGAAGAATCGTCCATAGATTCCCGTCATCGGTTAACAGCGCGTCAATCAGGTTGTAACTCGTTTCGGCATAATAGTCCCAAACCACCAGAGGCTCCCCATCGTTTTGCAAATCGACAAGATAAACGGTCCGATCCTGAATAACCAGGAGCGTATCTCCGTACAGCGCGGATGCGGAAATATTGCCCCTAAACAGCGGGTAAGGCCGGGACCAACTGACCGGATCCTTCAGATTACTTGTCCGCCAGTTACCGACAAACAACCCCTGATCGGTACCGACAAAAACTTTATCATTCCATACTTCGACCCCGGTAATGGCACTCAATACCAGGGGCCAGTTTCGATAAACATCGCGAAATATAAATTCATCGCCATCCAGAATGAATTCCACTAATCCCCAGTCCTGATTATCCCGATACGCGCCGTATATTAACGAATCAGAGACGGCGAATGATCTGATTTCCGAAAGGCTATAATCAAATTGTGCAATGGAACGGCGTTGGTTGGGATCATAGATCTGGATGAATCCGTTCGGTTGCCTTCCCCCTATCCAGACATGTTTATGCCGATCGATGGCAACGGCACCAATGTCGGTCCCCATCAACCCGTCAATGTTTGTCAGGGTGGTAAAATTTTTATCAGAGGGATCAAAAACAAGCAGCCCGCCTTCCGTCGCACTGACAATCCGATCATCCAGGATAACCATTCCTTTGATATATAAGGGGGAAGTAAAGGATTCCCAATCACCAATTCGGCTCTGGGAAAAGGAAACGGAAAGGAGTAGTAAAAGTCCGAATCGATTCATTTTACGTTTGAAAAGGCGCCGGTATAAAACAAAGGATGAATATGGCCAGGCAAACGTAGCCGATCATTCTATCGTTTTTAGACAGGGGTTCGTCAACATTATAAACGGGAGGATGTTTGGTGGTTCTCATCAGGATCAGGATCAAAGCTCCCCATATAAGCCAGTTCAAGGAGAAAAAACTAAGCGGGATCAGCGACAATAATGCGATTTTCGCGACAATATCGTACTTACGTCCCAAGACGGCATAGGCGACATGTCCGCCGTCCAACTGTCCGATCGGCAACAGGTTGAGCATGGTAACCAACAGCCCGATCCATCCGGCAAACGCCATGGGATGCAACAGGATATCCTGATTTTCAGTTAATCCGGGAAATATCGCGGCGGTCATTATCTTCATCAATATTGAATCTCCCAGCATGATACCAACTTTATCCGTTGATACATCGACAATTCTCGATGACAGCAACCCGATGAACAGCGCCGGTACGGCGACAATAAAACCGGCGATGGGTCCGGCAGCGCCAATATGCAACAGGGCGTTTTTGCGATAGATTGGGGATTTAATTTTAATAAACGCGCCAAACGTCCCGATAAACGTCGGGGCGGGAATAAAATAAGGCAAAGTTGCGTCAACACGATGTTTCCGGGCAAAATAATAATGTCCGAATTCATGGGTTCCTAAAATCAACATCAGCGTAAATGAAAATGGAATGCCCTTGGCAATATCCAATGGATTTATTAACGGATTCACGCCTTCCATCAATGCGCCGGCGAAGAGAGTTGTCAGAACCGTCAGGAAGAACAGAACCAGGTTTATTCGGGGGATGGTCGGAATCCGTAACAAAACCCTGTCCTGGTCTTCGGCACGGATAAGCACTTCTCTATGATCACCATAAACCTGAACGGAATAAGGCTCCCCACGCAGGGCTTTTTTGATATCGGCGATTGTTGCGTTATTAATTAACAAACCGGCGGCCACCCAGGCATCCCCGGATGATCCCAATTGTCTTGGCAAAAAGACATGGTCAATTTTTAATAACAGGTGTTTGAATTCCGCTTCCGTCATAGGATTAATCTACCTTTGAACATCCATGCTATCCAAAGGTTTCAAATAACAATTAGGCTGTAATTCCCTCGTTACCGGCAGACAATATCCACCGGTCGGCGAAGAGCGAAGCGAAATCCCGACGAATGTCGTGAAACCAATCCGCCGCTAATTGGATTGCGAATAATTTTCACTTATGTTAGTTTGCTTTTAATATCAGCACCGTAAATAAGAAATTCAGCCATGTTAAAAACCATACTTTTTTTGTTCCTCGCCATTCTGAATGCCCAAACGTCCCTTCCGCCCCTTACCATTGACGTCCGGCCACGTCTTTTTCGGGATGACAGGCTAAATGTCGTTGTTCAAATTGACAATCATACCGATCGCAATATTCTGGAGATGGAGGGGTTTATCACCGAATCGGACCAGGAGGGGAAAATGGTGAGTGAAAAACGGTTAATTTTGGTACGTAGTTACGACCCTGCTCTGAAGCCGGAGATGACGGTGTCCGGAAGTTTGAGTTATCCGTTTAAACGAACCGAACCGAAAAATTACACATTTCATATCAGCAGGATTCGTTTTTCGGAAGATTATCGAATATATGCTTACCACCCGGCAATCGGATTCATCAGAATCGATTAATTCCGACGATATATAAACTCACCGTAGTATAAACATGCCGAAGCATAAGATATAAAACGTGATGCTGGATTATTCTTAACAGGCGCGTAATGCCTTCACTGCGATATTTTGACCTTTAGACCTTCTGACTCCTTACCGGTCAATAAATAATTACCACTTTTATTTCCTCAAGGTCGAACCAATCCCAAAAATTGGTTCGGTCGAGTTTTATCACGCCATCCTTAAAACTGAAGCGTACGCGTTTACGATACAAGGATTCGGTAAACCAATCGGAATTACTGCGTTTATAATAAATGGCCACATAAGGAGGGCTGTCCTCTTTAAGATCAGGAATGACTAAAGTACAAATGGCATCATTGAACTCACCCTCTTCGGTGATGAATTCGACTTTGGTAAAACTATAAACACGTTTCTTAAGATTCGTATAATCTTTAAACTTAGTAATTGTTTGCCCAAACAAGCCTCCGAATAAACCGATGGCAAGCATAACAAATAAGTAAGATTGGGCTTTGCTCCATAAAAATCTTTTCACTTCTTCTTTAGACCAAGCAAACCTTTCTTTTTCTTTTTTTCCTTTTCCTCTGATTTGGATTGCTGTTTTTCCCGTTGCAGTTTCTTTTCTTCCAGACGTCGTTCCCAATCACTCATTTCAGGTGGTTGTTCCTCTTCTTCGGTTTCCACCGGTTCCCCAGAATCCGATGGCGCCTCATCGGATATTTCATGTTCCCAGATAGATCGTAATTTTTCATATCGTTCCTGGGAACGAGTCCGCATTTCTTCGATTAAATTTGTTACTTCATCATGAAAATCAGCAATGGTTTTCTCCAGCCTCCTGATCAGTTCCTCCTGCAAAGGCGCCCCGTACCCATCACCAATTTGCTTAATCAGCGAACCAAATTTTTCAATCAAATACTGCTTTTGAATATCAACGGGTTGTTCCTTTTGTTCTTTGTTCGCTTCAGCCATATATCCTCCAGTTAATGCTAACAGATGTAATTACATAACCAAATAATAATGTTCCTTGGGGTATGATGGTTATAAAAATTTTACACCAATTCCGGGAATCATTTTCATATTGGTGAATCTTTTCAAAAACAGGGACAATCTTTTACGGAGGGGCCTACTTCTTTAATCGATCCATTTCAGCGGGTGTAAGCGCGAATACTTGTTTAGGGGTGGCTAAAATATCCACCGAATTCATAACCTCGGAAGCGGCCAACAATCCCAAAACGGTGCCTAAAAACCGAAAATGCCAAACCATCTCAATCCGGGGGTTGGTTTGAACATTCCAGATTTCACTCAACCCTAATCCGGTGGCGGCACACATTATGAAAATTACCGGTTTCCAACGTGGGTGTTTAACAAGTTTCTGACGATACGAAATGCGCTCCAGATTCCAGATAGGCAGTGAAACGATGGAAACCGGGGTCTGGATTTCCAGCCACTTTCCGTCAAAGGACAATAAAGTCCCGGTAATCCGTTTACCGTTGCGGTGTTTTACGGACACATACTGGTTTAAAGGGATACTCTCCAGAACCGCAACCGTCTCCAGGTATGAAAAATTTTCACCAAGGGCTTTCCTGTCCTTATCGGTGATCATCGGAAAACGATTAACACTATTCTGTAATTCGGTGAATTGTCTAAGGGTAAACGCTTTGCGTGTTATCCTTTTATTGGTGTATTCCACAAATACGATTCGGGCCACGATACGGTTAGGCCTAACCTGGTAAAATTGGGCGCTTTCAAATCCCTTGATTTCCGGGAAAATATTGTAAAAAGCATTCTCTTCGGCATCAATCACCGTTCCCACCTTGGCGCTCAAAGGAATTATTTCACCCTGCTGGGCAACCAGGGGAAATGAACAGAACAGCATAAGGAAGATAAAGCAAGGAAAGGAAGTCTTCATTGACCGCCGCAAGGTAAATATGCCCATTACCGGCATTTCGTACGAAACAAACCCCTTTTCATCGGGATTGAGTTAATTATCTCTCCTTTCGTGCGTTCAATTCTCATCAATTAACCGAATTATTTCATCCAATTCCGGGAATCGTCCCTTTTGTTTTTTGGAAAAGATCAATTTTCCGTTTTTCGTAACCTCAAACACTCCTCCGCCGGAAGGAATTAAAATGAATTCCTCAATGGCCGTTCCGTACTTTGAAAGAAGATCAGTAGCCATACTGGCTGCTCGGGGTAAGTAATTTCAAACGTTGCAGTATTCAATTGAAATTTTCATTGTTGTTACTCCTTCCTTTAATTCTTTTTCATCTTAATCAGGATTTCTATTAAAGGTTGTACCGAGCCCCGCCTTTGATCAAACGAAGCTCGGCATTCAATATATGGTTAAATCCGGGTCTGTACGTCAGAAATTAAAGGACGTTTCAATCGTGGTTTGTTTAACCGGTTCCAATCCTTCGCCGGTATCCCGATAAAATTGGCTGAAATTCCAAATCAGGCTTACGCCGGGACTGACTTCATACCCCAACCGGTATCCAAAAATTGTATTTTCCGACGGATTTTTGAAATCAAACGGATTGGGATCGTTGTTCCTTTGATAGTAAGCCGTCGCTTCTGTCAACTTGGGAATGAACTTGGCGTTTATCCCGAAAGAAGCATAAAAGCTTCTAAATTTAATTGTGTCCGCCACCATGTTGGCATAAGCGGCGCTGAACTGGGCAACCCCAAACAAATCCATTCCGGCGGAACCGAAGTAACCGGACTGGTTCACATTGGAGTTCTCCTTTTCAAAGATAAACATATCTTTGGTCCTGATTTGTGTCGGGCTTACAGAGTAGTCTGGGACAACACGACTCACATCATAGGATTGATCAAAGAATTGGGGAACGAAATACCCCTGTTTCAGGCGATATTCGAAACTAACCGTCAATAACTTGAATAGTTGAGCACGAATGCCGGGGATCGTGATACCGGTGCCGGATCTTGAGGGACGATAAAAAACCGATCCTTTGGTTCCGGTTTCGGGGAAGTTAAGCATATTGAATTCACTATAGATCAACAGGTTCACCAATTTCGTATTGAGCACCGGATATCCGACATCGAAAGCAAGCCCAAAGACACGCGCCCTGTTTTTCCGGATATTAAAGGGATCCGAATCCAATTCATATGACAATGGGAAATTCTTGGTGCTATCGGGATAATTATCAGTCAAACCGTCACCATCGCGGTCATAATCCAATTCATCGGGAATTCCATCATTATCGCTATCGATCTGATAATCTTTCCCTTTTAGCTTATCCCCGGGGTTATGGCCGAAAGCGCCGGGATAATACTCACTGGGTAAGGTGAATTCCTTAAGCGGGAATTTATCAAAGGCGTCGGGAACATAATCTCCATCCTTATCCTTTAAACCGGCAAACTGGTTGATATCCATAACGAAGTTCGCGCCGATGGTCAAGGGTAATTTCTTCGACACCTTATAGGTCGGGCGCACACCGATCAACGTACCGCCACGAATGAGATCCTTAACATTGGCCACAAATAGTTCGGTACTGACCTTACCAAAAGTAAAGCCACCGTTAATCCCGATCGGTCGCACGGTGGGGAATTCCACCATGTTGGAATAGCCCATTAATAAGCCACCGTAGCCCAAAGTTACGTTAGGTAACGCACCCAATTTAATCCAAAACGGATCCGATTTTTCTCCCCAACGGATGTACAGGAATTTATCGATTATATCGCTTACTTCATCCCATTCCTCTTTGCGGAAATTCCCCTCATTATCGATATAAAGGACTACATCCAATCCGATTCCCAATTTTCCGAAGGAAAACTCCGGTCTGAGAGCCAACTGATTGTACAACACACCATCAATCGTAACCGAACCGATTCCTAATCCCATCCCGAACGGTTTCGGCGCTTCAGGAGGCCCTTCACTCTCTGGCGCTTCCTCCGGAGTTTCGGGCGCTTCAATAGGTTCGGTGCTTTCTTCACCCGGAACCTCACCCGGAGCCTCTTCAATCTGTTCCATTTCCTGTGGTTGTTCCGGTTGTTCTTCAATCTGTTCTTCTTGGGGTTCTTCTTCAGGAACAACCTCACCGGGGGCGGGATCTTCCGGATACTCACCCGGGGCGGCCGGCGCCTGAAGGAGGTTCCCCATGGCATTCGAAATTGCCTTCTGTCCCGGCCCGACGGTCACGGTTTGGCCACTGATCGTATTAAAAACTTCAAACTGGCCCTCGGAACCATAAAACTGATCCACACCGGAAGGATTGACTACCGCGGCAAATTTGGTTCCTTTTACGGATGCGACCGACACCGGAGTCTCCACCCTGAACGTCTTGGTTCGCCTTTCTTTTTTCACGTCGTTCAGAATGGTACCGAATTCAATATTCAGACTGCGGGTATTTTGTGTATCCGTAAATTGAAACTGAGTGTTTGTGCGTAATTTTACAACCGAACGATCATCCAGAAAAATCACTACCGCAAATCCGGCATCACCAACCTTAATCGCGTCGCCATTATTTATCGCCGCTCCGGCGGAAACGGCTTCATCGAAAACTTGCGCTCCCAGCCGTTTTATGAATACATCTCCACTGGCCTTCATTACCCGGGCAATCGTCTCGGCCGATACAGTGGAAAACGCGATGATTAATATGATAATTACCGTTGAGAAATAAGATTTATTTTTCATGATCGCTCCTAATGTAGTAACTAATTTTTAACGGTGCCTGGAAGTTGGTAAAATTAAATAATAATCCGCTTACTTCAGTTCTTTTTTTCATGGTCGAATATAATCATTCATATGGAATAAAGAGAATGATCAGAATCCCGCGATTCACCATTTTCTATTGAGATAAATAATCACGAACAAGAACAGCTATCGATTCATAAATCCTATCCGTTGCCGACATCATGCCTATTTCGCAGGTCCGGCTGGTTGAATACCCTTGATAGTCAGGTTTTAATTTTTCCAGACTTTCGGCTTCATGCCTTGTAGCCGCGACGGTTAATTCCGGAATCAACAAACCCCGGTCTCCGGCGAATCCACAGCAACCCGCATACTCGGGGACAATCACCGTCCGGGCGCAGATATGAGCCACTTTTTCCATCAAATTTTCCATCCCCATTTTCTTCGTGGAACAAGTGGGGTGTAAAACGATGTCGCGATCCATTTTGGGTTTCGGTTCCCCTTTCACCAATTCAAACAAAAAGGGAATAATATCGATAAACTTAAGGTGTTTCCATTTTTCCAACTGTTCACCGGTCAATGAATTACCGACGTGTATAAATTGATATGTACAAGGTGATGTATCAACCACGACCGGATATTCACCCCCCATCGTAACTTCATATAATACTTTAACTGTTTTTCCCAACATCGTTTTATTAGCGTCGCTATACCCTTTTGATCCATAGGGTGTTCCACAGCAAGTCCGATCAATATTGCGCGGGATAATTAATCGCACACCGGCATATTCGGCGATTTCGCCCATAATTCCCGGTAACGAATCCCGGTTTTCCGTGGCGGCAAACACGCGATTCAAACAGGAAGTATAGTATACATAGGGCTGTCCTTTCCCATAATTAAAACGGCGGATTTTCGGAGCTCTCCCGGGGATATATTTATTCCAGACCGGGAAAGAACGATTGGTATTCTTATTCGCCCATGTTGACAATCGGATGAAAATGTTATGTCCCAGCAACCCGGTTTTCAGTCTCGTTACGGCCAGGCCGAACCGTGCCATTCTCTGAACCCAACCAAAATGGTTGACCGTTCTGTCCGCCAACCATTCGACGGCCCTGGTATGCCGATTGAACCGCTGTTCCTTCACAAACAAACCGATATTAATATTTACGGGACAGGCCGTTTCACAAAGTCCGTCGACCGCGCAGGTAAGATCACCGTAATACAAATAATCCCGGAGCAATTCTTCTCTTTCCGGATCATTGTCCACTAAAGCTAATTCACGTGTCAGGACAATCCGTTGACGCGGTGTAAGCGTCAATTCGCGTGAAGGACAAACCGGTTCACAAAACCCGCATTCCACGCATAAATCGATAATATCATCGACCTTCGGCAAGGGTTTCAGGGACTTGATATGGACCCGTTGATCCTTATTCAGCAAAACACCCGGATTCAGGATCCCCTGGGGGTCGGCCAGCCGCTTTACGCGCCACATGACATCGCATAGTTCACCACCCCATTCATATTCGACAAAAGGAGCCATATTGCGACCGGTCCCGTGTTCGGCTTTTAAGGAACCGTCGTATTTCCCGACCGTCATCTCAACCATATCCTTCATCAACCCTTCATACCGGGCAACACCGGCCCGCGAATCCAGATCAATCGAAGCCACGAAATGGAGATTCCCATCCTTGGCGTGACCGAAAATGACCGCATCATCATACTTCCACTTTACGAAAAGTTGTTGCAAATCAGTCACAGCATCGGCCAAACGCTCATTATCAAAACAGATATCCTCGGTTATAACACTGGTGCCGACACGACGAAGCGCCCCCACGGTAGGGTACAATCCCTTGCGTAATTGCCATAGTTTTGACCGTTCCCGTTCACCGGACCGGAACCCACCTATGACAATTCCATGATAACCCGGTAATTTGTTTTCCACAGCCTTTTCAGCGTCGGTCAGTGCCGGAACAGCTTCTCCCTGAAACTCACACAATAAAGCGCCCGATCCCGGCTTAATCGCTGAGAAATCATAGGGCGGATCTTTGAAATAACGGGCCGTGGATAAGGAAGCGTAATCCATTAATTCCACCGCGTCGGCATCCAGGGCCTTCAGGGTTGGAATTATGGCACAGGCGGCGTTCATTGACTCAAAAAGCAATAATCCGGTTGTTTTGCAAGGAGGATCCGGGATGGTGTTCAATGTAATATTGGAGATAAAGGCCAAAGTACCTTCGGCCCCAACAAGAAGATGACTGAAAATATCCAACGGATGTTCGTAATCAAGGAAAGCGTTTATGGAATAGCCCAAAGTATTTTTTAAACGATACTTGTGTCGAATCCGGTTAACGATAGATTGATCGTGCAGAATGTGTTGCCGTAAATCCCTTAGTCCTCCGGCCAATTCGGATTCAACCCGCAAAAAGCGGTCATAATCCTGTTTCAGACTTGTATCGTACGTATTTCCGTTAGCCAGGATAAAACGGATGTGTCGCAGAGTATGGTAGGAGTTATTTTGAATCCCACACGCCATACCAGAGGCATTGTTGGAAATAATACCCCCTATCATTGCCGCTTTGATGGATGCCGGATCGGGACCGATCCGTCGACAATAAGGACGTAGAGACCGATTGGCATGATCGCCGACAATACCCGGTTCAAGTTTTATTGCCGTTCCGCCGTCGAGGATTTCAAACCGTTTCCAATCCCGAACCGTCTCCGCAATGATACCGTCCGTCACCGATTGACCGGAAAGAGATGTCCCGCCGGCACGAAAAGTGACTGACTTCCCCTCCGTTCGCGCGAAGGCCAGCAATCTGATAACTTCTTCTTCGTTAGCCGGCCGGACTACGGCTTCGGGAACGAAACGGTAAATGCTGGCATCATGGGCGTATGCTAAACGGTCAATCAGGCGGTCGGAAACACGGCCGACCGGTAATAAATCACGTAAACTTGTTTTCTTTAACGACATTGGTTGCGGAATACATCAGGGACCCGTATTGACCGGCCTGACTTATAATTAAACGCAACCAGAATAAAATTCGCCCGAACAATGGGAGTATCTTCACCCTCCTTAAATACGGCTGTTAAAATATCGAAACTTTTATTCCCTACCCTCGAAATCCGCTGGCCAACTTCCAAAACCGCGGGATGGGACACTTGTCCGATATAATCGACTTGCATCGACGCCAATATCGTGCTTTCTTCCTCATCCCATCTTTCAGGGGCAAAACCAAGGTGTAGGTAATAATCGAGACGGGCGGTCTCCATATAGGAAAGATAGGCGGCATGGTTAATATGACGCAGACCGTCCATGTCACTCCAGCGAGTGTGGATTGTGGTCCAAAATTCGAAATCCTTCCTCGAAACCGTAACCCTTGTCATGACCTAATTTAAACCGAATTATTCATCCGGGGAAAAACGATTCTTGCCAATGCAATAATCCGACGGTATCGTATTTTTATACAATAATTGAAAGCAGAAACAGAAATGTGAGGCGTAAGAATCAATTCGACAAGCGGCAATATTACTATACATTAACCGGTCAATTTCAGGCGGTTCCGATTTCGGAGACTATTTTCGCGAATAAATGTCGCGTTCCTCGATGACCGTACCGTCGGCCGGCGAATTGAATATTTTCTCCACCCATAATTACGGCATTACGATCCGTATATTTTCTGATCAATTCACTACGTAAATATCGCTAATTTCCACCTCTTTTCGGTTTAGGAATAAATCCAACTAATGATTAAACAATTAAAGTAAGCGGAGGAAACATGAATTGTGTCAAACAAGAGATTTCGGATGGCGTCGGCCTAATAACGATTGATCGCCCGGAGGCGTTAAACGCTGTTAACAGCGATATTATTGATGAATTAAAAAACAGCTTCCGTTCCCTGCGCGCAGACAAAGATGTCGGCGTCGTAATTATCACCGGTTCCGGCGAAAAGGCTTTTATCGCCGGCGCCGATATTAAAGAAATGTCGTCCTTCGGGATCCCGGATGGCCTGGATTTTGCCCTCCGGGGCCAGGACCTCACCAATTTGATTGAACGATTTCCCAAACCGGTCATCGCCGCGATAAACGGTTACGCGTTTGGGGGTGGTTGCGAGATCGCCCTCGCCTGTCATATTCGAATCGCAGCCGAAAACGCCCAATTCGGGCAGCCTGAAGTCAGGTTAGGTTTAATTCCCGGCTGGGGGGGCACTCAACGGCTCCCGCGGCTCGTCGGGAAAGGTAAAGCCATCGAAATGATCACCACCGGCAACACCGTTCATGCCCGGGAAGCAAAAGAATTAGGACTTGTTAACCATGTCGTCGCCCAGGATAAGTTACTTGAGAAGGCGTTTCAACTGGCAAAAGACATTTTA
>JALUTR010000064.1 GCA_027021785.1 Fidelibacterota bacterium | reverse complement strand
AACCAACGCGACCCTCCATAACCAGGACGAAATCGACCGCAAGGATATCCGCATCGGCGACACTGTACTCATTGAACGGGCTGGAGATGTCATTCCCAAGGTGGTGAAAGTAATCGCGGAAAAACGTCCGCCGGAGACCCGTCCGTACCGCTTGCCCACCGCCTGCCCCGTGTGCGGACACCCCGTTCACCGGCCGGAAGGAGAAGCCGTGGCGCGCTGCCAGAACATGTCCTGCCCGGCACAAATCAAGGGACGCATCGAACACTTCGTTTCCAAGGCGGCCCTGGATATCGATGGCCTTGGGGAAAAGCTGATTGATCAACTGGTGGAAAAGGGCCTGGTAAAAACCGTCGATGAACTGTTTCGCCTGAGTTACGATGACCTGGTTGACCTGGAACGGATGGGACCAAAGTCCGCCGGGAACCTGTTAACGGCAATAGAAACGTCGAAAAACACCACTTTTGCCCGGTTCGTTTACGCCCTGGGAATCCGCAACGTGGGGGAACATGTGGCCAAAGTGTTGGAACGAACCTTTCGGGGCAACCTGAACCGGTTCATGTCGGCCACCCGTGAGGAACTGGAGGATATTGACGAAGTGGGACCCATCGTGGCCGATTCGGTTGTCCGTTTCTGGGAAAACTCCGCCAACCGGAAAGTCGTCGAAAACTGCCTGAAGGCCGGGGTCACCCTGGCGCCGGTGGAAACAACGGGAGAACAGCCCTTTGCCGGAAAGACCTTCGTTTTTACCGGGGCGCTGGAAAAATTCACCCGTCACGAGGCCAAAACCATGGTGGAAAAACTGGGCGCGCGCGCCAGTAATTCGGTAAGCAGGAAAACCGACTACGTGGTGGCCGGGCCGGGCGCCGGATCCAAACTGAAAAAAGCCCGGGAACTGGGGGTGCCGGTGCTGACGGAAGAGGAATTTCTGGGGATGATTAATCAATTGTAAAATGGGGTAAATGACAGATACACTGCGTGATCCCCTCAACGATCATGCAAATAATCTCAACTCATTCCACTGCAAGGTCAGGAGACCTTGCAGGATCGGAAATTCTTACACCTAACCTGATCGTTCATGGTCTCCCGACCATGAACAAAGGGCTTTTGCAAGAACAGGACACAAATTATTTGACTTCTTTATACCGCCCATTGAAATAATTATCCAAATCAGATTTATACCAACGGGAGAATCTGCTCCCGGAAGGACCGCCCGGTAAATTGGTCAGAAGACCCTCTTTTTCGATTTCAACGATCATGCGATAGGACGGCGCAAAAGTCGAGGTTCGTCCGCCGAACCCGAAGATTTGTCCCTGGGTGATCGTGGCGCGATTCCCGGGAAGGATCTTGCCCCTTTCGTCAAAGCCCATGAATCCCGGCATTTTGCCACCCAAAAAGATGTTCAGCATATCGAATTTGCGTAACTCACCATAGGGAACCGCCTTCACATCCAGACCCGTTTGAATGGCCCTTTTTAGTTGTGTGTCCCGGTCAACGGATCGAAACCAGGGCGACTCGCCATCCATCAGAACATCGTCAAAATTGCCGTGGAAATTGGTAAAGACGGCCGTTTCGGAAAGTAGATATTCAATAACTTCCTCTCCCACCCCGTTCCTTCCGAAAACCTCTTTTATGATGTTCAAATAAACCGCCTCAAAAAGCATGGCACCTTTGGAATCGGCGTCGTATCTCAAGTCCCACTGTTTCAGAATCTCACCGTTTTCAGACTCCGGTAAAAGCGGAAGAAGTAACGGCATAATCCGTTCCGCCTGTTTGGAATACAAATCGTAGTGCATTTTCTTAATGAATCCGGGATCAACCGCATCATTGCCCGCCAGCAGTTCCCTGATCCGGTCTATCCGGTATGGCGCCATGCAAAGATTGATAGGACGCACTTTGCCGAACCGATTCAGATCATTATTTGCCGTGGCAAAAAAGCCCGCTTCCGGGTTGTAAGCCGTAGGGAAATCCGCCGGGTCTTCGAATCCCTGCCAATCATTGCCGGAATCCCACCCAGGGATCGGCAACAACCCGCTAAACCCGGGGGCCCGTTTGGGCGTGCGACCGTTTAACTGGTACCCGATATTTCCTTCGCGATCCGCAAAACACCAGTTAAAACAGGGCATGGCAATGGTGCGGAATTGTTCCTGCGCTTCCTTAACATTCCGAATTTCATGTACTTTCAGCATGATGTCGAAAATATCCGAACCGGCATTTTCACGCCCCGTAAAGGCCATGGTCAGGTATTTACCGGGTACATCGGGAGTTCCCTCCAGCACCCCATGACGGTTTTCGTAAAAGGTAAGGTTAATGGGTTGTTTTTTCTTAGGTTTGATAACTTCAATCCGTTTTTCAAACGGCACCCATTCGCCATCCAACCGGTATTTTTCATCCTTAACGTCTTCAATAAAATAATCAATCATATCCACGAAGGCATAGGTCCCGGACCAGGCCAGTTCAGCGGTACGACCAAAGACCATTACCGGCACCCCCGGCATGGTAATACCCATCATTTTTTCACCGTTTACATCCCATATCATTTCGTACCATAGCGCCGGCAGGCGATTGACCTCCATGTGCGGGTCGGAACCCATCAGCGGATGTCCGGACCTGGTTTTACGGCCACTGACAACCCAATTGTTACTGGCCCGAATATTGGGGATAACTTTCCTCCGGATATTCTCCGGAACAATATGAAATTCGAGGTTTATTTCTTTGATCAGATTATAATCGATTTTGTCGGTCAGGTTGGGAAACAACGCCCTGATTCGATCTTCGTCAACACCGTTTTGTATCAATTGAACCAGGAATTTTTCCATGTCGCCCTGCGATTGGGCCAGCCCGATATAACCCATAATTTTTACCGTAATAATAACATCCTCTATACACCATTCTTCCGGGTGATGGCCAACCATCACAAACTCGAAGGGCCGTCTCCGGTCTTTTATGACCCGGTTTACTCCCCGGCAATACGCTTCCAGTTCATTCCTGACCCCCGGATCTAAATTGTCTATCTCCGCCTGTAAACCGTGACCAAAATTGATCCGGCGCATAAACTTGTCGATTTCGATGAGTTCCTCGCTCCCGTCGAATTTTTCGGAAGCCCGGCCCTGCGCGATGGTCCGCACCAATTCCATCTGCACCAGCCGGTCCCAGGCGTGGGCATGGCCAATCCCGTAAGAAAGATCTTCCCGGCTCGAAGCAATTATAGTGGGAATGCCGTCCTTATTCCTTCGGATGGTTATTTTATCATGAACGGCTTGCATCGAAAAGGGCTTAACGGATGAATACATGTCTGCCTCCCTGTCCTTGTTTTTGACCCCGGTTGTATGGCCAATCTACAAAGCGACAACCTTTACCGGCGAATAATATTTCACCCTGGTTTTTGCCGCGGATGAATGCGAAAATACGGAAAAGGGGGGTCGGGGGACAGGATATCCAAGGGCTTAGACCCTTTTCGCGCAAATTCCGCGGCGGTACTGAAACACTCTTAACTCCGGAACAGTGTCGCTTCCCGGTTAAACCATTTGACGCAACCCCAGATGCTGATCCCCGCCAACAGGAAGAGGGAAACATATACTTCAGCCAACAGATAGGGATTCATCGTCCCGGCCAGCAACTCCTTGGTGGCCAGCGAGACGTTCAGGATCGGCACCAGGGCCGTTACGGAATCCAACTCGATCCCCGGCAGGGTGCCGATCAAAGCCGGGAAAATAACCACGATATTAAGAGGGGCAACAATACTCTGGGCTTCCTTAAAAGAACGGGCATAGACGGAAACGCTCAAAATA
>JALUTR010000063.1 GCA_027021785.1 Fidelibacterota bacterium | reverse complement strand
TTAATCGTATTTCCCGCGCAATATTTCCGATATTGGTTCTGTTAACTTCAGCTCATGCAAATGATTTTTGGGTTACTGCCAACGGGCCATATGGCGGTATTGTTTTCGATTTTAACATCAATTCGGCGGGAGAGGTTTTTGCCGGTACGGGAGCAGGAATTTATAAATCTTTTGACAGGGGGATTAAATGGGAAAAAACTCCTTTTATGCCGATCCCCGTTTACAGTATTGTGTTAACGGCTAATGAAGTATTGTTTGTAGCGACAGATTGGGGAATCTATAAATCGATAAATGCGGGTGAAACATGGATTCAATCTTTCAATGTTCCCCTCGTGACAGATATATTTATTGATGATCAAGGAAAACTATTTGCCACTACATTCGGCAATGGCTTATTCAGATCCACCGATTACGGAAGAACATGGGGGAGAATAAATATATCTGAGCCATATCTTATAACGATTGCGATTGATTCTTCCGATCACATGTATATCGGGACTTTTAGCGAAGGGTTATTCCTTTCAAAGGACAGGGGGATTACATGGACGAAAGCTGATTTTGGAAATAGAAGAATTTGGTCTCTTGCCCTTAATTCAGCCGGTCACATCTATGCCGGTTCAGCCGGTTCTGGAGAAATATTTCGCTCTACGGATTATGGCGTGAATTGGATAAAGTTACGGGATGGATTGGAAGGGATGCATATTCTGTCATTAGCTGTTAATAATCGTGGCGATCTTTATACAGGAACAGGGAACAACGGGGTTCTTTTTTCCGCTGATAGTGGTAAAACCTGGGAGCCAAGGAGTAATGGACTGGAAAATTTAACAGTCAATTCAATATATCTGGATCCCGATGAAAATATGTATTTAGGAAGCGCTGGTGGGGGTGTTTATTATTCCGGTGACGGCGGACAGGTTTGGACTCGGGAAAATACCGGTATTATCAACACGAGAATAGTTGGCCTGGCGATTGACAGCAAAGATCAGGTCTGGGCATGTGCGCCCGGAACTGGAGTTTTTTATTTTGACAAAAATAATGGAATATGGAACCCTGTAAACAATGGTTTAACCAATTTGGAATTCACCGCTTTAGTCGTCGATTTGGAGGATAACGTATTTGTAGGAACAAGGGAAAATGGAATATTTCGCTATATGGAAGAAAGCGGAACCTGGGAACCCAAATTAAACGGGTTAAACAATCATAATATAGTCTCTCTCTATGTCCATCCCAACGGTTACATTTTTGCCGGTGCCGGAGGTATTTACCGTTCAACAGACCAAGGAAACACCTGGGTTGAAACAAGGACGTATGGGGATATTACAACATTCGCTCACAATTCCCTGGGAACCATATACATGGGTGAAATAGGGGTTTTTTACTCAACGGATCTGGGTACCACTTGGAAACCAAAAGGTTTAACGAATTATTTTGTGGAAGTGTTGGCAGTAAACTCCAAGGATCATATCTTTGCCGGAACTACAAACGGGGGTGTCTTCCGTAGTATTGATAACGGAGATAGTTGGCAAGCCATCAATTTAGGGCTCCCATCGGGGTATATTTACTCTTTGATAATTGATTCCAATGATGACATCTATGTTGGGTGTATGAAGGGAATATACCGATCCGTGGATAACGGTGATTCATGGTACAAAGTCAATAGCGGAGTGGATTGGACCTTGGGAATATCGTTTGCAAGAGATTCCAAAGGCTTTTTATATGTAGGCACAAGTGGGTTGGGAGTTTATCGTAGTGCGAAATCCACGTTGGAAAATGTGCGTGATCCGGGTGGTATTCCGACATCATTTATTCTTCATAAAAATTACCCCAATCCCTTCAATCCCGTTACAACGATCCGGTACGAATTACCGGTTCGCAGCCGTGTGAATCTGACCGTTTATGACCTCCTCGGTCGGGAAGTGGCTGTATTGGTTGACAGGAACCAGGGGCCGGGTGTCAGGCAAGTTCGATGGAACGCCACCAATGTTTCCAGCGGGACCTATTTTATCCGCATGGTTGCCGGAGACTTCCTTCAGGTACGGAAGGTGATGGTGTTGAAGTGAGCCGGTTATCCTGGATTTGTGATGCCGCAACTGACCCGATTGATTTATTGGAATTGCGTTGGTCAGGTTAAGTTTATGAACATTAGATCCGTTTAGGTCCCCGCCGACGGTAAATTTCATCAGGGGCCGTAATTGTTATAAATCACGCTTTTGCAACCGGTATGTCGACCTGGAGAATAGTACCTTGCCTTGGTTTTGACTTCAGATGCAAATGACCCCCTACGATCCGGACACGTTCACTGATACCCTGCAGCCCCAAACCCCGCTCTTCGGGCTTTTTCCTGAGAAGGCTCCGGGTGTTAAATCCTTTTCCATTGTCGGAAATACTGAAGATGACTTTACCTCTGTTCATTTCAATATGAATCTTAACGCGATTCGCTTGGGCATGCTTTACAACGTTGTTTAATCCTTCCTGAAACACGCGATAAATAACGGTTTTTATTTCGCTGTCGAGCTGCTCGATTTCCTCCGGTCCATCGATATGAATCGTAATCCCGGTCCTCTTTTCATAATTTTTAGCATGTGATCGGAAAGCTGGAAGAAGGCCAAGGTCATCGAGCATGGCCGGCCGGAGTTCGTACGTGACACGATGCAGATCTTCGATGGTTTTTTCCACCAGGTTCTTGCAATCATGTATCCGCTGCTTGAGATTTTTCATTGCCACCGAATCCTGCCGGATCAATTCCAGGTTTATGCTGATGGCAGTGAGGGCCTGTCCGACTTCATCGTGCAATTCCCGGCTTATTCTTTTTCGTTCCGCTTCCTGGGCCCTTATCACTTCGGAAGATAATAGTTTCAAGGTTTCCTGCTGGCTTTTAAGCGTACCGATGAGGCTTTTCAGATCATCCTCCATTTTTCGCCTTTCGGTTGTATTCCGGGAAATGGCAAGAATAATATAATCAGATGTATTGTGTCTGTATCGGGGAATCAGGGTTGTTTCCAACCAATATACCTCATGATTGATAGTGGTTTTAAATTCAATTTTATCAATTTCACCAACTTCGAACACAACATCAATACACCGCATCAGCCTTTTCACCCCGTTCCCGGGAAACAAATCATTAATTGACTTTCCACAGATGTTTTCAGATGTCTGATGTAATAGTTTTGAAAGTTTACTATTTGCGTAGAGCACTTTCCGGTTGGAATCAATAACAAAAACGGAGTCGTCCATGGATTCCACCAAATTTCGATATTTTGCCTCGGATTCCTTAAGAAGTCTGAGTCTTTTATACCGAGACTTCAGCAATCTTTTGCGTCCGATCAGGACACTTGAAATAATGATGATGACCAATACCAGGACCACAATGGTTCCAAGGGTCAGGACCCACCAGAATTCTATGCCCGGTGTAACGATAGGAAACCTCCCGAATAACAGATATTGGCAATCATTGCTAAAATATTATGGATTGTCCAGGCCCGTAAAATAATGGTTGAACTGATAGCGAAAAGAACCAGGTTTCCGGAAAAATAGATCAGAAAACCGGTGAGAATCCACAAGACAGAGGCGGAATTTTGACGATCGAATTCGGATGAAACCAACCCCAGAAGGGCGTACGCCGCGGCAATTGTAATAATGGCGCACGACAGAGAGCTTGTATAATTATCAAACCCGTTTTGGTTCTCAACCAGTATTTTGGCAAGCATCCATATTATTGCGTAAGGGGCTATGGAATATTTAACAATTTTTCTCGCAATATCGGTGGGTTGCCAATTTGATAATACGTTGGTGATAAAACCGAATTCGATGAGAGTGTAAAGATGTAAAACACTCATATTGTTCATTTTGGCGATTGCCATAAAATACATAATAAAGGAAAAACCCAATGAGATTAACAAAAACCAAAAAAATATTTTTAACTCTCCCTGTAAACGTTTATGCTTGATTATACCAATAACAACTGGTAAGAAATTCAGATAAAATGCAACCTTCGATATGACGTGTTCTATCAGCTTATTCTCTTTTACTGTTTAATTAATTATCCTTACCATAATACGGGGAGTAGTCAGCTAATAATAACGGATACGATTATTCCCGTTTTTATCCACACCAGCGAAAATAAACTTAGCGGTGCCGTTATCTTTCTGTCCATAACAAATACCGAGTTCAATACATCCTTCCGGGATTACTTTTTGCACGGGTGTAGTGAAGCGCAGATGTATTCATACCGTAATGCCTCTGTGACAGGGGTGGGGTGTATTGGAATAGTCAATCCGGTTGACGGATCGCCGGTAAAGTGAAAAAACATATTAAAACAAGGAGCGTAGTCCGTGACAATTCAACGAAAATTAACGCCCTGAAACTCCGGGAAACCGGTAAGACGGATGTTATTTATCCCGGACCGAAAACAGTGGTCCGTCTATTCAACGTAATTGCTACCCTGGAATCAGCTCCTTCAGGCGCCGCAGCCGTTCCGGGCGGTCTTTGGCGAACCGTGTTATTCCTTTCCAGACCCACTCCGGTGACAAATGAGCTTCGTCGATGATTTCTTCCAGGCTGCCTCCCGAGCGCCAGCGGTTGTCCCAGTCGGAGGAGAGAGAATATTCCTCTACCAGAGGATTGGCCATCCATTTGTACATTTGTCTCCGCGCGCCGTTGGTGATTACCATGGCATCGGCCCATTCCTCCGGCGCGACGACCTGCCGACGGTACGTTTCCGGCTGACGCCGGAACAATTCCCAGGAAACAGCGGCTACGATTTTTACATTCGGTCCGGATTGTTTCAGGCGCGGCAGGATTTGCACGACCGAATTGGTGGAACTGGTCCCCCGCACAAAGATCACCCCATCCTTGGGGCGTTCCGGATCAAAGTCCCTGATCAGGTAGGCCCCCTTGGCCGCCTCCAGGTAGGAAGCCATTCCCAGCGCCTCCCGGTCCGGGATTTCCACCGGAGGTCGGGTCAGGTGGAGCGCGATGATGGGAATATCGGTGGCCAGCGCGGCGGTAAGGGCCGGGGCCACTTCATTGTGTTCCCAGGGATACAGATTGACGATCTGCCCCTCGGGGAAAAGCTGTGTTACCCCGGGCGCGAAAATCCCGAAATGGGTACGGCTGTCTTCAGCCGTTTCCGGTCCGGAATGGCCGGCAATCCAAATCAATTTGCCTACTTTTAATTGCGAGTCCTGGGCGATCTGACTGAAGAGACGCAGGGGGCCGTACTTGAGATAGCTGAAGGAGCCGTAGGTGCTCATGGCGCCGAAAAAGCCGTTGAATTTTTCATAAGGGTCGCGGTTAAAATTCACCGTGGCCAACCCGGCCAGCATACCGGCATTGGCAAATTCGGTGATTCCCTGGGGCATGAGCGGGCTGTTGGGATTGGTATCGCGATGATACAAACCCAGATCGGGAGCCTCGTCCCAACCTTTGGCGAAACCGGAGATATTGGTGGAATCGGCCAAATCGGCCGACATGGCGATTACCAGGGGACGACCATATTCCTTGATACACATAGTATTCAGCCAGGAAGCGTATTTGGACAGTCCCATCCGGTTGGGCGCCTTGACACCCGGTTCCACGAACAGTTCCTTCGGAAGATTTTGGACATCGTACAGTCGCTTGTTATCGAGTGGGTTGCTGGCCGAAATCCGGCAGGAGGGAATTTCTTCCGGAATGGAGTCTCCCAGGCCTACCAACGTTTCGGCCAGGTAATCAACCAGGCCAGGGTTGTTTTCCATGACCGAGAATACGGTGTGGAACATACGGGTGGCCTGTTCCACCTGGCCTTCCCAGGTGTCTGCGGCCGGTTCGCCAAAACCTTCGAAATCGATATTGTATTTCCGGGCAAAATCCTCTTTCGTTTTCCAGAATAATTCCGAATTACGTGGGTGGGGGGTGCCGTGGCTCTGGTTGTCGTAAACGTAATAGCCGCGCCCCTTCCGGGTTTTTGCGTACACCACTTTTGGTATGTCGGGATCGCCGTTTTCGACCAGCAGGCGGTAAAAGGCACCGGTCAGCGTTTCCCAGTTTTCACCCTCTTCGGTTCCTTCCACGTGCCATCCATGAGAGCCAAACCAGTCACGGGGACCGCCGTACATAATGGAACTGAAAGGACGGTTATCGATGCCGAAATCGTTCCAGTCCACGAAATAAATCAGGTTGCCCAATCCCAACCCCCATGCCGAATTCAGGGTCTCATGGGTTACACCGGTGGTTAATCCGCCTTCTCCCTCGAAGGCGAACACTTTTACCTGGGATGTTTTTGCCAGTTTCAGGGCCAGGGCTTCTCCGGCTGCGGCCGGTGAACCGTGTCCACTGGGTCCGGTGTTAAATTTGAAAAACAGGGTTTTCCCCTCCATTTCGGCATGCCCCGGCAAACCGCCGTTACGCCGCAGGGTCAGGAGGTCCTGCCAGACCAACTGCCGTTCCTCGGCATGGTTAACCAAAAAGCGGGAATTACCGGTGTTCCGGTACTTAATTCGCAGGGCTTCGTTCAGGACGGCCAGTGTTGCGTAAACGGCCGGATTGGCGTGTCCCCCAACCAGGACAAAGCGGTCGGCAAAACGTTTTCCCGGTTCGCGGATGTCCCAGCGCATGGCGCCGGACAGGGTGGTTGCCACCAGGGCATGCACCTTGGAGCGCGATCCGCCGGGATGCCCGCTTTGGCGCAGATTAAGCATGATATCGATACATTGATCAATAAGGTCTTTCGTGATTTCCCAAAAAGGAAAATACGGTTGTAGTTCTTTTACGGATTTCATTTTGTCGTCTCCGAAGTTTGTCGAAAATTTCACCAATCGCGAAAATATGTTTTTGGAATTCCTTTTAAGTCGATAATGAACAGTTCAAGCCACAGCCGACGCGGCCTTTTTGTTAACGACCGGTAATTTATTGTTTAAAACGTGACGCAGAAATTTACCGGTGTAAGAGCGCGGTTCTGTCAGTAAATCTTCCGGTGTGCCTGTGAAAATAACCTCACCGCCGTTGTCTCCGCCCTCCGGGCCGAGATCGATTACCCAGTCGGCCGACTTGACAACTTCCAGATTGTGTTCGATTACAATGACCGTGTTTCCCTTGTCAACCAACTTTTGGAGCACGGCCAGCAACATGCGAACATCCTCAAAATGCAGACCGGTGGTAGGTTCATCCAATATATATAAAGTCCGGTCGTTGCTTACCCGGGACAATTCCGTAGCCAGTTTCACCCGCTGCGCTTCACCTCCCGACAGCGTGGTGGCCTGTTGTCCCAGGCGAATATATCCCAGCCCCACTTCATTGAGGGTGGTCAGTTTTTTAAAGATCGAGGGAATATTCCTGAAAAACGTCAACGCTTCCTCGACGGACATAGCCAGGACCTCGGCGATATTTTTCCCCTTGTACGTCACTTCCAGGGTTTCGCGATTGTAGCGTTTGCCTTTGCACACTTCACAGGTAACGTACACGTCCGGCAGGAAATTCATTTCAATTTTAATAATTCCATCCCCTTCGCAGGCTTCGCACCGGCCGCCTTTTACGTTAAAGGAGAACCGGCCCGGTTTGTACCCCCGCAACTTTGATTCGGGCAACTGCGAAAACAGGTCGCGAATGTGGGTGAACACCCCCGTGTAAGTAGCCGGATTGGAGCGGGGCGTCCGCCCGATGGGCCTTTGGTCGATATCCACCACCTTGTCAAGATACTCCAAGCCTTCAACCGCTTCGTACGGCAGGGGATATTTGCGGGCGTTGTGAAGTTCCCTGGCCAGGATGGGGTAAAGTGTTTCGTTGACCAGGGTGCTTTTACCGCTTCCCGATACACCGGTCACCACGGTGAATTTTCCCAGGGGGAACTTCACGTCGATGTTTTTCAGGTTGTTTCCCCGGGCTTTTTTTACAACCAGGTTTCTTTGATGTCCGTTGCGCCGCGTATTGGGAACGGGAATTTTGCGTTTACCTGATAAATATTGACCGGTTATGGACTTCCGGCAGTGAATAAGGTGTTCGGGGTCGCCGGAAAATATCACATTGCCGCCGTGTTCACCGGCACCGGGCCCCAGATCGATAATATAGTCTGCTGCTTCAATCGTTTCCCGGTCGTGTTCCACGACCAGAATGGAGTTGCCCAGATCCCGAAGGTGTTTAAGGGTGTTCAGCAGGCGGGTATTATCCCGCGGGTGAAGACCGATAGAGGGTTCGTCCAGGATATACAGGACCCCAACCAGTTGGGAGCCGATCTGGGTGGCCAGCCGGATCCGCTGCGTTTCGCCTCCGGACAGGGTATTGGCCGCACGGTCAAGGGTCAGGTAGTCCAAACCGACATCCATGAGGAATCCCAGCCGTTCCCGGACTTCTTTTAAAATCTGTTGCGCGATAATTTTTTCGGTTTTGCTGAGATCCAGGGAACGGAGGAAAGTAAGAATATCCTTGATGGACATGCGGGAAAGTTCGCCGAGGTTTTTTCCGCCGATGGTGACGGCCAGGCTTTCCTGCTTTAAGCGGCTTCCCCCGCAATCCGGACAGGGACGCATGCGCATAAATTGTTCAATCCATTCCCGGATACCCGATGATCTGGTTTGGCGGTAGCGCCGCATCAGATTGGGAATGGTGCCTTCCCAACCACCGACGTATGTACCGGTCCACCGGTCGGAGGAATATGACATGCGTAATTTTTCCTTGCCGGTGCCGTAAAGCAATATTTCGCGTATTTTGGGGTCCAGCCGGTACCAGGGGGTTGTGAAATTAAAATTATAATGACGGGCCAGGCTTTTGAGGATGCTGCCGTACCAGTTCCCGCGCGGTTGTTCGCCCAGGGGAATAACACACCCCTGAATTAATGATTTGGTTTTATCGGGTACGATTAATTCGGGGTCGATTTCCATGTGGGAACCCAATCCGTCGCAGCGCGAACAAGCTCCGTAGGGGGAATTGAAGGAAAACATCCGCGGTGTCAATTCTTCTATCGAGACTTCACAATGAGGACAGGCAAAATGTTCGCTGAATAGGTGATCCTTATTCGGCAATTCATGTATAATCACCAGACCGGCACCGATTTTTAAAGCCAGTTCGACGGATTCGGTCAGGCGTTCCTGGAAATCGCCCTCGAGTACCAGGCGGTCCACCACAACTTCAATGGTGTGTTTTTTTGTTTTTTTAAGACGAATTTTATCGTCCACCGAATGGAGTTTGCCATTTACCCGGGTACGTAAAAAGCCTTCGCGTTTGATCTCATCGAAAACGCCTTTGTGTTCACCTTTACGGCTCCGGACTACGGGTGCCAAAATATAAATTCTGGATTCGGCGGGGAATTTTTTCACCGTGTCGACGATTTGCTGGACGGTCTGACGTTGAATGGGCCGGCCGCAGACCCAGCAGTGTGGTCGACCGATATGGGCGAACAAAAGCCGAAGATAGTCGTGGATTTCCGTTACCGTACCTACGGTGGAACGGGGATTGCGCCCGGTGGCTTTTTGTTCGATCGAAATAGCGGGGGAAAGACCTTCGATATAATCCATGTCCGGTTTTTCCATGAGACCCAGAAACTGGCGGGCGTATGAGGACAATGATTCGACGTAGCGGCGCTGCCCTTCAGCATAAATTGTGTCAAAAGCCAATGAGGATTTTCCCGAACCCGACAAACCGGTAATAACGACCAGTTTATCCCGGGGGATTTCCAGATCGATATTTTTCAGGTTGTGCTGGCGAGCACCCTTAATAATGATCTTATTGGCAGGTCTGGTCATTTTTTAATTTGGTCATTCCACTCCCAAAACCGGTAAAAACATAGCGTAAAGTACAATCCAAAATTTACCCCCATTTGTCGGGGAATCAAAAAACGATTTGCAGCTTTTTCTATGTCAATTCATCTGTCCAAAATAAATGTTGCGAAGAATTATTTGGACAGCAATACTATGTCAAAATTCAAATTCGGGGCGCTTACCAAAACTCATCAGCAGGAATCATAATTGGGTTGACTGTTGTGTGACGCAATTAATAGAATGACAATGTGCTCAGAATCCAGGAAAAGATCGGCAATAGAAGTTAACAAAACAGGGATTCAATCCGATGGATTATTGCTGTTTTATATCTTGATTTAATCAGTGACTTTGTCGCGGACCTGCTCCAAGGCCAACCCGGAGGAAAAGTACCGTTCCCCCCTCCCGATTCAAATCCTGTCTTTTTAGGTATCCGTCGGCCGATTGCACGGTCTTATTCTTCGATGAAAGAAAATTTTCAATTGGATTTGCAAAAAACAATAGCAGGGCAAATTTATCCGTTGAAAAATTTGTGTTTAATGAACTGCTTTTTTCCGTGGTTTCCCGTATATTCCTTAAAGAAAGCGGGCAGGGAATGTATATGTGGTATTATAAGTGGATATTATTTGCTGTTCTTGTGATCAGGATAGCAATACGGTAATTTAATACGCCATGAGCTGCTTTTTCTACGGGGCATCCAGGTTGGGTTTGGTCTTGACGTGTCAGGCGCCGGAGAAAAAACGAACCGGTTAACCACGGGTTTTAGATGAAACGGGTAATTGTCTCCTTTCTTTTTATAGCCTTGTTTGTATCGGCCAAAGAGATGAGCCGCTTACAGCGAAACAATCCCGGTGCGCTGGACCAACGTCTCTGGGACGGTAATAACATTGCTGTTGTAGTCAGCAATGACGGGGCGTTTGTGGATTACCGGCTAACCGGTGAAAGTGGGCTGGAATGGCCGAAGGGAAGCGGGCTCACAGCCGTTTTTACAGCCGGCCTGTGGGTCCTTGCCGGGCGAGTGGACGGAATAAGTGAAATACGAACCGCCGTCGGTTACTATTCCGCCGAATTTGCCCCCGGGCCATACGGTTCCGATCCCGATGATGCGAGTTATCGTATCTATGCCCTTAAGACAACCGATGATTCTACCAACACCGATTGGCAGACATGGCCCGTTGATCAGGGTGCCCCCTGGGTCGATGTGGACGGCGACGGAGTATATAATCCTGCGACAGATCACCCCGATACCGAAGGCGACTTGTATTTCTGGTCTGTTTTCAATGATGGCGATACAACCCGGCACGAGGAATATTTCGGAACCGATCCGCTGGGAATTGAAGTCCAATCCGCCATTTACGGGTTCAATGCGGATCAATCCTTAAGCAACACTCTTTTTCTTCGCTATCCGGTTATCAATAAGGGACCTCACGATCTGGACTCAGTTTTTATATCACCCTGGAGTGACCCGGATCTCGGCGAAGCACATGATGATCCGAACGGGTCGGATTCCTCCCTTGCCATAGCGTATACCTACAACGATTCCGATGGCGACTTGAAGTACGGTTCAATGGTCCCGGCTGTTGGAACTATTGTATTGCAGGGGCCGATGGTGTACTCTCCTGGTGATACCGCTTTCATGTTTGGTCGTTCTATCCCGGATTACCGAAATCTGCCCCTGACTGCGGTCAACATGGGGTACAAGCACGGTGCCTGGGGTGAACCGGGAACAGCTCGGGAAGCTTATTATTCCGTGCAGAGTCTGGCAACAAGAACCCGGAATGAGGTTACGGCCGGGGACCCCCTGGTTAATCCCGTTACGGAAACCATTACGAAATGGGCTTTTACCGGCCAACCCTGGCTTGGCACGGGATGGCTGGATGAATTACCACACGACCACCGACAGGTTCCGGCCGTGGGTCCTTTTACACTGGCGAAAGGGGATTCCCAGGAAGTCGTATTTGCCCTGCTTATTGCCCAGGGAATGACTCCGGAACTGTCCATAGCGGTTTTGCTGGATGATACTCGTTGGGTCCGCACAGCCTGGGATTCCCGCTTTGCTTTTCGGGAACCGGTGGTCATTGTGACCGAAGTATCCAAATTCAACAACACCGAAGAAGCAGGACCTTTTTATTTGGTTTTCCGGATCGAGCCGAACGCGTGTTGGACCCTGGGGGACCAACCTTTCCAGATTTATTTTGGATCCAATACGGTTTCCGATTCTGCGGAATTGGTGTTGATTGAGCATGAAGGGAAGCCGGCCTACGCCGTTTGGATACCTGAACAATCGGAGGTAACGGACACAACGGAATTGCACTATTACTTGGCGATCTATGCCGATGACGACACACGGATGTTCTGGCCTTCTGGGGCACCCTGCAACTACCGGACCCTTATTTTCGGGCCCGATACAACGGCTCCGGAGGTTACCGAACCGAACGATTTCATTAATGTACACTATCGGATTCCTTTTGCGAACCGGATCCGAGTGCAGATTGAGGATGATCTATTTGCATTCACACCCCGGTTGAAGTGGAAGATAGGGAACGGTGCTGAACAATCCGTTTTACCCGGAAACTGGTGGTGTTGAAATAAAATATTGTCTAGAAATTAAAGGAGGGAATTAGTGATAAAGAAAATTATAATTTTTTTAGCGTTGATTTTAACGGCTTACGGCGCTGATCCGCGGTCTGCAAAGGTAGCTGTCCAGACCAAGGGTGTTGAACACGTTATCTGGGACGGGAACGCTATTTCCACGATTCACGGCAATCATGGGGATTTCGCCAGTTACCATGTTACCGGAAAATCGGGATTGGAATGGCCCAAAGGGAGTGGCATTGGAGCCGTGTATCAGGCGGGCCTCTGGATTCTTGCCGGGAAAGTCAACGGCATAGAAGAGATCCGTACCGCCGCCAGTGAATATGTTTCTGAGTTTGCGCCCGGTACGATCAATGGCGCCGGTGAATCGGGGAAAATCTACCGTATCCATCGATCCGAAATCGAAGCATTTCTGAACAATGACTGGAATACGTTCACTTCCCTGTCCCTGATGCTGCCGGTTACGATCATCGAGGAAAGAAATGCCTACACCGAGTTGGTGGAGACCCCCCTTCCCACGGATGATTTTCTGAACTGGCCGGTGGAGGACGGGGCTCCCTGGGTGGATGCCAATAACGATGGAGTATACAATCCCCCGGATGGGGATTACCCGGATATTGAGGGGGACATGTTTCACTGGTACGTGATGAACGACGGTAATGAAAGTCAGCATTTGAACCTCTGGGGTACCCCTCCCCTGAATGTCGAAGTCCGGACTGCCTTGTACGGATTTGATGTGGAGGGTCCATTGAAGAATACGCTTTTTATAAAATGGCAGATTGAGAACAAGGGTCCGGATTTTTTGGATTCGGTATTTATTGCCGTGTGGTCGGATACGGATTTGGGAGACGCTACCGATGATTTGACCGGTTGCGATCCTGAAATCAAGCTCGGATTCTGTTATAACGACTTCGGTGGTGATCAGCTATACGGACCGGCACCGCCCGCCTATGGTAGTTTGTTTTTACAAACTCCTATTGTTCCTTCCCCCGGTGATTCGGCTTTTGTCTCAGGAGAATGGATTGCGGATTACAGAAACTTACCGATGAAAGCTTTCACCCCCAATTATCACTCGCCCTGGAGTGAAATAGAATATTCGAAGCTCGTTTTCAACTTGGTGAACGGATTGACCGCCGATGGTGCGCCGATCATTGACCCAACCACCGGTGAGGTAACGACCTTTGTTTATAATGGCGATCCGGTAACGGGCCAAGGCTGGGTAGAATACGACTATCGTCCTTTCACAGACCGGCGAATACTTATGTCGGTTGGTCCTTTCTCACTGGCCCCTGGTGACGTTCAGGAAATGGTTGTGGCACTTATTATGTCACAGGAGCTCTCTAATTTGGCATCGGTCGCTTCCCTGAGGTCAGATGCCGGAATGATTCGTTCGATTTGGGAATCAAACTTTCAACTGCCTTCACTACTTCCTCAGATCACCAGGATCTCTCCCCATGAAATGGATATTGAGTCGAAAGGCCCTTTCTATATGGTCTTCAGAATTACGGATGCGAATACCGGGCTGCCTGAAGAGAATCTGTTCTGCCAGCTTCACTATAACGTCAATACCGTAAAAGATTCAATGGTATTGGACCAAATTGAATATGAAGAGGAACCTGCTTATGCGGTTTGGGTCCCTGAATTTCCGGAGGTAGCCGGTACAACCGAATTACGTTACTATCTGTCTCTGACTGCGAACGACGGCAATAAACTATTCTGGCCTTCCGGGGCGCCGTACAATTACCGAACGCTCATATTCGGGCCCGATACAACAGCACCGAAATTGTCGGGAGTAAGTGTAACTCAGGACATCCATTATTTGCTGCCGTTTGAAAAAACGGTTATCATTGATACGGTCAGGGATAGTCGTTTTGGGATAACGGATGTGGAATTACACTGGCAGATAGGAGATGCTCCGCAACAAGCAGCATCGATGACGATTTATGATTCGCTGTTTTTCGACTGGGAATGGTCGTACCGGTGGTCCGGGGTTATTTCCGGTCAGGCTCAAGCTATGGGTGACACAATTTATTATTGGGTCACGGCAATCGATTCAAGCAAAAGCGGAAATACGGGAATATCGGAAAAACAATGGTTTGTAACCGGTGACCGGGAAGCCGTAGGGGACTGGGAACACACCGATTCGTATGATCAGACAGAGAATTGGCGAATGTTTACTAATGGGAAATTCCAGAATTTCAACTATCCTCAGGCCCCCTGGAACCGGGTATTGATTTCTCATTTAACGGAATCCGGTGGTATCGGAGACACGATGCAGTATCTTCGGGCTCTGGATTTAACAGCCTTTGATAAGGTCTGGCTGACTATTCCAATGGCGTTTAATTTCCACGCTGACGACAACTTCGGAGTTTTGGAATATTCTTTCAACGGATCCGATTGGGTGGTAGTGGATTCTTTTTCCGGGTACCAAAGTCCGGACACGTTCCATTTTCCATTGTCTTCCTATACCGACCGGGATTCAATGTTTCTTCGCTTTAGGGTAAACCGCAATTCCAAATTTACCGAATGGATTTTCGATGATATTATCCTTCATACCGACTCCACTTTATTGGGTATTGAAAAAAAGATTCCCCTGCCCCGCATGGTTCTCCTCCATCAGAATTACCCCAATCCTTTCAATCCGGCCACCACCATCCGCTATGAATTGCCGGAAGCGACCCATGTACGCCTGGTGGTGTACGACCTCCTGGGCCGGGAAGTGGCAGTACTGGTGGATAAGAAGCAGGAGCCGGGAATCAAGGAAGTGGTCTGGGATGCGTCACGGTCGGCCAGCGGGATTTATTTTTACCGCTTGGCAACTGATCAAGTACAGTTTACCCGGAAACTGGTGGTGTTGAAATAAACCAATTCCGGGAATGGAAAAACCAAATGCATTTTCGTTTCAATAAAGGGAAAGTAATTCGGATAATCTTTACTCTTATCCTGGGTGTTGCCTTTATTTTGGGAAAGGGAGCCAAGCCGACTTCGCAGCAAAGGACAAAGTTTTTTGAACTACGGACTTGGAATGGAAACAACATTGCCACCATTGTCAGCAATAATGGTGCTTTTGTCAGTTACGCGCTAACCGGGACTCATAAGAATCATGATTGGGTTGACTATTGTACGACGGAATTGATTACACATTGATACAACTGGGAGCATCCCCGCATCACGTTTCCCCGATATTCGTTCCGCTTCATCGGGGTTTCCACTTCGTTTCGACACGTTTCACGGCATCCGATGGCATTCCGATCTCATACTTTCTTTCTATAGTTACAGAGGTAACAATTTTGAAACCTTGTTGACCCGTTTTATGTTTAATCATACATTAGGCCATGAGTTCACTTAAAAATCATATTCTTATCGCCATGCCGCATATGCAGGATCCGTATTTTGCAAAGACGGTCGTTTTCATTTGTGAGCATACCAGGGACGGCGCCATGGGGCTTATTATTAATCGTCCCTTTCATGAACCGGACCTCAGGAAATTGTTCTCCGAACTTTATGATGATACCCAGGATATCCTGAAGATTGTTCCCAAGGTTTACTTTGGGGGGCCGGTTTTGCTGGAACGCGGAATAGTGCTTCATTCCGCCTCTCATTCCACGACCGGTACAATAAAAATATCCGATGATTTTGCCATCACCAGCCATAAAACAATCCTGGAGAACATCAATCGGGATACCGGTCCGCAACAATACAAACTTATGTTGGGTCACGCCGGGTGGACTGCGAACCAACTGGAGCGGGAAATCGAAAACGGTGATTGGCTGCTCCAGAGCACCACCCCCGATTTCGTTTTCAATATGCCCGAGGATATGATGTGGAAACACGCCACCGGTTTGTTCGGAATTGACACTTCCCAAATATCAGGGGTGGGCGGCGTAGCATAAGCGCTAAATTTTACTTTAAAACAAGCGACCTGAGCTTGTCGTCACGCTTTGTAAAGACTTGATTGATGAACTCTGTAAAAAGCCAAGGATTAACACAGATAAAAACGGATAGTAATGTGTTTATAAAAGAATTAAACATAAGCACCGGGTTTCATTAAATAAGTTTCTGTCCGAAAACTAATAGAAAACCAGCTTTGGGGGAAATTATCTGTCGATTGATCAGTTAGTGGGGGCACACAGACAGTCATTCTGTCGATATCTAACGGTTTTTGCTTACGTTTCTCTTTTTTTTTGCCCCATTTTCATTCCTTACGGACGTACTAACC
>JALUTR010000062.1 GCA_027021785.1 Fidelibacterota bacterium | reverse complement strand
TAATTGATTGGTTCAATTCCCAGTTTTTTTAATAATGATTGTTGATCCGTCATAAATAATTCCTCATGATAATGTTGGAATTTCCCCTATTATGAAATTAGCGTTACAGAGCCACATAAGAAAGCATATGTACGACAACCGTCAATGGTCGTCGAATTATATTCCAATAGAAACTACCGGGATCGTCAAGCAAGGATGCCTGACACACTATTGTGCAACCCAGTTTTCCACTTTTAATTTTTTAATACGTTTAAATTCTTTTTCGTTGTTGGTGACGAGGGTTAAATCGCGGCTCAATGCCTGTGCTGCAATAAGCAAATCAAGCGGTCCTATTAATTTGCCACTTTCTTCCAATTGAGCACGAATTATACCATATACTCCGGCTGCCAATTCATCATAGGACAATATATCGAAAGGAAATAAAAATTCTTCCAGCCGTCGCCGATTTTTCCCTTTATGAATACTTTTAGTTACTCCATATTGAAGTTCAGAGACTGTAATCGCCGATACGCCGATCTCACCAATTGGGTATTTTTTAAATTTTCTTATTACCTCAATCGGTCGCTCATTCATGATATAAATACAGATATTGGTATCAATCAAATACTTCATTAAGCTTCTCACGTTTTTGTTGGTCAGCAGGTTGATTCCGTTCCTTCATGAAAGGTTCGTTATACTGCAACAATTTTTGTTCCCAGACATCCCAAACAGATTTATTTTTAGGAATGAGCAGTATACCTTCAGTCGTTTTTTTAATGTATACTTCATCTCCTTCAAATCGAAATTCCTTGGGCAAACGAACTGCCTGGCTCCGACCGTTAATAAACAATTTTGCTGATCGCATATCTTCCTCCAACATTTATTATATGATATATATTATATGGTATATACTATACAGATCAAGATAAAAATAAACTTCAGCATTTTTGAAACGAAGTACCTTTTTGCAGAACCAACAAAAGGTACACCAACGCCATAAAATAGTTTACTAACATTTCACACGTATAATAGTCTTCCTCTATTATTGTTTAGAATAGGGTTGTACAATATCGATCAACGGTTTTTTCAAAAAATGGTTTAACTTGGTATTTCATGATATCTTGTCGCCTTGCCCCGATGTAAAATCGGGGCTTCTTTTGGTATCCCGCAACTGCGGGAAAAAGTACGAATCAAGTCAATTTCAATAGTCAGACAATTTTTGAATAAGCGCACCTCACGTCGAAGTGAGAAATGTTAGTTTATCTTAATGTAGAGTACAATCGAGTTTGTGGTTTATTTCATAAATCAGCGACCATTTCGTCGAATTTTGTTACGGTTATGGCCGGGTAAGTGGAAAAGGATATATCGGTCATCAGATTTAAGGCAATCGACGTTTTCATTGCGGTTTCGTTATCCGGGAAATTGGTAATAAAAACCAGATCGTATTCGCCCAGTAGGGCATGCATTAAAATAACTTCTCCTCCATATTTTTCGATCAATTTTGCGCATTTATCGGTTCTGGAAGCTGAAATGTTGTTAACTGCACCACAGTTGTAGGTCCCAAACATGTAGTAGGTTGTCATAGGTCCCCCCTTCATGATGATTTTAATGATTCGATTGACAGGTAATCCTTGTGATTCCGAATTCCCGTTGTTATTAAATGTATATGACCGACAACAATTCCACAATGGAATAAATATGGAGGTGGGCATGACAATTCTCTACGCATAATGTGTTATTGAATTTGTCAAAAAGTCAGATGAATTCACTCAATATCTAAATTTCAACGATAACTATTGACAACAAGATAGCCCCTTGTTTACACCTAAAAAAGAGCTCTGGAGCACGCATAGTATTGTCTGGCTCCTGGCCTTCGGGGTAAAAAATTTAATCGTTTGAAATTGATATGAACAACAAAGGGAATTTATCCATGAGTTCCAACGAAATATTGGTTTTACTAAGGTTATCGTGTGAGAATATGCAGGAACGGGATATCCTGCATGATCAGTAATAAGGAAAACGTAAAAAATAAATTATCACAATTCTCCTCCTATATGATCGTTATTTGGGACGTAATTATCAGGGAAAACATTTGGGGATACCGACAAAACAATACACATTAATGATCGAACAGGGTCTCCCGACCCTGTTCATATAATAAACTTCATCATGACGGAGAATTAGAAACTCAAATATGATGAATTGACATTTTTGGGGACCCTCAAATTTTGGTATTGACACCGAGGTGGCGGATGACCCCTCTCGTTATCTCTCACTTCATTTCACAACCGGACAGGCCCACACATGATCGTTACCTCCGGAAAGAACAGGTATTTCCACGGCACAAGCATCCGTTCTCCGGGGACACCGGGGATGAAACCGACAGCCTTGCGGATATTCATGCGGTGGTGGTACCGAACCCGGGATAGACGGGAACAACCCGTTCTCATCTTTTTGTAACCGGGCAAGGTTAATCAATGCGCTGGTGTACGGATGTTTCGGGTGATTGAAAATTTCCTGAATCGTGGCAATTTCCACGATTCTACCGGCATACATAACTGCAACCCGATGTGCAAACGATTCCAGTAATGATAAGTCATGTGTGATAAACAATATGGAAAGTTTTCGCTCTTGATTCAGTTTTTTTAGCAAAGCAATGATTTGCGCCTGGATGGTAACGTCCAAAGCCGTGGTGGGTTCATCGGCAATGAGCAGGTCCGGTTCGCGGGCCAGCGCCATGGCGATCAATGCTCGCTGGCGCATCCCACCGGAAAATTCATGGGGATATTGTTTACAGCGAACCTCCGGTTCGGGAATGCCGACCGCGGACAACAATTTTATCACCTGTTCATTAGCGGGAAGGTGCTTTTTTGCCAACCCCTCCCGGATCTGTTTCCCAACGGTCATCAGGGGATTCAAGGCACTTAAAGGCTCCTGGAAAATCATCGCAACAGTCATCGTGTCGCCGTCGATATCGCTGTCGATTCGCGCACTTTTGGGAGACAAGCCGGCTAAAGCCAGGGCTAACTGCGATTTTCCGCATCCCGATTCACCGACGATGGCGAGGATTTCCCCCTGATTAATGGTAAAGGAAACCTGGTCGACGACGGGGATGTAAGCCCCTTTTATACGATAGGAAACGGATAACGAATTTACCTTGAGCAAAGATTTCAGGTTCAATTGAACCACCCAAATCGATCAACCGGGATGAAAGCAAAATTCCCGGTCATTCCGTTTCTTAACCAGTGGATGCCGCCGATTCGGAGTCCTCCTTATTGCGGATACTCCATATAATCAACAGCACAATCATGGCAAGCAATATCCACACCGTCGCGTGATAATACGTTGTCCGGGAATAATCAATCAGATCGACGAATCGACCGATTAACAGGGAAATACGTCCCATTACGGCAAACCCGAAAGAAGCGCCGAATGAAATCATCAGAAAGTATATTCCCAACCGACCAATTTTCCCAAACGTCCCGGTATGTTCTTTTGAAAAATAAAAATACATCAGGCCGGATAAGGTGCCGATCAGGACAATCAGGCCGTTAAATAATACCATCGGCGAAACATCGCCGACCAACGGAATGGCCGTACCTTTAATTTGTCCGATAACATTGGAATTAAGAAAGCCATACGATCGCAAACCAGCGGCCATGCCAACCACGTAGGCAATACCCCACCGGGCGAACCAGTTGATTTTCGGAAAGAGGCTTAACAGCATCATAATCCCTAAGATCAAAGGAATAATATAAATAAGATGCATTTGGTGCCCCTTATCGATTCCTCCGGGAGGGAATACGGCCGATGA
>JALUTR010000061.1 GCA_027021785.1 Fidelibacterota bacterium | reverse complement strand
TATAAGTTCACGGTGTTGTCCCACAATACCGTCCGGGGAGCGGCCGGCGGCGCGATCCTTAACGCCGAACTGATGGTGAAGAAGGGCATGTTGGGTTCGGTATGAGCAAACAAATTCGTGTCTTTGCTTCCGCCACCGTCGCCAATGTATCCTGTGGCTTTGATGTGCTTGGCTTTGCGATCGATCAGCCCGGCGATGAAATAACCGTTCGCCTGCGGGAAGAACCGGGTGTCGTGATAAAATCCATAACCGGTGATGAAGGACGCCTTCCCCTGGATCCGGAAAAAAACACGGCCGGGGTGTCCGTAAAAAAATATCTGGAACACGTCGGGTTTGACCGGGGAGTGGAAATCGAACTGCACAAGGGAATTCCTATCGGCAGTGGATTGGGTTCCAGCGCCACAAGCTCCGTGGCCGGTGTCTTCGGTGTTAACGCGCTGCTGGGGAAACCCCTTGAACGGGAAGAGCTGCTCCCTTTTGCCCGGGAAGGGGAACGGGTTGCCAGCGGCACCGCCCATGCCGACAATATCGCCCCGTCGCTTTTAGGCGGGTTTACGCTGATCAGGAGTTACGACCCCCTGGATGTGGTTAAACTGAAAATCCCCGCGCAATTATACTGTTCCGTGGTCCTCCCCGAATTGGAAGTGCAAACGAAAATGGCGCGTGAAATTCTGCAGGATCAGATCCCCTTGAATAAGGCCGTGGTGCAGTGGGGGAATCTGGCGGGATTCATTGCCGGCTTGACGACTTCCGATTACGACCTCATCGGGCGGTCGCTGCAGGATGTGATCATCGAGCCCGAGCGGTCCAAACTGATTCCCGGTTTTGAAACGGTAAAGCGGGCGGCGCTTGAAGCCGGCGCCCTGGGCTGCGGAATTTCCGGCTCGGGACCATCCCTGTTCGCCTTGACAATCGATAAACAAACAGCCGGGAAAGTCGGTGAAGCCATGAAATCGGCTTTCCTTCGCAAACAAATCCGGAGCAGGGTTTACGTTTCGGGGATCAATCAACACGGCCCCGTAATTCTCTCTTAAACCGTTATGCGATATATCAGCACGAAAGGCGCCTGCGCTCCCGTATCGTTTAAAGAAGCGGTATTGACCGGGTTGCCGCCGGACCGGGGGCTTTATTTCCCGGAACGGATTCCCACCCTGCCCGCCGCGTTTATCCGTTCCCTCCCGGACATGACTTTCAGGGAAATTTCCCTGACCGTGGCGGAAGCTTTATTGGAAGAGGATATACCGCATGCGGTGTTGAAACGGATGGTGGATGACACCCTTCGCTTTGACGCCCCGTTGGTCCCCTTGGAACCGGGGGTGGAAGTATTGGAATTATTTCACGGCCCCACCCTGGCCTTCAAGGATTTCGGCGCCCGCTTCCTGGCCCGTGTTATGGCCTATTTCATCGAAGGAGAATCCCGGGAAGTAACCGTTTTGGTGGCAACCTCCGGCGATACCGGAAGCGCCGTCGCCAGTGGGTTCTTTCAGGTCCCGGGAATCCGGGTGGTGATCCTGTACCCCTCCGGAAAAGTGAGCAAAATCCAGGAAAAACAGCTTACCACCCACGGAGGCAACATCACCGCCCTGGAGATCGAAGGCACGTTTGACGATTGTCAACGATTGGTGAAATCCGCTTTTTCGGACAAGGACTTCGAAAAAAGCCGGCGGACGCTCACTTCGGCGAATTCGATTAATATCGCCCGTCTTATTCCCCAGTCGTTCTATTATTTTTACGCGTTTTCCCGGTTGGGAGAATTAAAAAGACCGGTGGTCTTTTCCGTCCCCTGCGGAAATTTCGGAAACATCACCGGTGGTATCCTGGCGAAGCGAATGGGGTTGCCGATTGACCGATTCATCGCGGCTACCAACGCCAACGATGTCTTCCCCCAATTCCTCCGCACCGGCGTTTACCGCCCGGAACCGTCCAAACAAACCCTCTCCAACGCGATGGATGTGGGCGATCCCAGCAACCTGGCGCGCCTGCTCCATATTTACCACGATGATTTGAAAACGCTGAAAAAAGAAATCCGCAGTTGGAGCGTGACCGACCGGGAAACCAAAACGTTGATTAAGAAAATCCACGACGAAACGGGTTACATATTGGATCCGCACGGCGCCGTCGCCGTGGCGGGAATGCACCGTTACCTGGAAGAGGAACCGGAATTTGGCCGGGGTGTTGTCCTGGAAACGGCTCACCCGGCGAAGTTTCTGGATATCGTGGAACCCATTCTGGATTGCCGGGTACCGATCCCGGAACGGTTGCAGGCCGCCCTGGAGAAAGAAAAGGAATCCCTGCGGCTTTCCAACCGGTACGAAGAATTCAAACAATTTTTAATGGCTCACCACAGCTAATGGATAATTCGGAATTAGGGAACCGTTTCGAAGAATTGGTGCGGATTGTGAAACGTCTCCGCTCTCCCGGCGGTTGCCCCTGGGACCGCGAACAAACCCACGCCTCGTTGCTGCCGTATTTTTTGGAAGAAGCCTACGAAGTAATCGAAAGCGTTGATGAGCAAAACTGGGAAGCGTTAAAGGAAGAATTGGGAGATGTCCTGCTGCACGTGGTATTTCAGGCCGCCATTGCCGAAGAAGCCGGGTCGTTTCGAATCACCGACACAATGGAAATTGTCAATCAAAAGCTGGTTCGCCGTCATCCCCATGTCTTCGGAGACGCCCGGGCCGAAGCGCCCTTTCATGCCAAACAAAACTGGGAAGCGGCCAAACATAAGGAAAAACAGCGCCAATCCCGGCTGGACGGAGTGCCGGTCAATCTTCCCGGTCTGATTCGCGCCCAGCGCGTTCAGCAGAAAGCCAGTTTCGTAGGCTTCGACTGGGATAAGGTGGAACAGGTGTGGGACAAAGTCCACGAAGAAATCCTGGAGTTGAAGGAAGCGCAAAAAACCGGTGTCAAGGCAAACCTGGAAGAGGAAATCGGCGATCTGCTTTTCGCCGTTGTGAATTTATCCCGCTTTCTGGGGATTTCGGCGGAAGACGCCCTTCGTAAAACCATCAATAAATTCATCCGCCGGTTCAAACTGGTGGAGGACGAGTTAAAGCGGCGCAACCATCCCATCGAAGAAGCCACGCTGGAAGAAATGGACGCTATCTGGGAAGCCGTAAAAGAAGGGGAACACTGATTTTGATTGCCGATTGACTGTTTTTTACGTTCAAACCGACGGTGTTGAACCGCAAAGGCGCGAAGATCGCAAAGTGTTATTAACCTCATTAATTCCCCGAAAGACCGGGATTTTCAACATCAGCCACGAACTTCCACAAATTCACCCCGTGAAATAACATGATGAAAAGATTATTTCCAAAAAGTCTTACTGAGTATTTCACAGGGTAAACACTAATAATGATGAAGTTAGGAGAAAATGATTTTAGACCTTTGTACCAAAGTAACATTGATTAAAAGCACTGTAACCCTCTGTTTATTAATCAACTCTGCGCTCTTTGCGTCTCTGCGGTGAATAATCCAAGCTAAAACATAGGTGACAATCTCGTAAAAAGTCTCATGTTGTCATTGATATCCCGTTACAGCGGGACCCTTTAAAATCCCTCTGCGTCCTCCGCGCCTTAGCGGTGCCTTAGTCCCCATTTATCGGGGTTGTTAGTTATTACGAGACCAATAAGTATTAATTTACTTTTTACAAGATCATCATTGATCAATTATCAATTCAGAAAGTATCCCCCTTAAAACTCCTCTGCGTCCTCCGCGCCTTAGCGGTTAGCGATGCCTTAGCGGTAAAAACCAGGTCAGTCGAACAACTTTCGGAAATCGTACCCCGATTCCAAAAATT
>JALUTR010000060.1 GCA_027021785.1 Fidelibacterota bacterium | reverse complement strand
GAGTCGCAGAGAATAATTCAAATTCCAGTCCCTCTCGAAATTTTGATATAACGCATCGAACAGGGAACTACCCCGGAGATAGCCCACATTGAGATACACATCCGGCAGCCGGTCCCATTGCAACACGGCCAATTCCGTTTCTTCCATTCTGACCTGGTTTTGTATTTTGCTGAGTACCGGATCCGTTTCGGGAATTTTCCCCGGGACTTCACCCGTCCATGAATCCATTTTAATGCCGGACAATTGCAACGTATATCCCGTATCAACTGGTGTTTTCATTAAATATGCCAGGTCGTATTTCCACCGGTTTATTTCCATTTCCTGCGATTTGATTCCGGATTTGATTTCGTTGAGACGGACATCCATTCGTAACCGATCCATCGGCGGCCTGACGCCTTTCCGTACCAAATCCGTAACCTGACGCAACTGCTGTTTGACTTCCGTAAGTTCCTCTTCGTAGAGTCGCCTGATTTCTTCCGCTTCGGCCAGCCGGTAAAACACTTCCTGCGCCCGGATAATCAGATCCCTGCAGTTTTGAACATACTCCGATCGGATCACATCCCGGTTATAACCCACGCTTCTCATCTTTCGCAGTGAATTACCGTAATCAAACAGTTGTTGGGTCAAACTCAACGACGTGGAGTGATATTCATAGGTCGTGGCCGGCTGGGAAATGGGGACGCTGCCCACAAAAACATCCCGGGGACCTTGCCTGGATTGAGAAGAATTAAGCGAATAGGATAATGACGGCAACCATCCCGATTTTAACTGATTCCGACGGGCGTTCAGTTCGTCAAATTGCAGGCGGGTATCGGCAACCTGTAAATTCGCCGCCAGCACTTTTTCGATAAACGCATCCGGGGTTAACTCGCCCGCCAACGTGATTGTTAATAACAGGAAATAAACGGATTTGAAGAGAAGATTAGATTTGAAACACATTTGAGATTGCCGGTTCGCTCGCAATTATGGGGAAAGTTTCGGCGTCTCCATAATGACATCCACCGGCACGTCGTGGGCCAGAGAATAATGTCTGCCGGTGACAACCGTGTCCCCCACCGATACGCCTTCCAGGATTTCGATCAAATCCGTGTTCCCGACCCCGGTCGACACATATTGCCACTTGGCAATGCCGCTTTTCACCACGAACACCAGGTCCCGGTCATTCCGCGTCAGGATGGCGCTGCGGGGGACAACCAGCCGGTTGAAGTAAACCCGCTTAACAAGTTTAACGATTGCTTTTTGGCCATCCTTGTAACGCATATTTTCATTGGGAATGACGGCAATTGCTTTTCCGCAACGGGTTTGGGGATCAATTTCCGGCAGGATGGCCTCCACGTAGAAAGTATCCGCGGGCGAATCCACAAATTGAAAGGGAGTCCCCGGATGGATATACGGCAGATCCGTCTCCAGCACATCAATTTCAACCCGCATTCGGGAAAGATCGGTAAGCTTCAGTAATACCGTCCCCGGTGAAACGCCGGCGCCGGGAAAAACCTGAATATCGGAAACAACCCCGCCAAACGGCGCCGTAATGACGCATTGTTTCAGTTTTTGCTCGGCTTGTTTCACCGCAGCATAGTGGTTGTGCAGATCGTAACGCACAAGGGACATGAGTTTACTCTGCGAAAGGAAGTTGGGTAACGGAGGCAAAACCGGCTTTTGAAGCGCCTGATTCAAATAAGTATCCCATTCTTTGGCGTTCTGCTCGTTTGTTAATTGCAGCTCGGAGATGAATTCGGTCAGGGCCTTGAAAAAGTCGCCGCGGGTTTTTTCCAGTTCCACGCGATAGAGGGCCTGATCCAGCGCCAGCAAGGTATCGCCGGCGCGTACCTGGTCGCCTTCGGTTACGATAAGTTGTTCCACCCTCCCGGCAAGCTCGGAGATGAGATTGCCGTTTTGGTGAGCCCTAATAATAGCAGGAATAGTAAGGGCCTGAGGTAAGTTAGTATAGCCAACTAAGGTAACATTAACAGGTACCGGAGAATGGGAAATATTACCAGTCGCCTCCAGTGTATCCGGTTCACGGGTACGGTAAAAGAAAGATACGGCCAGAAAGCCAAACACAGATAGGATACCCAAAGGAAAAAATATTCTTTTCATCATTTTTTTGAAAATATCGTAATTATTGTAAGGTCAAGTTAACAATGATTTTTTGATAGTTTAATAAAGCAATGTGACCGCTTATCCCGTATGAACGATCCCCTGTTACATTGGCAATGTAATTATTGAATTCAAAAGGTGAACTTATCTTCATAGCGTTAAATATTTATCGGGATTTTGGACACTATTAACACAGCCCTAACATGTCATTTCCTTAACCTCTATTGCAATTTTTTCAGCGTTATTATTACCCCAACCAAGGAAAAATAACATGATCATCAGAATTGGTTTCATTATTTATCTTCCTTTCTATTTATCATTTCACAGTAATTTCAGATGCCATCAGGACAGTTGTTTTATTCTCTGCCGATTTCATCTGAAAACACCCTTTTTTGATAGGGGGTTAATATTCACGATCTTTCAATATCGGTTTGGTGAAAACGTTAAAACAGGGCTTTTTGTTTATTCCGGTTTTATTATGTTTCAGGAAATAAACCGTCTGCAACATACTGAAATTATAACATATAATTGTTCCCATATTACTAAGCGTTCTTTAGTTTACCGCCCCACGATAATCTTGTATTTTTCAACAAAATTATTTGTTAACATATAAATATATTCATCATCAATATTAAAATCGATCAACGGGTCATCAGTCCAAAGGTAATCAATATAATTCCCCATGGAATCGAAAAGAAGGATTCGGCTTCCACAATCTTTTTCCGTTTCCGCGCTTAATAAATAAATAATTTGATTTTTTTCATCGAACCCGATTTGGCTAGATATCGGATGATCGTCAATAGTAGCCATGCCTTTCATTTCTTCGCTCTCATATACTTCGATCGATTCAACTTCTTGAAACGGCTTATATTCAATTTCCTTCAACAAAGAAGAATTTTCCTTGTTGGCTATTATCAATTTTGGTTTATAAGTATAATTTATTAGAACATAATGATCAGTTACACAAAACGATGCAACATTATTTAACAATAAGTTTTCTGGCCTAGAATCTGCAATATATGTCCCAAAACTTTTCTCAAATTTCCATTCCGGATCATACTGGAAAACAATACCTCTCGAAGCGGTCTCATAAAAGCTGAAAGGAGCTGTAAAAACTTTTCCATTGTTAATATCAATTTGCTGGGAAATTCCTTGTTGTTGCTGTTTTTCGGTGACAATTCTTCCCCTCTCGTCGAAAATATGTATTTTCCTATTTCCAAAATCCAGTACATATACATTCCCGTTATTATCAACAGCAACATCCGATGGATATTTAAACTCTCCCGGTCCTTTCCCTTCTCTTCCAAAGCTATATAAAAACTCACCGTTAGCACCGAACACGATTATTTTATTGCTCTTGTCACATATATAAATATTTCCATCACTGCCGACCGTAAATGCTATGGGTTGGTAAAATGGCTCAATCGCTTTATCGCTTTGTATTTCTAACAACTTATAATAGGTCATTTGTGATATATTGTTCTCCGGTAATTTAATAGAATAAGAATGAATATTATGGTTCTTGCAGTCATTACTACTATCGCTGCATCCTATTATTAATAACATGGATATCAATATGCTAACCGCAGTCCGCCTTTGGTTTTTGGAAGGGATCCCCCTACCAAAATTTGTTCGCTGAAAAATGTTGGATACACGTCCTTTATGAAAATCAATTTTCACAGTTTCAACATACAAGTTTTACATCTCAATAATGGGGTATAGTCAGACATAACAGGAATAA
>JALUTR010000059.1 GCA_027021785.1 Fidelibacterota bacterium | reverse complement strand
TGGTTGCTTTGCAACTTCCATTTTGCCAGAGTGGGAGCAGGATGCGCTACCCTCTACAATCCATAAAACTATATGCTTGGAACAGCTAAACCATTACTGTTTTACCCACAGATTTTCCTGAAGAGCCATTTCTACTTTCTTTTCCGCATGTCCCATGTCAAGGACAGACCCCCGTTTTTTTCGACCCCATTTTTTTCTAATCACTTGTCCAAACTTCTTGAAATCTAGACTTGTTTTTATTCCAATAATATACAACTGATGATGCTTCCGGTTGAGATAGCTGAATATAACTGCCAGGAGTCTCATAAACTTTCCCTGTACCACTACCAGCCGAGGTTTCCTTTATAGATTTACCAAAATTACAGGATAAGTGCATATCTGCCTTTCCTTTTGAGACCACGAACACATTGTATCCATTCGCTGTTTTCATAAGAACAATTAATTCTCGCGCTCTTATAGTCTCTACCAAAAAAGCAATATCAGGTTTATCATCTGCATTAAAATCTAATTCGCAGCTGGCAATATACTTTAAAGGCATACCACTGCCTGTCTCAGCTGCTGAATCTGAACTGAAAAAACTTACAGCAACTATTAAAGAGATGCAAATGATAGAGGAATTTGTGTAAAAATGAATATGTTTCAATAGTTCCTACCCCCCACGAACTCAAAAAGATTAAATTGCGAAACACATGGATATTTAGTCGCAAGGACCTAAGGGAGTTGGCGGGTCATATTCGAAGTGAATATGGTCACCTTCATTTAGTACGTCGTAATTGGGGCCTAACGAATCTCTAAGCATCTCTGTAATCCTTCGCCGTTGCTCATCAGAAAGGTCCCTTGTTCTTAGATCACCCGCATTGCCAGAATAATGAAATGAACCCGGACTATGGGTACCGTTTGTCGTAAAAGTCAATATAGCATCCCTACCCGCAATACTGTCGAATACGCTATCAACAACATTTTCTTGACTGGTTATTTCATCTGTTAAACCTTGGCCCGTTGTTCCATATTCAGTTGCATATGTCCACAGCCCAAGAGGATCAATCCTGCTAATGGGATCGGCTAAAACATACCCGAACAGATTTGTATCGCCACCCGCAAACCTTATTGGATCTTTTGTGGTCCAGCGGCCTATATATGCATCGTAGTCTCTTGCCCCGAATCTTGTCAACTTTGTGTGCTGGTCGTAGATGCCTCCGGCAAAGCCAAACGGCTGGAAGCCGGGGTTGGTATCAAGTGTAACATTACCAAACTCGTCATAGTCCATGTGCTGGATGATAGTGCCGGTATCAGCCTCGATCACCATCCTCGGGCTGCCGAGGTGATCGGAGATTATGCGGTAGGTTGTGCCGTTTTTGATCATGTACGCAGGGATATTTATTTTGTCGGCATAAACAAAGCGGCTGATTACATTACCACTTTCGTCAACCTCGGCTACTGGATTAAGCTGATCCTGGTAGAGGAATCCTTGTGTAAATACTCCGTTTACCTTCTTGCCGATCCGGCGATTGCGGCCGTCGATGATGTACTCGATCAAAGTAGTATCCGGCAAGGTGACTGACATAAGGTTGCCAAGAACATCGTAATCGTAGGTAGTGGTGTCACTCGTGCCTGAGTCAACCTTACTCTCTTTTGTAGTGAGGTTTTCAAGCTCGTTTTCAAGCCCGTTCCAAAGCATGGTGCCTGTGAGAAGACCGTTATCTGGATCGCGCGTGAGTGACAGGTTGCCGACCTGCCTAATCAGGCCGTCGTTGTCATAGTCGTATATGATGGGATCAGCGTTTACCGACAGAGTCGTTACGCGGAAGTCGTTATTATAGCCTCGGCCCACGGTGCCGGTAACACTTCCACTCCATGTCTCGGTCAGGGGGAGGAAGCCGTCGTAGGTGTAGCCGAGGGTTCCGCCGTTCGGGGCGGTGATGGTGGAAAGCTTGGCGGTAGTCGGATCGTAATCGTAAACATACTGTCCGCGGGGAGTTGTAACCGTCCACAAACGATCGCTGCCGGCGTAATAGTTCAAGTCCACTGTCTTGCCATCCGGCCGCAGGACCTGTCTGAGCTGCTTATCAAGATTGTAGAAGTAGCTGGTGCTGTCCACGGCTTCACCGATATCCGGCGGATTGTATAGCTCCTGCAGGTTGACGGCAGTATAGTCGAAAAGAAGTTAATTTCTACTTTCTTTTCCGCATGTCCCATGTCAAGGACAGACCCCGTTTTTCGACGTCCGCCCCCTGGGGCTCCCAACTAAATGGAGTTTTAGGGAAGGACCGGTTAACAAGTTGTTTAAATTGGCAACGTTTACTACGTCCTCTACTCTAAAAATTCAATACTATCAATTACCTCATTAAAATCGTTGTAGTCCATTGTCTCTCCTTCATAAAGGATACACATATTTTTCGGGATAATATAGATACCTTTGTTATACATATTTGATGCTTTATCTATATAGGATATTGTGAAACTTTGATAACCTTTAAAGATAATATCTTCAACTTCTAGCACCTGGTAGTTTTTGCGTTTAAAAAACTGAATTAAATATTCTTTATTAATCTTGTTGAGATTGATCTTCTTTACAGAAAGAAATTTTTTGGGACCTTCCCAATGAAAAAACATGATAGTCTTAGTCTCATCGTAAACTTTATATATCATACCCTTAGGGAAACTTATTCTAACCTGATTCCATTCAACAGGACTTTTACATTTAATTGTCCAAATAAATGAACCTATATTAGTTCTAAATATATAGGACGAAACGCTAACAATAAAAAATAGAGTCAACCCTATGTTTAATATTTTTCTACCGGAATACATTTCTGTTTACCTTACAGTTGCATTAAAAACTGGGCTAAACAGCAGAATATGCTGCTATAGATAGTGTTTTGGGCCTGCATGTACGAGCTTCTTGGAATTCACAATAGGTGAATTCCAAGAATACGATTATTGAAGCGCCTTATCAAGTACGAACTGGTTGAAAAGGCGCTCCAACAAATTTGTTTTTGCAACGTTTAGGTTTATGGAGGTGGACAATATGAGGTTCCTGGTATTCCAGTAGCCGCTTCAGTCGCATCACGAATATCTCGCAGTCCCTCATAGTCAAACGATCTATTCCATCGCTTAATTGCTCAGCACGTTGAGGATCTGGAATACCATCTAATATTTCATCATAAAGCTTATCGTACACCTTATTTCTTTGATCTGCCTTCTCTAGAGCGTCCTCGGCAAATTGCCACGTTTTATAAGCCGCATAAGCTCCAAGTGCAGCTTGTCCTATTCTTATTACAGGTAGTATCCATTTCCCCTCCGGGTCAATCCCATTAATGGGATCGGCTAAAACATACCCGAACAGGTTTGTATCGCCGCCATTGAACCTTATCGGGTCTTTTGTGGTCCAGCGGCCTATATATGCATCGTAGTCTCTTGCCCCGAATCTTGTCAATTTTGTGTGCTGGTCGTAGATGCCTCCGGCGAAGCCAAACGGCTGGAAGCCGGGATTTGTATCAAGTGTAACATTACCAAACTCGTCATAGTCCATGCGCTGGATGATAGTGCCGGCATCAGCCTAGACCACCATCCTCGGGCTGCCGAGGTGATCGGAGATTATGCGGTAGGTTGTGCCGTTTTTGGTCATGTACGCAGGGATATTTATTTTGTCGGCGTAAACAAAGCGGCTGATTACATTACCACTTTCATCAACCTCGGCTACTGGATTAAGCTGATCCTGGTAGAGGAATCCTTGTGTAAATACTCCGTTTACCTTCTTGCCGATCCGGCGATTGCGGCCGTCGATGATGTACTCGATCAAAGTAATATCCGGCAAGGTGACTGACATAAGGTTGCCAAGAACATCGTAATCGTAGGTGGTGGTGTCACTCGTGCCTGAGTCAACCTT
>JALUTR010000058.1 GCA_027021785.1 Fidelibacterota bacterium | reverse complement strand
TGCAGGAATCCGGTTCTCCGAGAGAATTTTTCACCGTAGAAAATTGTCCACCCGACATTAAACAAGCGGGTATATTCGATCAAATTACATATTGGTAAAAGCGAATGAAACACACCAACAAAATCGAATTCTATCATGGGGACTGGTTCAAACTGTACACGCGAATTGAACCGGGGACGGTGGACTTGGTTTTGATCGATCCACCCTACGGGATTCTCGATAAGCAAACCTGGGATCGCCGGGTAAATCTGACGAAACTGGAGATGACTGTCAACAAAGTTTTAAAACGCGAAGGTTTATTCATCGTGTTTTGCAACCTGGCGTTGATGCGTAAAGCGCTCGATGAGTTGTTGAACTTTCGCTTGCGTTCCTGGCACCTGTGGCGCAAGGGGTTGGCCCAGCCGATTTCAAAAATGATGCCTCTTCCCAACGCTGAGTTTATTTTGGTCCTTGCTCGGAATAATGTACAAACTTGTGAAACAACATGGAATCCACGCGCCGGGATGCCTAAAGGCAAACCGTACCTGAAACGATCGAAGACACTAACATCCCCTACTCGTCGACATATAAAAAGCCCTGTCTCAAAAAACGTTGATGGCAGACGTTGGGTTTCAACCGTCCTTGATGCCCCGGCAAAATGTAACCTGCCTGACGAAGAACGATCGTCGCACCCAACACAAAAACCGGAATCTTTGCTTCGCTCACTAATCCAGACCTATTCCAATCCGGGCGATTTGGTAGTGGACGGATTTGCCGGCTCCGGATCCACATTAATAGCAGCTATAAAAGAAAATCGTCGTGCCTGGGGGTGTGAGATCGAAGAAAATTACTACAACGAAACCTCAGCCAGGATTAAGCGAACGCTTAACCAATGTGAGTTGTTTACTGCGAAAGAATTAAAAACACCCAACACAGTTCATCAAATGTCACTTTTGGGTGTGAAAAATGAAAGCGGTTTGTCATGTCCATTAAACTAAACACAGACAGTTCGGCAAGTATCAAATTGGAGTGGAACGCTTACGTTCAGGGCGCCAACCCGGCCAGCGGGATTTTGCTTTACTGGCGGGCGATGACAGGCGTGTCCATTACCGGCGCCTCCCAGGCCAACCCCTGTGTGATTGATGCGCCGGGTCACGGTCTGACTACCGGGAACAGTTACCGGATCTCCGAAGTGGTGGGAATGACCGAATTAAACGACAAAGATTACACCATAACGGTCATTGATTCGGATTCATTTTCACTGGACGGGATTGACAGCACGGCATACACAGCCTATTCCAGCGGTGGGGTGATTACGCCGGGGCAACTATCCAACACCGACAATTCGATCAAGCTGCCCATCCAGGCGACTTCTTACAAGTTTGAGGGTGTGGCCGCCGATTTGTATTATCGTTTTGGTGTCGCTGTGTATAAGACAACACTTACCGGTATGGCGGAAGGAGACATCAAGGATGATCCTACGTGGAAGAAGGTACATCCGACCACTACACCGAACTTTATTGGCAATATCGACGGGGAAATAGCATCGACGGTTAAGTCGAATGCGGCCGATGGCAAAAATGCTTATGATGAATTCGGGAATCGAAACGTAGTGAATTTGATTAAGAATTGGTCGTTTGAAAACGGTACAACGGGTAACCCCCCAACCTATTGGGGATATTCGGAAACGGGTAGTACACCGAACGCAGATACGGCATTTGTAAAATCAGCCATAAGCAGCGCACCGGATGGGAGCTATGCGGCTTATTGGGAATATTTGGGAGTAACAGGGGACTGGACACAGCGGACAAAACTTTCAGACCCGATTAAGATATTGGACAACACCATCGCTTTTGCGTTGTCGGCTTGGTATAATGCCCAGGCGGTACTGATTACAGATGTTTCGCTCAGCGTATACATGTATAGCGACGTAGCAGGGACAACTTATTTAGGGGTGTTGGACAAGAGTATTGGTGTCCCGACAACATCGTGGCAGAAGAAAAACGCGATAATAACAGCGGGGGAATTGAACACGAATACGAAGGCGGTACGAATAGGGATTACAATTGATGGAAACGGCGCCGGAATCGAAACGGATAAAATGTATTTCGATGCCATTTCTTTTTATGCCGGCGGAATTGCTTCGATACCGAATCCATTTGTATTAACAGAGGACACACAATCCGTTGACGTGGCTGAGAAGTATATTGTGACCGGGGAATCCCCACGGGTTGGAAATATAGTTACCTTTGGACAGCCAGTGGCGGGGAAACCATCTATTCGCATTGCAACCGGAAAGGACCGGCAAAAGCCACTATTCATTATTTCAGACCGTTATTATTTCACATTGAACAATGCGGATTCGCACCATCCAGGTTACGATGAGGGCGATATTGCACTTGTCGGACGTGTTCCCTGTCGGGTGATTGGTAAAGTTTTTGTTAACGATAAAATAACGATACACAACAACGGGATAGGAAGAGTAGCGGTCCCTGAAGAAGGTTCGGTTGGTTTTGCAATAACCAATAAGAATGACAACGGTGAAGGATCTGTGATCGTATTTGTAGAAAGGAAGTAGCACAAAAGATGATCCGGTTAACAAACAAAGTATTGAACTCAAAAAACTTGTTTTCACCTCCACGGAAACAAACAGCAACCATCCGGGCGATGTGCCCGCCATCGGATGTAGTTGCCTGCCCCCGGGTTTCTCTTCTTCTTGTCCCGGGGGCAAATATTTCCTACCCCTCGCGGGGCGGGCTGTGAATGATCGCCGGGGACCCAGGCTCCCGGCGATCATAAAAAGAAAGGGAAATAAAAATGGTTAAATGGATCCAGAGGTTCTTCGAACCGACAAAAGAAACGGCAAAGAGTTTTGAAATAACCGACACAATAAAAGAGGAAAAAACGATGATAAGCAAAGTTGGCAATTACAAACTGTATAGAAGAAACAACGAAGTTATTTTGGCAACCCCCAAATCATTTAAACTGTTTGATCGCTGGCCGAAGGTCCTTGAAAAATTGGAACCGGGGCGCTATCTGGTGAAAGATCCATCAATTCTACACCTAAACGCAATCAAGGAAATCATGGAGCATTGTGCGAATATCGATATAAAAAACGTAGAGCACAAACAGTTGACCGACAAGTACTTTGCGACCATCGAACGCGACGGACACGACGGAACGTGCCAACCATGGGACCAAACAACCGATCCCGAACGTTTGAAAGACTTCGCCGGCAATGAAGAACGGGCGGCGCTTATGGCGCAGATCAGGGTCGTGGAAGCTTCAAACCGCGCCTTGGCCTTGGCGGCGGTTTCCGCAGGGGACCCGTTAACATGACCGAGCGCGATCAAATGAAGCGGCCCATCGACCATTATGACAAAGTCATGCAAAGGGTTCGAAAGCTCAAACCGGAATGGGGACCATTGCCAAAAACGCCACCCAGCCGCCCGCAATTTCCTTCAAAATCGACAATCGATAAAATTTACAGAAAAGGTCATCATTTGCTCCGATGTGATGACACCGCTCTTACTTTGGATATTGTCCGACCGCTGCGAACCTGGTACGATGGAATATTTGTTGAAGTTGCGATACACCCCCGACACAAACAGGATTATGACGATTATTGCCATGCCGAATTATGGCAATACTTCAGGGGCAGAAAACAAGGAGAAACGTTCCAGCAATTTCATAAGAGAAAGTTGTCAACGTGAAACAAGACCCGCTGATATTTCTACCGACCAGGATTGTGAATTATTACCATTTACTTAATGGAATTGATATCAAGCTCTTGGTTGAACTTTACCGTCATTACAGTTTAACACGTAGTCCGGGACACACAATCCTGATATCCACCGCAACAACGGCGAAGATTATCAATTGCAACCCCGAGGAATTAAAACAATCTATCGAGCATTTACAAAGCCTTGAATTGATTTGGGTAATTGGTTGGTTTCATGAATCGCCCGATCTTATGCGCGTGAAATTAATCAGGATGAAATTCCTCAGCAGCGATATTCCTGATCTCCCGACCCGTTTAACGACCAAGGAAAGGCAAATATTCAGGAAGAAAGATATGACCGATGACGAAAAATGAACTCCAACAAGCTCTGGAACTTATGCAATTCGAAATCTGGAAGCCCGAAACGCCGTTCCGGCTTAAAACTTTTTGGATAGTTTTGGGAATCTTTGCTTATACGGAGATTTCGATCAGGGCATTGCTTCGCACGACATGGGGCGATTTTAACTGGAAAAAAGGTTCGGTGAATGTTACGGCCCGCCGAATCAAGAAATATAAACGGCACAGGATTTACCTAATCCCACCACCTGTTTTAGCGAATACACGACTTTTTTATCTGATGGTACGAGATAACGCACAGAAATACAAGAAAGTGTCGTCAACGTTGATTTGGCCCTATTCAAAGGCGGGGTTTTATAACAATTGGGCCGCATTGAAGAAAGTTTGCAGCGGTGAAAGCGGTGATATAAAAACCGTTATTCCTCAAGTGCTTGTTCGGCTTTTTGCTCATAACCGGCCGCCGGAAACTGGTGCCTGACCCGATAGAGCTGATAGTATCAACAATGTTTAAGGAATTGACGCACAAGGATTGAATTAAAAAGGGTTTTGTATTGGAATTACTAATGGAATACAAACATAACCGTATACGTAACAATGACTTATAATTGAAATAATAGTGGATACCGGTTAATAATATTCGTACTTTATCGATGTTAAAATGTATGATATTAGAGCAATTCAAAACGCCGTAAGTAGTTATTACGTATACGCTTGCGGACATTTCACAATTAATAAATTACCCCCTTTCTGGTCGGGAAATCCCTTCGCTTGCTCTAAGCGACATACAGCCGGAAAGGGGGTTTTCAATTGGAGGTGCTTAAATGAATTATCCCTTCACATTGTATGATGGACCAACCTTTCGGGTTGTCGAAGTTAGTCGCGGAGTTTACTCACGAATTTTCAATAAAACCGGAAAGGTCGAGAAAGCTGTCGGATTTGAAGACGGTTCTTCGATTGTAAAATGGTCGGAAACCAAACCACCGGTTCGATTCGATAAATCCTCAGATTATATATTGATACCGCAATCCGAACCGGAATGTGACGTGATCCTTACTCGGGCCGGAAGCGTATATGGAGACTACTCTAAGATACACAAAGACAGAGTGGAAATGGAATGTTTGCTTGACGGTCAAGCTGAATGGCGAATCGTTCGAAACAAATGATTGCTGAACTGATCCTTTCGTTAATTGAGTGTGTGGCGGGCTTATTCCTCCGGGATAGGCCCGCAGGATCAGAAAAGAAGGGGTGTGAGAATGAGAAAAATCAGACCACCTGAACAAGTATTAAAATCCTTCGGGCGGGAGTGGGCAATCCAACATGATTACAGCCGGTATGCCAATGGAAAGTTTAGGGCGAAACACGGCACAATTTTTAAGGATGCAGCGGAGATTGGTTTTCACCTGGTAAATGCCGGAATAATTAAAAAGAGCGGTGAAACATATAAACTAATGGAGGTGGGATAATGGCAGGAATGAGGAAACTGAAAGGCAGATATTTTGCCCGTGTTTATATTCCACAGCCCGGACGCGAAAGGGCCAGGGAAAAACTTATTGGATTAGGTACGGACAGCAAGGTGATGGCACGACACCGGAAAAGAGAAGTGGAAATTGTTGAAGACGAAATAAAAGCCGGACAGGAGTTTGTTTTCTCATGGGAAAATGATTCCCGGGAACTGGAACACAAACAATTAAAGTTATCCAAAGCGGTGGAACGTTACCTGAAAGCCCGTTGTGGCGATGGGTTGCGAAACGGAACCATAAAAATTTACGAAACGGCCTTAAAAGATTTCCAACGGGTAGCGGGAAAGAGTTTGCCGGTCGACCAAATCGGGTTGAAACATATTAACCGATTTAAAACAAAGTATATTGGCGGATTGTCTACTCATTCAATGAATATTAAACTTCGTGCAATTAAGACATTTCTCATTTGGTTACGAGATAACGATCTGGTAAACTCCGTGCCTAAAATTAAGATGCTGAACACCGGGAAATCTTTACCGATCTACCTTACGAATATCCAGTTTGATAATATCCTTAAGGCATTGCCCAAACTGAAACTGAAGGAAAATTGGCGACATTATGCGGAGGCTTTCACATTTTACCGAGATACCGGCTTACGATTGAGCGAACCCTTTTACGGGGTAATAAACGGCGATTTTCTAACTATCGAAGCAGATACGGCGAAGGGGCATGCTCAACGGGACATTCACCTAACCGCTGAGCAGAAACGGGTTTTATTGGATATGAGAACGCGGATTAAACATAAGGTGACAAATAATGGTTCTTCGGTGGAATCGGCAATAAAACATTACAGCCGGGTATTTCAATACGCATGTAGGAAAGCTAAGATTACGGGTCGTAAATTCCATTGTTTGCGACATACCGCGGCGGTTCGGTTGTATTTGGTCACGCGGGATATTTATAAGGTCATGAAACAATTGGGACACAGTTCGGTAACGACGACGGAAATCTATTCAAAGTTTGATGTTAGGCGATTGGAACAGGATTTCCCCGACCTGGTAAGATATTACCAGGTGCCAAGGGCCGCCAATCCGGAGAAAACGGTCAAAATTAACGTTTCGGATACCGATTTGACGGATACTCGTTTTGTGGCAAAGGCGTAACTTAAACAATAATTGGGGATGAGCGGACATTACCCGAGCTTCCCAAGCTCGTGACGTGAGTTCGATTCTCATCGCCCGCTCGTAAACCGAACCCCGTCGGTACTTCGTAGTTGTCGGCGGGGTTTTTTATTTATACATCCATTAAGATAAAATCCACCAGATGTCCAAATCTGACCAAATCTGACCAAATTTGTACGGAAAACGGATACCGATTTGACGGATACTGGAAAAATAACACGCCGAATATGCGCGTATCTTTGAGTTCGTCGATTCATTTGTCGAATTCATAAAGAAACGTTCACAGTGGCTTCGATAGGGGGGTAGTTTTACAGAAAATGAGGGCAGGTCAGAAATCGGGGGGCAGGTGGTCAATATGAGCGTCTGGTATGAATTTTACGTGGTAAACAGTATTTAGAAACCACATATCCAGCGGTTGGACGCAGACGAATTTAAAACCTCATACCAGAACCGATGCCTTGATATAATTTATTTGCCCTTTTTTGACCTCTTTTGTTTTCTGAGGGATCCAACCTCTGGACACCTATCAAATCAAAAAAGGGTGGAAATGTTTAAAAGAAAATCAACCTACTGTCCAGCCGTTGGACAATAGGGATAAGGGAGGACATTTTAGTACGGGGTAAAAAGATACGGTTTTGGCGGTGCAGAGGTATTTAGAAACCGTGTGTCCAATGGGTGGATATACGGCAAATCAAGGCAAGGACGGAAAGTTTGTTTCGGGGAAACGCAATCTATCAGAAGGCATCGGCACCCGTCAAATATCTGTTTTTATAAAGGGTTCAGCCAATCTTCTGTTTGTTCTATTTTACAGGATTTGGAATGATTGGGTTTTCCGTATAACAATTGGGGGAATCCCTACGACAATATAAACATTGTTAAGATTGTTATTCTTAATCAGTATTTGGTAATAATTGGCCCATAATATTTTCAAAAAAGAAATGATCCCAACAAACATTTTGTAATTCATTGGCTCTATTTCTGAACCAAACATGGGATATTCGTTTCATTCTTCCTTGGATGAAATCTACAGCGCCAATAAAATCCCTATCACCAGAAACCAATATTCCTCTATCATATCGGTCGTCAATTGCTAATTGTATCATATCCACAATAAGAGCGGCATCGACACCTTTTTCCACGCTCCTAATTATTGTTTTACTACAATGTGGACATGTATCTATTTGTTGGTGGCAGTCTTTATCGGGACATCTTATTGGCGACGCAGGCTTTCTTTCCTTAATAGTAACATTAAATCCTTTGAATCCATTCATATGATGTAAAAAATTTGAAAGTTTTCTATCCGCTGTTTTTCTTGGGTCAATAGATGCATATACATGAGTTCCAGCATAGACAGCCTCTTTGCCTAATAGATCTGTAAGAACTTCTGGGAAAGTACTGTCCCATGGAATTTTTATCACATTATTATTATTCATATTCCTATGATAATTATTCCATTCAATTTGAAAATTCCAGAAATCAACGAATATTTTGACTCTCATGGTGGACTCCATTCTTATCTATTAAATAAAATTAAAACGGGGAGTCGCTAAACTCCCCGGGGTAATAACTATCTCTGGGTTAGAAGATATTCCCAGAGATGGGTTGTAATCGTTTATGTACGAGGTAATATTACCATTTAAGAAATGTACAAGTTTTGTGCCAAAATTATACTTCCGTATATCTGATAATGTTTCTGAATACTCATATGATACTGTTTTTTTCCCGCACCTCGAAAGAAAAATACCTAAAATTTTGATAAGTTGCAAGGCAAATTCGGCCAATATGACCGAGACAAGATTTTCCGCCCTGTCGGTAAAAATGTTCATTTTTTAATAGTGACGGTTCATTTGGTTACGATTTCGTTCTTTGTCCTTTTTCTGTATCCACTTCTACAATTAACACAAATGTATTGGTGGCGATTTTTTACAGTGATATAATAGATGCTTGTTCAAATTCTTCCAACTCATTTACGTTTGTTTTAGTCGTTATGGACTGATATTTACAACAGCTTCTTCGGATTCATTATTATGGACTATAATATTAACAAACTTTCCGTCAGGAAGTTTGGCGCGTATTACCAATTGGCTAATACAAAGTTTCTATTCGTTGCCAAATAGCATTACGATTGTTTCTTTTCCGTCTTTCAATGCATATTCTATAGGCGGTCCGTTATTACTGTAAAAATCAATCCAAAGATTCTTCATAATATTCCTCCAGGTTAATTGTGGCCCTGATCATTGTTTTTAATTAAAACTCGCCAAATAAGAGATCGGGGCCGACTGTCCAGCTACACATAATGAGCATACAAAAGTTAAAGCGCCGACCCCGGGTTAATTGTTGATATCGATCGTAAAGTTTATTGCGTGAATAATATTCCATATTAAAGATAATTGTGTTTCATTCTCCTTGGACCAGTAAAACTGTCCGACGATTTTAAACGTTAGAGGGCTAATAATCAATTCTTTTCGGGGTAATAACCGGAAGGCGCATTACATCAAAATAAAGGTAACCGAAGCGGTTTTGAAAAGCGGTCGTTGCCTCATAATATAAGTAACCCGAAAATGGAGGATACAATATTATGGGAAAAGGTGCCAGGCGTGAATACCTGAAAGCGATCAGGAAACGATACCAGGGTGTTAATAAGGCAACCAAGACCGCTATTTTAGATGAGTTTTATACGGTCGCGGATACAATCGTAAATATGCGATTCAATAACTCAATCAAACACCGAAATACCGTTCCCGGTGCAGACGCAAGAAGCCGGGGCCTAAGAGACGTTACCACTACCCTTTAATCCTGGTAGTCCTGTTACGGTTATGGAAGATATTGAATTTACCCTGTTCGAGACGTCTGAAAGCGGTCCGGCCTGGCTTCCGTACTACGAACGACACTTTAAGGTGTCCTTACCGGAAGATATCAAGAAGCGTTTATTGAGCATTTCGCCCGCCACCATTGATCGCCTGATGATCCCGGTACGAAAGAAGTGTAAAAAGTTGGGGTTGGCTACCACCAAACCCGGTTCCATTTTAAAGCATCATATTCCGGTAAAGACCAACCAATGGAACGAGAAACGCCCCGGTTTCCTGGAAGCCGACACCGTAGCTCATTGCGGAACTTCCGTCGAAGGAATGTTTGGTTATACGGTAAACGCCGTCGATATAGCCACAACCTGGAATGCATAACGGGCAGTGTGGGGAAAAGGATACCGGGGCGTAAAAAAGGCCATTGAGGATATCGAAAAGGTTTTGCCTTTCCCGATCCGGGGTCATATTTAACGAAAAACCAAATTGACGCGATTTTGGCGGTGAAGGTGTATTTGGAAGATGTCAAACCGCTGGACATACATCTAAATATAAACCCCATTCAGGACCGACATCAGAAATCGGCGCCCGTCAGATATCCGCTTTTTTCAGGCGAAACCAAAAGATTCTTATAAATATAATTTCAGTTACTCTATTTTATCGGATTTGGAACGATTGTGTTTTTCGCACAATAATTGGATGTTCCTGGCCGTATTTGCTCCGCCTTTGGAAATGGGAATAATATGATCGTATTCTAAATTTTCCTTGGAACCGCATTCCACACATTTTCCACCGTCTCGTTGCCAAACTTCCTGTTTGACTGCTTTAGGAATAGAATGACGTCCCGGACCATTATTATTAGAATAAGCCCTCGTGTTAGTCATGATTATAATTCCACCGGGACTGAAACCTTTCAGGATTGCCTCTTGTGGAAAAGTGTTTACAATAAATTGATAATAATTATATTCATCGTTAAAAAGTTCAAAATTACTTGTGTTGTCAATGGTTTTCAGCCAGGATTTTTTATTACAGGTATTACATTCGATTTCAACGCCGGTGTACAGGGAATTAAACCTCAATACCGAAAAGATGATATCGTTACATTTTGAACAATTCGGGACTTCAAAGGTTTGCTGGATTTTATTAACCAATGACCGGGCTATTTCCTGGGACTGTTGTTCCAGCGCTTTATAAGTATTCAGTTTTTCTTGTGCTTTTTCCTTCTGTCGTATGTCATCAATTACTTTGAATAGTAAATAAAACACAACGGCAACACTTACTATGAATATTAAATATCCCAAAGTGATTCACTGCGTTAAATAAGACATTAAAATAATAATTAAACCAACCATTGGTTTCAAATTTATCCTCCGGGTAGTTCCGTTATCTTAATGGTTAACCACAATTTGTTGCTGGCTGTTTTGTAAATAGTCATAAACCAATTAGTCATTTATCTGTATTGTTTTTATTTCTTTAGATAAATCGGCAATTTTGAAGTGGATAAATAGAGTAGGGGCAAGCGAAACATAAGATATGTAATAATACACGATAGCTTTTTGTTTAGTTGATTGACTTAATCCGGTTAATAGAAAAGAAGCGGTCATAGATATTGACAACGTTTGTAACCGTTTAAATTTTGTGATTTTCTGTTCTAATTCCTGTATATATGATGAAACGGATTTTAATTGGAATGTATACTGGTTATTGAAATCCGATAGTAGATTTATGTATTCCTGCTTTGGAGAATAACCTTTCTTTGTGATTTGTATTAAATGTTTACCAATTTCCAAATCAGTAACAGTAATCGGGGTTATACCAACCCGGGTTTGATCGATTAATACTTCGGCACTATCAGGAACCGACGAAATGGAGATATTGGTTCTTTTTATAGGTAGTTCATAATGTAACCTTTTTGCCTCAAGTGGAAAAAGCGAAAAAGATTTCTCAAGGTAATAATGATTCTTTGTTAAAATTATTTTGTGTTCCCCCGCCGACAAACCTTCAATAGATATTGGGGTTACCCTATCAAGTTTTTGATCATCAATGACAACATTTGCTTCAGATGGGATTGAGGTAATATAAACACTTCCGGTCCCCCGTAGAGATTTAATTGTTTCTTTCCCAATGATTTGAAGCGCAACCTGGTACATCCCTTCCCTCAGTAATCCGCCTATTTTACCCTCATAGTCATAAGTGACAATCTTTATTATTTCCCCTGTTTCAACATCCACTATCCGCGCGGATACTGAAAAGATATTTCCTATTTTGCTGATACTGCCACCGATCATTTGTTTTACACCGATAATTTTCCCAACTTCAACAACGCATTCATCAGATGTACATCCCGATTGTTGGAAGCCCTGTTCATTTAATATCTCTTCCATTAAACCTCGTTCTATTACGGGAAACACATTTAATTCATACAGTTCGGATCTCAGCCGATCAGTTAAGGCGCTTGCTTCAATTTGGTTAATACCTTTTCCTTCGAAATCAAGTATTGCTGTTGGTTGTTGACCAAAAGACAATGCTATAAAACAAAGGGAAATAGATAATTTTATTATGGTATCGTATTTCAAGATATCAAAGTTATAGATCTAGTCCGGCTTCACGGGTTCGCGAAATTAGTAGAGAAGGCAAAAGCGCCGACCCCGGGTTAATTGTTGATATCGATCGTAAAGTTTATTGCGTGAATAATATTCCATATTAAAGATAAATGTGTTTCATACTCCTTGGACCAGTAAAACTGTCCGACGATTTTAAACGTTAGAGGGCTAATAGTCAATTCTTTTCCAGGTAATACCCGGAAGGCGCCTGGATCTGGTAAAAGAGTGTTCTGTCAAATATTTGGATATCCGGGGCCACCGGCAATAAGCGCCGTCGCCGGTTTTATCGGCCGGGCAAACCGGCAAAATATCGGCCCTTTTAACCCCCTGAAAACAGTTGATTCTGTGAAGACAAAATGAACATAATTAACCACTTGCGAAAAGTTGTTTTTGGTTGAATATTCCACCATGAAAAAAATGAAAGATATGAGCATTTTATGATCCTTGGTGAAACAACACATTTGATGAAACACCAAATCGACACGGTTTTGGCGGTGAAGAGGTATTTAGAATCAGGTGTCCAACCGCTGGACACCTCAGAAAATAAACGGGGGCAAAAAAGGATAGATAAATTATATCAAGGTATCGGTGCCCGTCAGATCTCCGCATTTTTAGGCGAAGCCAACTGGTCGAAATCCAAAGTGGCTGATCTTCTGAAGCTCAACAATCATCTTGACCACGAAATCGTGACCAAACTTACCCGCGGACAGAACGACCGCGCGAAGGGACAAATTATACAAACATGATCGAAAAAACGTCAAAAAAGGTAGGAAAATTTTTCCGGTTTTTTGTGGATAAAATGTTGAAAACTTGTCTCGGAAAAAAATATTTACTGGGTTTCTCGTCGGGAAATGAAAATTTTTTTGATTTTTTTTGTTTTGATATTAGCTGGGGGGGAACAATTTCGTATTTTTCGATGCTACTATTAGTAGCATTATTGCTTTTTAAAAGTGAATGTCAAAAAGGAGTTTAATTAAACTCCATTCGGATTAACAAACCTCCGCGGAAGGAGGCCACATGGAAGAAAAGACACTGACGCGCCGGCAACTAATGGACAGAACCGGTGCTCCGAGTTATGTTATTGATTATTTACGGGTTAACGGGCGGCTGCCGCTCATTCGCAAACCAAAAGGGTCCGGGGACTATGCATTATACGCTCAAAAGTGCGTCCGAATTGTCCTCGATCACCTGGATCGCGGCACAACAAAAAGAAATTCGTCAGCGGTAGCAACTACGCTCGGGGATGTCGAGCCAGCGGAACGCTGGCAAACCGCTCAGGAAATCGCCGCGCAATTTACGGACGTAACTGAAGAAAAATTAACCACATGGCTGCACGACGGGCGCATCCAATTTTACGCCGGCAAATACCGGGTTGATATGTTGCCCCGGCTTCTCGAAGAAGATGAGCGACGGGAAGAGTTGGCGTATTACCACTAGCGGGCGAGATACGACATGAAAATTGAAAAAAAAATCGCCGCCTGGGGAGAATTCGTCTCGGTTCACGTCGCGCTTGAAATTTTCAAAAGTGAGCGGTTAACGACGGAATTACTATTTCGACTTGTCGACGGCCACCAAGTTGAAATGAAAAATGCCAAGGTAAGCCTTAGAGACATTGCGAAAAATTTATCTCGGATACTTCCTAAAGAGTACTTGCATTAAAATGGAAACAGGAATCGCAAAAATTTTGAAGGCCATCGATTCTATTCGTGAGGAAATCGCATCCCAAAATGGGCCTTGGGTATCGATACGCGAAGCGTGCCGGTATCTCGATGTTTCGAGGTCGACACTAAACCGGTGGATTTCTGGAGGAAAATTAAGTTGTCATAAGGTTGACGGTGTGATCAGGATTCACCATCGTGATCTTGATTCACTTATAGTATTCGGCAAGCCGTATCGTAAATTATTGAAAAAACAGCGGGATAGGATTCGCGAATTGGGATGAAGCATGTTTTCTGTGGAGGAAAAAGAAAATGGACAAAATTCAAATCGAAGCTGGATATTTCCAGCACTTTAAAATCCAAAAATTGAGACGGAAATTAGGGACCGACGCGGTGTTATGTCACTTAATCCTTCTTACTTTTACGGCGTCTAATAAGCCAAAGGGGAACCTCACCGGAATGGATGAGGAGGATATTGAAATCGCTTCGAACTGGACCGGAGAAAGTGGGAAATTCGTCGAGGCGCTGGTTGATTTACGCCTTTTGGACAAGACGAAAAGTTTTTTTCGCGTGCATGATTGGCAGGAGCACAATGCGTATCTCTATAATAAACCCGAACGCATCAGGCAGGCACGCAAGGCCGCACGCGCGAGGTGGAAAAATCGAACAAAATCAAAAATTACCGACGGTGCTGACAGCATAAACGGGCATAGCGCACAGCATCCCGAGGGCAATGCCTTCTTAGGAACAGAAACAGTATCAAAAACAGTATCAGAAACAGTATCGAAAACAATATCAAAAACAGGGGTTTTCAAACTTTTTGAGTTGTACACCGGACGTAAGGGTTCGCCAACCCCCGCGCTGGAAAAGATTTTGATTCAGGCATTGAGGACGAAATCCCTGGAGGATTGGAAAAAATGGATTGAATCAGCACGCAACGCATTGTCGACACACGGGCAAACTTTACCAGCTCCAAAGTTTTATTTTCAGTCTGATTACGCCAAATGGCCGCCACAACAACCGGCGCGGAAAAAAGTGCACTTTGTCTGTCCTAAAGGATGTTCCCGCGATCCGGGAATGTGGGCGCCGAGTTACATTACAAATTTCTGTATTGTTTGCGAAGAACGACGAATACCGGAGAAGAAATGAGCAGGGCGGGTTACGCGAAATTGACCTATCGTCTATTTCCAACCGGATGGAAAAAAACCAGAACAGGAAAATAAAATGCCTATAGGAAACTTAAAATCATTTGGCGGATCGTATACGCAGATTGTGGCGGGCGATTCGGTTACGCTTGGATTTACCGGGGAAGACATCGCGGTATATTTCACCACGAGTTCCGTTTGTCAAATCAAGGTCAAAATCGACGGCACTTACCTTACAAAACTGCAATGGCATACAGGAGAGATCGAAGTGATCAGTCCGTTTAGTTATGCGTTTGATCTTGCGTACACCCCCGCTCATTCATATTACGATACGGTAGACACGGCAACCTCTGAGAACCCATCGGTCATTCGGCTGGTCGATCCGCTTAGTTACGGTTCACACACGATTGTGATTGAGGTAACCAACGTAGCAAATAACGTATTTAACCTGGAGGCGTTTGCTATATACAAAAACAGCACCAGGGCCAATGTGCGCACAATCGACAGCACGATGGTTGGAGCGCCGCTCACGGTGGAGTCCAACGCCGGAGAACGTCGCAACGATGTGGTTGTTGTGGGGGCCGAACAGGGGCTTTTCCAGCAAGACGGGGTGACGGTCAACCCCAACAATCCGATTGCCGTGCGGACCTATTCGCGGGCCATTGATTTGAGTTCCATGTACGATCACAGTTCCAACCAGTATGTTGGCCGGCGGATCCCGTTTGAGATATACAACGATCGTATTCTGAACCAGGAGCGGGCGAACCACATTGCGCTCAGCGCGCTGAAACGTTACCGTAAAAAGTATTCCGTGCCCCGGTTTATCATTCCCGGCGATCCCCGTATTGGACCGGGCGACGTATTGGAATTTGTTGAGAGGAAGTTGAACACGTTACCGGAGGGCAGTCGCGTTTGGGTGGAATCGATTGAGGAAACATTCGAAAACGGCAATTACTTTATGGAGATTATTTGCACGCCGCGCGAACCGATAGCCAGCTTTGAATACAAACGCGAACCGGACCTGGGGAATTTCAACAACGAACCGATTATTAACATCCAATTAAAGTCGCGTGGGAAGCGTATTGCCGGAAACGATGCCAGTATTGCCGGGGATATAGTTATCATTGCCACGTCACCCGGCTGGGATGCCGATATGTGGAATGGGTATTATTTTTACGATGCCGCCGGTGTGGGGTTCAAAATTCTTGACACTACCAGCCAAACAGTTCAGATCGAATTAAACGAAAACACGTTCACGGATGGTAATTGGTCGATTTCGTTCGATCCGTTTGATACCGATCAAAAGGGGGCGCCGCTGGAGATTCATTACGACCAGGTAATCAATGCGAGGGTGCAAATATGGATCAAAGATGCGGCAGATAACGCGATTGCCAGGTTAAACAAGGATATGTGGGACCTGTTACAGGAATGGGGGGCGGACAAGGCGGTGTATTGGTCAGGTGTAGTCGAATTTAATGTGATGAAGGGCAAGGCCGGATGTTATATCAGTCCTTTTTCGGCGGAATACACGAAGCCCCTGCATGTTGAATTCGTGGTTTTGCCGGAGAATACTATTTACGACAATGTGTCCATTAAAACCAATGCCGGGGGCAGCGATTTGCACAACGGTTACATTCAAATGGGTGGTGTTACCGTTCAGCGATCGTCGCTGGGCGCGATCAGGATTTATCCTAAGCTATTGTATGATTTACCGCTGGTGCGGGTTAAAACCGGCAGTCGCAATCATGCCGCCGACATAAAGTACTGGGGGTACGTGAGTGCTTTTTCTTTGAACGATCCATCGCCCCCCAAAGCTACATTAACGCTTTCTCCAAATCCTAATTTTTCCACAGATCAATACCAGAATTATTTGTTAGCCGACTGTCGGAATAGAAAAGTTTATCTGATTTTGAGTAACACCTCCAATCAGGTGGTAATCGACTCCGGTTCTTCGTGGTATGCCGATATGGGCGCTGTAAATAATTTAGTGTTCATTATCGGCCAATCCGGTGTTAGTGGCAAACAAAGTTTATTTTACGATCATTTTAAATCGAGTGACAACGACTATCAGGGGTTAAAGTTAATCGCAGAGGTTTATAACACACAATTTGATGAGTCCGGTGGGCAATCCATTCAGAGTATGTATTATCGTAACGGCGCTAATGACAAATTGAATATAAGTGTTAACGGGGTGAATTACACGGAAGGCGCCTCTGATTTGGTTGGTACACCACAGCAATATCCTGACCGGGAAATTTATATTAAGGAATACTTGGATTATAAAAGTTATTCGCTTTCAGATCGATGGCCGATGATACCGAATAATACTGTCCTTACCAACCCTGATTTTCGGATTATTGGCTTGTTGGATATTTACACCATACCAACAGATGCGAATAATTTGGTGTTGAAAAAATTGAACGCACAACCAATGACGATAATTGACACCAATGGTTTTGTACAGTTAAGAGAATGGTCATATTATCTCCAACCCAAGAATATGGAAGTGACCGGAGATGCAAAGGCGGAAAAGATTGTTTTGCAAAACGGCGACGGCCGCGCCTGGATATTTTTGTTCAAATTTATCTTTATGGACAGGGCCGGAAGAATTGTGTTAAACAAGGTAGAGCGTGGGAAAATAGAAGATTGGCACGGCGATGAACGTTACTTCCATTATATGGTTGGATGGATGCCGGAATCCGGTTCTCCGAGAGAATTTTTCACCGTAGAAAATTGTCCACCCGACATTAAACAAGCGGGTATATTCGATCAAATTACATATTGGTAAACGTATGAAAACCATTCCCTTTAAAATAGATCGACACATTGAAAACCGTACCCGCAAACCGGAGCGCATTAAAGAGGGTGAGTTATTAGCGGTTCAGCAGCCGCCGAAGGCAAGAACCGAAGCGCTGACACCGGTTTCGGGACTAATATATAATTGCCATTATTTTATCGCGCAGCGGTACGCTCGGGAGATTACGGGAAACGTAAGTGTTCCGGGGAATTATGGATATCGGCGATTGGTATACAATCACACCGATTCCGGCGCGGCAGGTAGCGGTAGTTATGATCCTTCCAACAAAACGTGGCAGGATACCTCCAAGTCATGGACGGCCAATGAATGGCGGAATCACTATTTAAAAGTGAATAGCATCTATTATTTAATCACATCCAATACCGCCGATACATTGACTCTTGCCGTGCCTGGAGACATACCCGACGACAGTTTGGCATATTCGATTGTTCCGTTTAAAAAACAAGAATTTTTTGGCGCATATTTACGTCCTGACACAAATTCATCGCGTCGCTATTCTATTGTGGAGGACAAAGAAACTTATATCACGGTTCGCGTTCCGGTGAACGCCACCGGCACTGTTACAACGGGTGATGCATCGGCACCCTATAATACATTTAGGGATACAAGTAAGGCCGGCAACTATGCCACAGATTACTGGAAAGATTATTCCGTGCGGTTCACAAGCGGCGCGAACCGGGGTGTGGCAAAGAAAATCTCTTCTTATGACGACACGACCGGGGAATTTGTAACGGCTGACTTCAGCAATGCTATTGCGGTCGGAGACACATACGAATTGATCGATGATTTGCAATGGGTGGGTACCAGCACAACGTTCAGAATTGAGGGGTATGTATGTCCGAAGCCGGCTGATTTTCTGGACAGCGCATTAGCGCCGATAGGAAATGTGTTTAACAAACAGATCACAACTACTTTCGGCGAACTGAACGAATCAAACCTACCCGATTATTATAATGCGATTTATTCAATCAAATTAAAAGCAAGTAAATCCATCACCATGACAATGGATGTGGACTGTAGGGATTCATTGCGAATCATTATGACAGATATTACCACCGCCGAAGTATTTACGATTATTGATTCTGGATTCCGTCCTACAAGGGGGTGGAATATTAAAGCCAATTTCCCTTTTTTGTATGGTCATGAATATCGTATTGATATATCGTTTTATGCGGAAGATGGGAAAAAGGGATTCGCTTTTGGTGTAAAAACAAAGACTCCGTTTGGTTTTTATATATCAGAATGGGGATTCCCCAGGCCGTCTCCGCCCGAATGGGTGTATATCACCGGTAGCGGTGATGCCGGCGATCCAAGCGCGCATGATGCTACGATTGTGTTGCGCTGGAAGCCTCCTCAGGATTTATTTGGCGCCGACCCGCCGGAAGGAATTGAGTAATGGCGCTTTACACGGGCACGACACAAGGCGAAAATGAAGGCGCCGGTGTTGCTTATAAGGTGGAAATATGGGTAAGCGACACGCAAAACGGCACGTATGAATATTTGACCTCCGTCAAGGCGGGTGCCGGCGATCAGGTTTATTTGCATCGTGTGCCCGGCTATGGCGTTACGCGATGGTATCAATTACGATATGTCAATGTTCGGAGCGGGGGGTCAAAAGGTTTTACCAGCGCCAAGAAAGGCTCCACATCACAGGCGTTTACTTCGGTAAAGCCAACCAGCGATATAACACCAAAACCATTATCATAAAATGATCAAACTCAACACAGACGGTTCGGCAAGTATCAAATTGGAGTGGAACACTTACGTTCAGGGCGCCAACCCGGCCAGCGGGATTTTGCTTTACTGGCGGGCGATGACAGGCGTGTCCATTACCGGCGCATCCCAGGCCAACCCCTGTGTGATTGATGCGCCGGGTCACGGCCTGACTACCGGGAACAGTTACCGGATCTCCGAAGTGGTGGGAATGACCGAATTAAACGACAAAGATTACACCATAACGGTCATTGATTCGGATTCATTTTCACTGGACGGGATTGACAGCACGGCATACACAGCCTATTCCAGCGGTGGGGTGATTACGCCGGGGCAACTATCCAACACCGACAATTCGATCAAGCTGCCCATCCAGGCGACGTCTTACAAGTTTGAGGGTGTGGCCGCCGATTTGTATTATCGCTTCGGCATAGCCGTTTACAAGACAACACTGAACGGCATGGCGGAAGGAGACATCAAGGACGATCCCACGTGGAGAAAGGTACGGCCGACCACCACACCGAACTTTATTGGCAATATTGCCGGTGAAATAGCGGCTACCGTCAAGTCAAATGCACAGGACGGAAAAACCGCTCATACGGGCACAACGAAATATCGTTCAACAATAGATCCGAATGCTCCGACCAATTTAACGGTTGGGACAGTAGTGGTAAACGATGACCAGAGTATTCAAATTCCCTTAACATGGACGGCTCCTACCGGCAACCTGGACGGGTACACACTTCGTTATGCGGTCGGCGACGACAGTAGCGTAACAATTGACGCGAACAGTCCGACGATCAAATTGTCAGCGGACGCGACGGGATATAAAATTGAGGGGATATCCGAAGGTAAATACATTAAAGTTTCGTTGAAGGCGTATTTTGTTACCAATACCGGGTTGCTTTATTCCTCCGCGGTAACGGCCAATATTGATCGCACGGCGCAGTCGGTTCAATTTGGTGAAGCGTCATTGCCGGATAATGTGATTGTGGATAACGGAACCAAGTTAACGCGGAAGGATACCGGCGCTGTTACGTTGGATGATTTGGATGACGGAACAAGTTACGTTAAGACAACGCCAAACCAACGTGATGGGGGCGGTTTTGGGTACTCTCATCTTGATGCCAACGGTTTAAAGAGCACCTCTAAGATCGGCACAACATTGGCTTCTGACGTTGAGAGCAGAGCAAATGCCGCAGAGACCGATTTATCGAATTTGTTGCAAACAAGAGGCAGCAACCCCAAGTTAAAAAGCTCCACTATTTATACGGATAATGGTGTTGATCAGTTGATTGACGATACGGGGAAAATCACAGCGAAGCTGAAGGCTACAGACGGAGTCGCGGTTGATAACAAGGTGAAGGGATTTGATTCCACAGGCAGTTTTATTGGTAAGGGAACGGGTAATCAAAGGATCGAGATAGATTACGACAATGGATTTATAAAGTTTTATGAATATTCTACGCAGGACGATCTGAGGGTTCATATTGGAAATAATATCTCTCACTATTATGATGGTGTACTCTCCACAACTTTTGGAACCGAGATATATGGGGACAATGGAGGGTATTTTATAAGTAACGCCGCAGGAACGTTCGGGAGGGTTGCTTTAACCTCGAATACAAATGGTGGTATATATGGATTAAAGTTTAATTATACTGCTGATGATTATTTTTGGCTTGGATGGAATGGGACATATCTTATGGCCCAAGACTCTTTTCGTTGTACATCTTATTTGAGTGCGGCTTTTGATATAATTGTTGGGGAGAATTATAAGTTGTTGTGGTCAGATAGTTACTACGGATCTGGAGCGGATACCAACCTCTATCGTTCTGCGGCAGATACTCTCAAAACAGATGATTCTCTTATTGTGGGAATTGATTTGGATGTCATAGGCGCCTACAAAATGGATGGGGCGGATATCATTGATACGAATGGCTATCAGACAGGTGGGTTTAAAACAAGACAAGCCATTCTGTTTGGTTATAACGCCGAAATCAGCACCAATGCAACCTATGAAATGTTTATTGTGAACGGGGTAACTAATGGGCAGGGTTATCGTATGCCCCGCTCCGGGAAAATAACAGCGCTTGCGGTTCAGTTGGATGTGACTCAAGGTTATGATATTGATTCGCAGATTCAGTTTAAGGTTTATAAAAATGGGACAGTGCAAGCAATGGTGGTTACATTTAATAACGCCAACGCCGGTTCAACGGGCGACGTGGGGGCATCTACTACTGCCAATGCGTTTACGTTTGTTGCCGGCGATACAATAATGGTAAAAGCAGTACAATCGGTGGTTTTGTCTGGAAGAGTTGACGATATTGCCATTATAGTTGAATTGGAAGCATAAGCAGGAGAAAACATGTCATTAAATCAAGAAGAAATTAAAGCCAAAATAAAACCCGAAATATTTGCCGAATTCATCCAGCAAAGGAAATCGGTGCTTCAGAAACGGATCGACGAACTCCGACAAAGCCTTGTACAATATCGGGAGATTCGTCGCAGAGAAGAAGGTGCCGTCATAGAATATCAGGCAAGATTACAACGTGCCAAGGACGACGAACTGGCGTGTTCCATGCGATTGGATGAAATACAAATGCAACTTCAGCGATTAGACAACCCGGATTAGACCGGGAGTTCATTCTTTATACACCTCCGATAAATCCGTCACGTTTAATACGGCGCCGGAGATTATTTTTTGCAACTCTTTTGACGGGTGTTCCCATATTTGTTTTTCAACAAACAGGATATCCTGCACGATTGAAAACCCGTCCCATTCGGTGGGTTCCACGCCACTGTTTATCATGGCGCGTCGTTTGTAGCCGGCGCTTTTCCCCGTGAGCACGACGTTCATCCGTTTCACCGTTTGTCCGTGTTCATGGATCGTCAACCCGCAACCGCAACATACGTACGCAAACCGTTCGTGATGTGCCCTGGCCTGCTTGTCAAAACGCACATTGGTATATTGCGCTGTTCTGATCTCGTGGAATTCCGTGCCTTCACAGGCCGGACAGGTAAGCAATTTCATTTTTTCCTCCACATTCGGGGGATCGTGTTCCTGGTATAGTAGCGCAGCTTTTTCAGTTTCCCGGGTTGAATCGAAGGACGCATAATCAGGTAGCGGTCTTCGAATTTTCCGCGGCTCACGCGCATCAGGTCCCATTTTTCAAGGTTGTTTACCGCCCCGTCCCAGTCTTTTTCGGTAAAACCGCAGGCTTCACACAGCGTTCGGCGGTTAATGAGCGTGTGTGCCCATTTTACCCCCCTCCTGTCGGTTGTGGTGCTGTTCCCGGCCCGGCAAATGCGCTCCCCTACCTTGATCAGCAAGCGCAAATCGTTGCGTTCCAGCACGGCCACGTACTGCCCGACGTTTTCGTGGAGCACAATCGGGGTCAACGTGCCGTGTTTACGGCGTTGGCGCAGTTCGGTTACGGTAGTTTTCGCGGATCGCTTTAACATCGTCTGCCAACTGTTTGATGTCGGGGTGATAATAATTCGTGTAGAGGGTCATGATTTCATCCCCTACCACGGGAGCTAATTTTTCCACCGGGGCGCCGGCTTTTACGGTTTCGGTAATATAGTAGTGTCGAAACAGGTGTGGATGCAGGGTTGGTAACTGAACGATTTTGTTCCAGCCGTTTACGGTGCAATCAATCAGCGACGCGGAGGTGTGTTCGGAGGCGTTGCGCGCGCCGGCGGGAGGAAACAAATAGCGCATACTGCTGACGTGGGCCTGGTATTTAAACTCCTCAATATAGTCACGGATCGCTCGTTCGGCGGATTCTTCCAGCGGTACCCTTCGCCAGCCGTTCTTGATCTGGGAAGTCTTTTTGCCGAAGATTTCCACCTGTTTTGTGTGGTAATCAATTCTCGAGACTTCGATGGCAATCAGTTCACTTTTACGTAAGCCCATTGTCACCAGGCATTCGAAAATCGCCCGGTTGCGCAGGACCCGCAGGCGTTCGTCCGGTGTATCCATTGGCAGTGAATAGAGATAGTCGCGTAGTTTCCGCACATGTTCCGGGGTTAAGTATTGTTTGGCTTCGCGGCGCGCCTCGGCGGGCGATTTCTTGAAGCCTACGTGTGTCCAATCGGGCTTAAAGCTATGCTTGAACATATCGTCGGCATACTTCCTGAAAAAGTGAATAATAGCGCTTTGAAAGCTGCGGCGATAGGCCAACGAATAATCCTTGTTATACAGGTAGTTAAAGAAATCCTTTAAGTCCTGTTGTTCGATATAAAACAGCCGTCCCTTGCGGCACACCTGCGGCCACAAACCGTTATGGCGGCTACGGAACTTGGGGTAATGCGCCAGCCAGTCGTCAAAGAGCGTCAGGCGGTGCACATAGGTGGCGATAGTGGTTTCCGCCGGTTTGCGCATGGGTTCGCGCAGGTAGGCTTCGTACCGTTGCAGGTACTTAGGGATCTTGCGTCCCGGTTCACGGACTCTTTGGATGGGTTTGTCGTACCATTTCATTGTGTTACCACTGAATTATTTAATTGCAACCATTTTCCCGGCATCGGCAAAATGGTCTGATTATTTTTCATTGTACGGCCCACCGATTTTAAACCCGTATTGTTGAGCATAATTTTTCACGGGGGCGATCCATTTCCGGGGCATATAGGCGTCATAAAACAGTAGGGGCGGTTCGTTATCCAGGCTCCACACCACACCTATTTGGGTCCCGACCTGGTAGACAATTTTGATGGCCGTTTCCGGGTCCATCCAGCCGGTTTCCAACCGGACGGAATACCCTTCCAGTTCGTCACCCAGATTGACAGCGCATTTGAACCGTTGGTCCCGGTAGTGCAGTTCCACTCCGGGGGTAACGAGGGGATAGTATTGGCCTTCGTAGGATACGGTGACCTGGGTGAGTAAATGTTCCACCGCTTTCAGTAAAATCATCGCGTCAGCCCGGGCTTGTTCGTCTTTGTAGGAGTGAATTCGTGCTTTAATTTCCGCTAATCTGTTTTTCAGCATGGGTGTCTCCCGTTGGTGGTTTTGTGTAGAAAACGGTTCCTGAATAAATCTTCTTTTTGGCGTTTTTAAACAGCTTTAATTCAATAAATTCTATCACAATCGTATGTTTATCGGGAAAGATAATCTGTGTGTCACGCCAAAGACTGTTTCCTTTTTGGTCAGTTACAAATATCAACGGGAAACAACGAAGCTCATGTTTAATGATCACCCGGTGTGTATCATGAAAATCAACACGGTATATTTTTTGCCGGTTGTCTTTCATTGCCTTTTCCTTTCTTCCCGAACCACGTCGGCTGAACCGGTTTGGGCGCGTCCGATTAATGTCCAATCGTTTTGATTGCCGTATTGTACCATTAAATCGTACGGTGCCAGTAATTTGTCCAATAGGGTGTTCAGATTTTCCAGGGTGGGCTGTTGTGGGTCCATATCAGTAAAAGCCTTTACTGTGGTACGCAATGTGCCCTTAATTGGTATGTCTTTATTACACCAGTATTGTGCCTGGGCTATCATAAAGCCGACCATGTACAGGACCTTGGGGTTATATTTTTTGGCGTAGCGGATGACCGGCATAACAAAGTTCAGGTGTTCAAGAATCTCCGCTTTTTCTTTTTCCGGGCAAAGCGTCATTAACCGACCGTCAACGAACCAATCGTTGGCGGCCTGAAATGCGATTTGAAAATTATACAGCAAGTTCATGTCGGTTCCCGGAACAAAGACCGAACCGGAGAAAAGCGGGTGGACCGTTTCGGCCAGTTCAGCGTGCACGAGCTCATGCAGGTATTCAATAGCGCGGGCGGGATTGTCGGGATTATCCTGTGGCCACCGAATGACGTGTTCCTTGCGGTGAGCATACGAATCAATCGTAAATAAATTGTTGGTGTTTTGTTGTATTGTTACTTTCCATTGTAGCCGGTCTAAAGCCGCCTGGATTAAATCGTTCATATACGAATCTTTCTACGTTGTGTCTTGTTTATTGCGGGCCGGGCGTTGTTAATTACCCCCATAGAGTTTATTTTAATTTCCTGACTTTCGCCATAATTCATTCCGTCTTTCAGTTGTTCTTTAATCATTTTCGGTATGCCCGCAAACAGCCTGGCCACGTCCGAATAGTCCGGGTTTTTGCGGAAGGGAAGATAAAAAATTATTTGTTCATTAATATCACCATCAAGGTACTGTGGGGCGAACAGTGGTGCGTAAGTGTAGGCACCATATTTATCTGTAGTGCCTATAGAGCGATGCTTTACAAGGGTACTACTACGCTTGGGAGAATTGAAGATACACGCATCCTCATCAAAGGCAAGATTATGAATTGAAACATGGGGTGCATTACTCCTCACATACTGATATAGATTGCCGGGTGCGCCAATAATTTCCAACCCCTTCAGACGCGGGCGGTGTGGGTAGTCACGGGCGCAGATATGCAGTTCGATTTCCACTTTTGGCCGATGATTACCAACCGGTTTCTTATGTATCGTGATGTCGCACTTCATCGCAGGGTTTTCAATTTCTTCAGCGCCTGTTCGGCGATATATTGTTGGATCTGGTGTGCCCACCGGATCGTATCGTCTTCTATGTCGCCGCAGCGATTGCATGCGACTTTTTGCCCGGCGCCGAACCCACCGATGATCCGCCCCAAATCGCCGTTCACGTGCTTAATGTTATTGTTTTCGGCCTCGGTTACCAATCCGTTCACGGCCCGGCTTATCAGGTCGTCAATCGTTACCAGGGCTTCGTCCGTAATCTGTATGCCCCGGCGATTGAACTCGGCTTTGATTTTGGTTTTTTGAGTGATCATACTTCTTCAATGGAGTCGATTTCAAATGATTCGGTTTCAAGACAATTATTTTCTTCTTGCCAGTTGATGTTATTATTTTTCGCCATGCGTTCTGCTTCATCCCGGTTACGCGCGTAAACATATCCGACATATCCCACAGATTCTTTCGCAGTCCCATGTACTTTGAATTCTTTTAACAATTTGGGTGCGGCGACACCAATATTTAGCATCAACGTTGGTTTTTCGATATCCCCTTCGTAAATGGGCAGTAAACGCCAGCGTTTTTTGTTTTGTTCGAACAGTGGTAAGAGAATATTCAACGGATAAATCTCAAAACTGTGCATTTGATCATAGTATTTTCCGTCGGCGTCTACCAACTGATATCCGATTGGTTTGTTCATGGTTTGTCTCCTTATCAGATTTTTCGATAATGTTTATCACAGTCATAATATTCCACATTTGTCAGTGGTTTTGGACATTTTTCCTGTGGAATTGCGCGTGATCTATACGGTTCGCCGGTACCAATAATCCTGATCTTATATCCGAGAGGACATGTATTGGGTAACGGGTCATTGCCCGGAAATGTTTTATATGCTACACACCCATGACATGTTCGTTTACGCGCGTGTATATTGACTCCAACTCTCATTTATTATCCCGGTTATCGGTGCGGTTTGTTATGCGCACAAATTACAACTACCAAAACTCAATCCTTCCTCAAGTTTTTCAGCTATCTGCTCAAATTCTTCGGTTGTGATTTTATATTTTTCAAGCACTTCTTTTGTTGGCGTATTGAAAACATTATTATTCTCCTTAATTTTGGCAAAATAGGAAATCAAGAATATCTTCAAATGCTTCTTCTGTAGGCTGGAGTTCAATTATATCACCAAAAACTATATCCTTGATGGTACCTATTTTTTTTCCAAATCGTCTTATCTCTCCATCAGGAAATAAATAAGCAAACGGCATTAATCCATTTACGTATTGTTCCTTTGTGGCAATTGCGCCTTCTTTTTCTCCAACCAATATGTATTCATTGCCTTGGAAATTAATTTGTCTTAATCCCATTTTTGTTCTCCTTAATTTTTAATGGGGCGAGCAGGATTCGAACCTGCACCACACTTAACCGATACTGGTTATTCGGCGAGTTGCCATGTACCTCCGGTTCACATTACCATAATGGTAAAACTGTTTTCAAGTTTTATACTGTTCTTCCCGTTCATGGACTGCTCGGTAGCCTATGTGCGCATCATAGGTGTGGCCTTGCCAAACAGACGATTATCCTATTTCCGCCACCGCCCCGTTTTATTTAACACCTTTCCATTTTGCGGTATAATAACCAACAATTATTAAATTAAACCAACCGAAGAAATACATCTTCCCCTGATATTTCCCTTCAGTATCCTTCCAGCAACCGATTGTTGGCAAATACGTGATTGTATTATTTTGGGCGGATTTAAAGAAATACCATTTGGCGATTTTTGTTGTTTGCATAATTTTCCTTTTGTTCGCTCAGTAGGACGGGCGAGGATTTGCACCCCGCATGACAACCGCTTACGGCTGTTCGGACTGTGCCTGATTGTCTTAACCGATGCAAGCGTCTACCTATTCCGCCACCGCCCTGTTGATTTTCTATCTATTAATGTGTTGTATGTCTAATAAACTCGGTTTATCAATACAACCGTAACCACCTTTTCCTAAGCAATAATACCCACAAACAGGACATTGAATATCTTCTGATTTAATTGGCTTTCTGGTGGTTCGTTTTTCAAAATAACGCTTTAACCATTTCCCTGTTGAATATTTTGGTTTTTGTTTTTTATAACCATTTTTAGTTTTCATAAATATTCTCCTATGCCACATAACAACAGCTTCAACACGGAACGCAAAACGCACTCCGCTTCTTGGCAACCGGACAGCATCAAAGCGTTTTGCGTCCAGTTAGGCCTGTTCCGTTATGTGTTGTTTTACCAGTCTCCACCGTCACTCGGTTTCTCCTTTCCATAACCTGTCTAATTCCTTTAGTTTTTTTCGAATAAGTTTTTCTTTTTTTTCTGTATCCACGATATTCTCCTATCAGGTCAGCTTCTCAGTTAACCTTGCTTGGCTTGGTCTGATGGCTCTGGTACATTTTCGAATGTGCCATATTGCTCCAGCAACGGTTCAATTTCTTCATAAATACCATAGCCTTTTTCTAAGAGGATCACGGCGTTGTGTAGTTGTTCTCTGGCAAACAAGAAACCAATTTCACTAAAATTTTGAAGATTAAAATCTGCGTTTTGTAGTGCTTCTAATATTGTTACTGACATTACTTATCCCCTCTTATTGATGTGTTAGCGGTATTGATCTGGATTTTTCCTCAGTTCTTCAATAGCAGTATCACATTTTCTAAATGCTTTGTTACGGTATTTGGAATCGATTCTAACGCGAGGGGAAATTCCATAACGTTTTCCGGTAATTCCGCATCGCTTGCAATACATTAGATCTACTGCGTTTCCACGAAACCAAACGCTCATACCGTCCGTTCTTTTTTCCCACTTGTGATTATCGTTTTTCGTGTTGATAACCACAACATCAACAAGTTCCCGCGGTTTTTCTCCAGGGCGGAGGGTTTCATTAAACCACGCTACGGTCTTTTCCGCCCATTCTTTCGGATCTTCAACGTTCTTATCGTATTCCTCTTCCCAAGTTTCTTCTTCTCCAACATTGCGGCAAACTATTTTGAATAACATTGCTGGGCCTCCTTAATAAATTGATTACCCACAACTCTGACTGGCTGTGGCAGAAAAGCTGTGTCAGTTAGATATTGATAGTACTTTGAATTCATCATAAGACCATGCAAGCTGTATGCCGTTTTTGAGTTTTATACGCCACGCGCCGTTTTCGGTTATTTTCTCCATTATTGTACCCTTGCTACCCGCCCACGCACCTTTTACAATCATAACGTCTGCACCCAGCAACCGCTCAACCGTGACGTTGCTCTCGTCAGCATGATTTTCTTGTGTTTGTTCTTTGCTCATAATTATTACTCCTCGATTATGCTAAGCGGGTTAGCTACTTGGTAAGAAGCGTATTAATATTGATAATTCCAAAAACAGTGTTTCCTATCACTATGATTGTGCCTAAAAACAGATCCCCTTGTATTATCAATGTTACTCCCCATACTATGAGTGTAATTTGAAATAACAGAATAATAGCCACTATTATTTTTAATGATTGAATCTGGTTCATATCAAACCCCTTGTTGTTTTGCCACCTCACATGAAACAAAAACCGTCGGTGCGTGGTATATGTTTTGTGGAACTCATCTCAACCGTCACAAATAAAATTTCTACGCTTTAATTGATTTTTTCTTTTCGTTGCAGTATCATAATCATAAAAAGCCAATTCATCCTGCCAGGTACAATTGTAACACATCACGACATACATGGACAGATTGCCATGCAACGAATCATTGTCTTCCACATATAATTCGTGGAACTTCACACCCGCCCCACCTGATGTTTGTGCTGTTCTGTTTTGACACTGCTTTTCTGTTGTAATAAGCATTTTAAGTCGTGAGAGTTTTTTATACCAATAAAAGCGCAATATTTGAGTATCCCGATTTGATCTTCCGTTATTTTGACATTATATCTTGCAACCTGTGGGGTGATCGCATCCACCGCTTTTAACATTTTATTAAAATCTCGTGCGATTGATATTAGTTTAAATTTAATCATTGTCGTTCCTTTGTTAAAAACCGTTCCATCTCCGGGTGCGTAACCACCATGTCATAATCTTTTTCTCCACCACCGCATAGATCGCACCGGTAACCGTCTTTATAATACCGAAAAGGAACATCTTCGGCGCCCCCCACACTTCTACTAATGGCCGTACCTCTCCACTCTTTACTTTTTTCGCTACACAAGCATAACAAAACCAACTCATATCATCTCTGCCTTCCTTGGTAAATCGGGGGCAATGAAAACGGCTGTGTTCACGTCGTTCACCCGCTTACCTTCCGGTGACGAACCCGGACGTTCACTGCCCCTTCAGGTTGTATTTTTCCACAAAGTACCCGATCTTGTCTTCTGTTAAATGGATCCACAAAAAGTAGTCAACAGGAGTCATGGCGCGGAAACCGATCTCCAGTTTAAAGCCCCAGACCTTGTATCCCCGGCGGTGAATTACCACCAAGTGCGCATCCTTTGTAAATTTCTTCATAATGGCCGCGAAACTCATATCAACACGCCTGCGTTGAAATGAGACGGAACAATCCAGCACATCCGCCCACCATTCGTAACACTGTTCCTTCGCGTCATATAGAAGTTGCCGCTTTTGTTCAAAGCTCAAATCCCGCACGCCATAAAATATATCAGGAATATATTTGTCCATCAATCCCCCAATCGAATTTGGAGAATTGGCAGAGTGGTTTTGTAATTAACAGCCAGTAGAAAGTCCAACTCCTTATTTATCTTCGGTAATGTAAACACGATCTTTCTCCTTTGTATTGGTCGGGGGTTTATATTTGGCTTGTTTATTGTAAATCCAACGTTTTAGATCTTGTAATAATTGTTGTTCCCAGGAAGACAGTTCGTCAATATCGAATTCAGACGGTAGTTCCATGCGGTTGCCAATAATTTTCTTACCCAGGTAGAGATATATGCGTGCCCAATCATAATCCAGTGGTGCAAGCATGGACACCGGGATTAAGTAAGCCAGCGCTTCCGAATCGGTGGCAACCGGATCCCGGTTTTCTTTAATGGACTGCATTGCCTCGATCAAACGGTCGAATATTATCTGTTCCCGCAACCAGTGCGGGATCAGATCAGACCAACCAGCGTTACCGACTACCAGTGGTGCCGCTATTGCTGTTACCAATTGTTTTATGTGGGTCTTTGTTTTATCAGCCATATTATTTCAGTGTGTTGTTCAGATAATTAACTTCAAACTCCAGTGCTTCGGTTCGCGTCTTGAACCCTTTGCCGATCACTTCGCCGGTATCGGCCAGGCGTACCGACCAGGTTTGATCGGAGTCATTAAACTCAACGTGACTGGCGCGGTTAACGTGCAGGGTCCCCAGCGCCGAAAGATCAATCAGGTCGGTGTATAAACACCGGATATTTCCGTCCGGTTGGACTAATAGTTCCACTGAGTTCATCGCTTTACCTGTACGCTTCGACGTTCGCGCTGGTAGTATTCGGCTTTTTTGCGGCTATCGGTAGCAAGACCTAATGCTTTTTCAATGGCTTTGGTGGCACCCTGACAGGAAGAGCCCTTGAAACCAATCGCATCGATCTCGACCGAACCGTCAACGTCAACGATTATGTTAATTGTTTTCATCGCACCCTCACGCTTAGTTTGACCTTGCCGTTCGACAAGCGGTTACGGGTTACCATCCATCCCTTTTTCCGGGCTTCCATTTCCGCGGCACACACGGCATACGTTTGTTTGAGTTTGTCCCCGTTATTGCCGATTGCGTTACGCAGTGTTGCGTCATAGAAATCGGCCACCATTGCGTAACCGTCCTCGGTTTTCTTGAATCCGACCGTATATCGCGTGTTCGGAATCTTAATATTGTAGTCTACGGCGGTTCGCAGGCTACCGAAACCGACGGCTTGTTTTTCATCGGTGAACTGAAGCCCCAGTTCTTTACACGCCTGTTTAAGCGCGGGAATGGATTTGATTTGTAATTGTACTTTAGTCCAGTGCGACATATTATTTTTCCTTATGGTTGTTCACAATTGAAATGTGGCGCATGCGTATAAGGTGCCTGGCAACCACACGAAAATCGGCATCGGAAGTTGCCATTAACCAGGGGAGCAGTAAGGATTTGTATTGTGCCCCCTCGTTCCCATACCGCAAAATCACGGTGTCGTCACACAGGTAAACATCGTAATTGCGATACGACCAGACAAACAGGCATTTCTCACAGTCGTGTTGATACTGTTTCATATCCGAATTCTACGTTTCCACTGTCCGGTGACGGATGAAACGTCGGTTAAATCCTTGGCGGCGTCCATTACTTCGGATAGTTTTTTCTGCAACTGTTTGGTGGCGGTCTGGTTGTTTTTATACTTGATATCGTGGAGATAATTATTCCGCAGGTCGGTTAGTTGTTGATGAATAGCGGTATCCCCCACGAAGTTCAGGGTTTCGAACCGTTCGATGAATTTCCGCAGGTTATTGATATTCCTTTCGGAGATTACTTCGCCGCGCTTGATTTTGTTTACCACAAATGAGCAAACATCCACTGTCTGGGCGCGTAGCGATCCGACAACCTCATGCAGGAATTCATTGATTTCCTTTTTCGCGCGGTTGCGATACTCGCGGGTCAGTCGTTCGTTTTCCTCGGCGCGTTTGGCCAGGAACCGGTCGGAACGTTTCCGGTAGTTCGGCAGGCTCACTTCAAAGAACGACCATTCAAAACTGTACCGACTACGAATTGTGGACTTGTCTGGATATAGTTGTTCCACAGCGTTCATGAATTTTTCTGTAAACTCTTTATAATTACCCCCGTTATTTCCAACGGTCACTTTGTAAATTTCCGGCATCTTTTTTCTGAACTGGTTCAGTGTTGCCCGACGTATAGACAAATAGTGCCCTACAATGTAATTTGTTATGTCCCTGTATTCATTTTGACAAGCAGTCAAGAACTCAATCAGTTCTGGTATTGCTGGTTCCGGGACAAACTTGGCACTTCCTATCGGAAAAGGAAAAGACACCTGTTCCACTCGATACCAGGCTTTTGACTCAATCTTGCGGGGCAGTGCCCGGATATCTTTGGGTATCAGGTTTTTGCGCCCCAGTGTTATTAACTCTTCGGGAACTTCACCGGAAAACCCAAGATCGTACTGATTGAGTTTATACTGTCCGGTCCAGTATCGAATGTTCAGGTCAACCAGGATTCCCTGGCTGAATATTTTATTCAGGTCTTTCATTATGATCTCCCGAGCGTGTTGTCAACTCTAATGTGTCTCACTGTTTTCGGTTTGATTGCCGAAGCTGGTTTGGCCCGCTTTTTTTCCACCCACTCGTTAATGCGTTGTACTTTTTCGGGCATTACTTTTATGATAGGCGGCGTATCGGCGATGCCGTGCAAAATATGTTCAGTGGTCAGTTCTGTTCCCTGGTCGAAGGCTTCATACATTCCGGTAATGATTGACTTCTCAATTTCCGCGCCGGAATAACCGATGGAATGTTCGACCAGCGTGTCGATATTAAATTTGGCCGGATCGCGTTCACGTTTTCGCAGGTGAATAGCAAAGATTTCTTTCCGTTCCTTATCGGTTGGCAAGCCGACCGAATAGACGGCGTCAAATCTCCGCACCAGTTCGGGCGGAAGCGAATCGATGTCGTTCGACGTGGCAAATACGAAAATCGGGTCTGTGTTTTCTTCCATAAAGGTAAGGAATTGACCGAAAGTTTTCTTGGTTACGCCGCTATCCAGTTCACCTGAACCGGAGGCGCCGGCGAAGGCTTTTTCGATTTCGTCGATCCATAGAATAATCGGCGCCATAGCGCGGGCCAGTTCAAACACACGGGCGAATTGTTGTTCCGATTCACCGACATAGCGACTGAATGACCGTCCCACGTCCCAGCGGAGCAAGGGCAGGTTCCACAAGGCGGAAGTTGCTTTCGCAGTGAGGGATTTCCCCGTTCCGGGAATACCGGTTACGATGATTCCTTTTGGTGTGGGCAAATGATAAGCGCGGGCCTTGTCGATTTCCTCGAAACATTTTTTGCGCCGGATTAAAAACTCCTTCAATTTGTCCAGCCCACCCACTTCGGCCAATGTTTCGTTGGGTTCATAGTACTCGAGCAGTTCGGATTTTTTAATCATGTTCGCTTTTTCCCGCTGAATGATTGCGGGAACAATCTTTTTAGCTTCCACGACAGACAGGGCGAAGGCGTTTTCCGCTTCAAACAGGGTCAACCCGCGGGCGGATTCGACGGCCTGTTTTTTAATTTTCTTCGCGGCTTTCATTCCCACCGCGTCAAGTACGCCGTCCAGTGTTACCATTAGTTCATCTGTATCTGGCAAACTGAAATCGACAACCGTTACCTCGCTTTGCAATTCGATTGGCAGGTTGACAACCGGAGAAATAAACACCAGGTATCGACCGGTGGACTTACAGAACTGTACCAGGTCCTTAACAATTTGCACAATCTCCGGCAGGGGCGGGTCCAGGTAGAAATGATACCCCAGCATGGCCAGCATGGAATTTTCCGGTATACCCCGGACGGCTTGCAGGGCGGCAATCGGATCGGTTTCGTTCATTTTATCCTGATTGTTCACCCACCCTTCGGTAACGGTCCAGTGCCAGAAATGTAATTTGCTCTGTTCGGCGATTTGTTGCAGGGTGTGCGCCGCACGATTTTCTTCCGGTGATTTCACCCACAGCACAGGGTATCCGGCCTTGAAATAGTTCTCAATTCTTTGCTCAAAGTTCATTTCGTATTCCCGTATTGGTGCACGAATGTATAACAAAATAGTCACATTCGTAAGTGGTTTTTGACTTTAGTCTTGGCAACTGTCAAGTATTACTTAACAGTTGGACGATAAAATTAACGGTAGGCAATGTTTCCTTCAGATGCCTCAATTCCGACTTAGTCAATTTATTTTTCCATCTCATTTTCTTGCCTCCTCTTGTTAATGCGGATTTCAAAACCAGTCTAATTCTTTTGCAATGTCTTTTTTTAGTGTGTAATCGTTTCTATGAAATATTCTACATTCAGGAGCACCAATTTTATCTCTCTTGATATATACGTCATTCAGAGAATATCCTGCATCTGTTTTCCATACTCTCCCCTCTTTCCATACCGTGATTACGCTATAAGGAGTAAATGAATTACATACATCATACACCTCTTGAATTACTTGTCGTTTGGTCATGGTTATTTTCCTTTCTTAACTGGTTCTTTCGGCCAATGATGTTCGCAATAGATTCCCCCGTTCTCCCCCACGTATGTTCGGGGAGACCAAAACCGAACACGTTTGTTGCAAGTTTCACATCTGTATATTCTTTTCACTGGTTAATCTCCTCTGATATGGTCTTTTTCCTCTGCGCAATGAGGGCATATTAACGGCCTCTGCCACCGTCCTATATGATATGCTTTTCCTTGAGAATGATGAGACCAGTCGCCCCATGTTCTACCAGGGTACGGTACAGCATTTTTGCGTAGTGTTTTTTTGCAGATATAGCACTTCAATCTGATATGGGGGAAGTGAGGGCTTCTTACATACGTCTTTTCTGTTATTCGTCCCATTTCTTGTCTCCTTCTCCGTTTCTGATTTTCTTTTGAACGCTACAATATACATATTACCGCTCTGTTTGGTTGTGCCTGTGTTCATTGTTTCCTCGGCATTAACAAAAATATTGTTTACTCCTCTTTATACCACCAGTCAATGGCTTTTTTGAGATAATCGGTATATGGTTCCAGTTCCGGTTCTTCCAGCATTTCTTCGTATGACAGGTGAATATATTTATCCCATACATCGGTTGGGATTTTTCTTTTCAACCATTCGTTCACATCAGCTTGCGTTTGAGGGATGAAGGCCGAACTTTTAGGGTCATACCGATTCTCAAGCAACACATATTCAGGGTTTAGTGGTTGTATTAGTTCATGTTCATTGAGCTGTTCATCGGTAACATCCTCATAATAGAGATCTTCCGACATCATTTCCCCGTCGGTTGCATAGATACAGCCGGACACAGGGTCTTTGACATAATAACGATTGGACTGTTTCATCTTTTCCTCCAAATTTTCTATTCAACCCGTTTTGTTGACGCCAACAAAGTGGTTGTCGTTTTATTAAGGTTAACAAGACGATATAGAAAGCGGTTGTCTATGTTCCTGAATAGCACATTTAATAATATCTTTTGCATGATCTATTAAACCGCTATTTTCATAGTGACCGAAGAAGTTCCAACAACTCTCGTCTATTTCCTCAATAACAAATCCATAAACCTCACCTTTAAGGTAGCTGTCATAAGTGTCAACCTCTGCTCGCAGATAATCTATGATTTGCTGTTTTCTCTTAGCGGAGATTCTTTTCCATCCAAATTCTTTACATGCCTGTTCTTTAGTGATATAGATAAACCCCACTTGTCCACTATCCCAAGGACATGAGAAGGGAACTGTTCGCATAGTAACTCCGCCATGATCATAGATGTAAAGCGGCAGGACAATGCAATTAGCAAACAGCCATTTTTCAATACGCTCTCTGTCTGTTTCATAATTACCATCGACATCAAAAATATTATGTTCCCATGCAATGTGTTCCCATAGTTCTTGGCTTGAATAAAAATGCTCGTCCCCGAGGCTGTAACGGCTATGAACACAAAGCATGGTTCCGAGATTGTCCCATTCCCTTGGGTTTTCTGCGTTATCATAGTCGGATACAATTTGAATTTTATACCCGCGATATGTGATAATGTCAATTACGTCCATAGTTTCACCTATTAGTAAAAGAGTTTGAAGAATTTTCTAACGGTATCGATCACCCGCACCAGCCAGGATTCCCGGCGGTATGCGTTCAGGGCGGATAGAACGGCTTGACCCCGCGTTTCCGGGACCATCTTTTCCCGGCGTTTGTGGGAACCAATATGAGTTAATTTCATTTTTTGATTTTTGAAGTGTCTATAGGTATATTCCCCCCTATCGCACCATTTTTCAAAACCGCTATGTTTTTTTATCCATTGACAAAAACCGTTTTCCTGTATGGTAAATTGTTCGCAAAATACCCCGGTGACACAAACTTTTTTCTTGTTCATTTTTATTGAGCTTGGTATTCAACGCCAACTAAGTTGGATAAATTAAACTCGTAGATTGCTTGGTGTAATAACCCCTCATCTATATTAAACAGGTGCTTAAGGCCCGCCATTAAATTGTAGTAAGGGATATGAGCGAAAGACAAATCACCACCATATTGCGACAATGTTCTTGCCGATGATTTTACCAATGACCAAGCGTTATAGATACGTTCAGACGCTGTGGTGTTCTTACTCATGGTTGCCTCTTGGAGTTAATGTTTTTGCTTAGAGTACGTTTTCCATCTTTAATCAGCAGAAAATAAAGCGCGCCCGCCATGAGGAGCGTACCGATTGTTAGGGTTGTTAGTTCAATCATTGTCATTCTCTTCGGTGCTTTCCATCCGGTTGGACACTGTTTACTCATGCGTATTCGTTACCATCAACGCAGGTTGTTCATAACAAGGATAATTAATACCGTTGCCTACGACCTGTCGTGCTTTGGTGCAGAATGTTTTCATAAGGGTATAATGGACACCATAATCCCGCTGTTCGCTATTTGCCCTTCCTTTTCGTGATTATAAAAACAATTCGATGTTTTCAACTTCTCTTTTTAAATCTTCGGTGCGTGGTGAGAATTGCGACTTAATTTCGCCGCCCATAGCAGAAATAAAACACTTCGGCAAGGCGTAATTATTTTCCCACGCCGGAAGATCAATGGCGCCGGACAAAAGTATTTTCTTGGCTCTGTCTTCGATTAGTTTTACAACTTCATTAGTTAGGTCTTCGACTTTTGCTATAAATTGTTGTTCAGTCATGGTTTTACCCTCCTCAATTTCTTGTTCTATGTCTTAATGTGCGGTTGGCCTTTTATCATAAAATCTGGTTCGTTTTCCATCCGGTCGGATTACGGTAAAGGCCGGTGGCGGGTCCCCGTAAAATTCCGCCATAACATTGAGTTCTGCCTGAAAGGATTGTATTGTTGGGCATTTGATCGAAATTACATCCCCTTCGGCATAGGTTAGAATTTCCCGCCGTTCAGGATGTACCCAAACGCCGAAATACCAAGCGTCCTGATTTGTGTCGTATTGTTTCCATCCCTTTTGAGGGGAACATAGCCGAAAATCAAACAAGTAACGGTCGGCATCTAAGAAACTCCGTTCAACAATGTTCCCACGTTCGTTGATTTCTTGCGACATGTTTTACTCCGGTTTTGTAAGTTGAAAATGGTTACAAATTGCATAATGAATTGGTGTCCAGTCGTCGGGATGCTTGGACCAGTCCCCACCGTTGATTCGCACCATTGGTCGGTCGTTCACCACCAACACGTCGTAGATTGTGTTCTTTGTGCTGTATGTATAGACCGGAAGCATTGTTGGTTTTCCATCAACTGTGTAAAATACAACTTTATATTGAGAGAATCGTTGTTCTGAGAGATTCACGGTTTTTTCTCCTACATATTGTCGGAATTATATGCTATACTTGCGACAAAGAACCGTTGAAAATGTCGCGCTTAATTGTTTTAACGAGCGCCGTGTAGTTGGATTTTTTGGCGCAGGTTTCCCAAACATCAATGGAAAACCGCAAGAATCCCCCGGCGGTTGACAGTTCCTCTAATTTTGTTAGTTCGTCATTGGTTACGAAACCATCGATTCGGATTCCGCCCGGTCTGTTTTCATAGATTGTAATACGATTCATTGTTTTGCTTTCTATTTGGATTTGACAACTGGTTGAAATAGTTGGTAAAATTTTGAGACTATCTCATATAAAGAGAATGCTATATAACAGGAGCGCAATATACCCCAACACAGAAAGCACCTGTAATATTTCGCCCATGTATTTTATCATGAGTTCGCCAAATGATTGGCAATGATATTGTTCCATTTGTGTAGTTCATGCGGGTGAAGGGACACGCGCCGCCGCTTGCGAAAAAGGTGTATGCCGACGATGTTCAGACCTTTTTCACTCGCGGCGCGTATCACTGAGGAGTAATCAGGCAAGGGGTTATTCAGGACAAAAATATTTCGGAATCGTGCCGGAAGTGTGGAAATTTGCCGTTCCAGTTCCGCATTGGGAGTAAGCACACGAAAGATATATGAGTCCGCGTACTCGAATTTATTGTGCAGCCGGTTCACCCAGCCCTGCTTTGTTCCTGTATTCGGGACAATGAGCAGGGCTGGCGTTTTTCCGGCATATCTTTGGTTCATGTTCATCGGGTTTGTTCCTACATTAGTTCCTGTTCTGTTCATCACTGACAAAACAGGAAAATAAAATAAAACAGGACAGAATTTAATCTGTCCTATTTCAACCGTTTTATGCCTTCGGGAAAATGGTTGGTACTTCCCAACCTGCCCGGCGGATTTCCCGGGCACCCGTGCCAATGCTTTCTCAAATCGTGTACACCAAGTAAAGAATAATCAGAATAGTTCGCACTTTGTCAACCGCCCCACAGTTCCACGGAGAAAATCTGCCGGAAAGGGCGGATTCCGTCCGGGTGGAAATATGCCTTTACGCCGTTCATGTTCACGACTGTAAAAAGCGATTGACAAAAAGCCGAAACGTACCGGGTGCATATTCCCGGATTATGACGGGTGGAGATTCTGTTCATACCAACGGAACCCATTACCCGGATTGTTCTTGGCCCATACCGTTCCGGGTTGGATTTATTCCGGTATGGGTTGTGTTCCCGATTCTGTGAAAGCAAGAGCGGAGCGAGACCTACCGATTCTTACAGTTCGCCGGTTAGGGGTATTTCCCCGGCTGTTCCGGTATCCCCGGACTTCCAATCTCAGGGGCGAAGTCCGTTTTGATTTTTGTTCATCCCTTCGCGGCTGTTTTGTTACCCGTTCACCGTCTTACGGGTGCTGTAGTTCGTGATTGCTCCGGGCGGTTGCGGGGAGCTCCGTAGTTCAAATTTTTGTTCCGCCAGTTCAGGAGGGGGCCGCGCGGCCTGTTCATGGCGGCTCTTAGTGCCCGCCCGGTTGCCAGTTCCGGGTTAAGGCTGTTCGGGCCGTTCAATGAGTAATGATGTCAAAAAATATTGTGTCTCTCTCCGCTATATATAGGGTAAGAAATCGGAAAATGGGACATTGAAAATGAAAAAATTTTGGATCACATACCGAAACATGAAACAGAGAAAACAGAATAAAAAAAGTTAAAATTATTTTACTGCCCCTCTAAACCCAAATATTACGGGATTTACGCGGATGAAAAATTAAGAAAAGCAACTAAAAAACTTGACAAAATCAATAATATTAGTATATTAGAGTCGTTATTTGACAAGTGAGACGGCAAAAATAAAATTGGCCGCGAAACCCTAACATAACGCGGCCAATAAATCCCAACCTAACATAGGAGATCAGGACATGAGTAATATACACACAACCTCAATAGACGCGCAACACGTAACCGACTTACATAATCAGATTACTGCGCGCGATACCTACACCGACGCAACCGGCCAAACCCAAACCGCCAATGATTGGGACCTGTGGCAGGCAACCGACAGGATACAGGATGTATTCGGCGACCCAATTGCGGAGGCTGATCACTACCGCTCAATAGGATTATTCCGACGGTGGGCGCAGAAGTACTCCGACCAATGGGCCGAAGACATTGAACGCGAAGCGTACCTCGCATTTTGGCTGGCGCGGGAAAACGGCACCGCCCTAAGCCACGCCCGGCAGATTGCAAAAACCCGGGCGTTTCATACGTGGCTGAAATGCACCGAGAACGCCAAAAGGTGGAACGCGGAAAAATGGGCGAAATGGCACAGCGCGAAAATTGCCAGGATCGACGAAATCAGACAGGACCCAGACCTGGATCAGGATACCAAATCGACACTATGGGCGGAGCTGATGAGTACACCCGAGCCCACCGGATACCAGGCGATACAATGGGACTCTATCGACGCACCCACGCATGATGGATCGGAAATGACGTTGCTCGCAATCCTGGCCGATACGGATTGCGACACAGGCGAAACACTATGGCGAATCGAAAAAATTATACAGGACGAAACAGACAGACGAATCGTAGCTGGCATCCTGCATCAGTTGACCATGCGACAGATAGCCGACACGTACCACCTGAACCGTAAGACGGTATCGCGGCGGTTGAAGGCAATCGGCCAACGATACCAAGCACAATACACACAGTAGACCGCCAACCACGGCGTGAGAAAGCCCGGTTGAATTAAACCGGGCTTTTTTATTGCCGGATTGCTAAATGAGAATGAATCTCAATAAGACATAGCTGGCAGGCATTCCTTATTGAGACTGATTCTCAATAATGCGTTTTAAATTTTTCATGTTCGGGGTGGCGAAAATTACCTATATGCCGATCTGGGTGCTCCCCAGCGGAAAATAGAATACTACATTCTATTGACAGTCCACAGATTGCGCTATATTAGGAGTTCTGACATATATGGGGTAGGTTTACAGATTTTAGGGCTATTTGGCGATATGGGGGGCAGGTGGTCAATATGAGTGTCTGGCATCAATTTTCAGAATAGATTTTAATAATTGGTTGGTGATTCATAAGGCACGGCCAGACAGGGAGTGTCAATTCCCTCTTAATGCTTTTTGCTATTAGAATTCACAGGTTGTCGGGTGTAATTTTGTGGCGGATCGCATTATGAGAATGAGTCTCATTTGTACGGTCGTGGGCGGTCACAACGCACAAGGCGTTTTGATTTGTATTAACGAATAGTATTTGACCGCCCAAATTTTGCGGGATGACTGGAGTGGTTCCAGCGCGGCTTCATACGCCGTAAGACGGGGGTTCGAATCCCTCTCCCGCGACGCCCCTATAGCTCAGTTGGAAGAGCGGTGGATTTGTAATCCATTGATCGGGGTTCGATTCCTCGTGGGGGCTCAGAGAAATGGTGCAATTGGTAGTGTGTCGGTCTGATATGCCGAAGGTTATTGGTTCGAGTCCAATTGCCCCTACTGAGTTTAGTGGCAAAGTCATTTGTTATAGTCCAAAGGTGGGCGCTCCAATTGGTTTCTGAAAATCATCATTTTTAACAATTATTGGATTTGTTTATTAGCATTTTTAACCCCCTCGAATTCGATGGGATTAAAAGATATTAACTAAGTTAACAGTATGCAGAAAATCCCGTTTCCCGGGATGTTATACATACAGAATTTCTTATTAGTTTGATTTGTGTCTACTGGTTGGACTTATCCTGAATTCATACAGAGTATATTTTTTTGTGAGTGACAATAGGTTTTTGAGCATATCGCGTCTTTTGGCGTATGAATTCCATTTAAGCCATTTGTTTTCACCAAATAGACGCCGGAGGATCTTTGGCTCTTTGGGTCGATATTCTATAATATAAGGGGCGGGGTGATGAACGCCCGGGGTTTGTTGGGTGGGATCGGCACTTTCTTTTCGGAGCAATCCATTGTAGTCACAAGATAGATTTCTTTTTTTCCGTTTCATGGTTTGATATTAACTTCATGGCCGGTGTTTTCTCAATATACAAAGAGCCCCCATAGCTCAGTTGGATAGAGCGTTGGATTCCGGTTCCAAAGGTCACAGGTTCGAATCCTGTTGGGGGTACAGCCACACTGCATCTTTGGAGGTCAACGGATAGAACCGTTGTTTCGGGGGGGAGCAGGTTGGCGCGTCTTACAATGGGCCGGGTGTCAATCTCCGGGGATAGCCAAAACTTAATTTCGATATGGTCGTTCCAATAGGTTATGTATTGTATGCCCCATTCGGAATGCAGGTACTCACGTTTGTGTTGGAAGGACCAGTTATCAAACGCTTTCAGATAGGTGATGATGGTGTCGAGTGATGGGGTTTTGGCTTTGCCTTGTGTTTCCATGCGGGTTATGTGATTTTCTTTAATGCGGATCAGCCTGTGAATCTCTTCGGCTTTCTCTTTTACGGATACCAGGGGTACACCATTTGCGATTGCCTGGGCGATGTTACGCGCTTGTTTTTGCAATTCGGATAATTCATTTCGGTATAACTGAATAATCTTGCCCGTGTCTTCGTATTGTTTGCGGTGCATATCAAGGTGCATTTTCGCGGTGGTGGCATTGCCGAAGTTGTCGATAATTGACTGCTCAACGATGCGCTCAATAAATCGGGCGGTAATTCTCTTTGATTGTGTGCATGCCAGGTCTTGTTTGCCGTTACAGCAGTAGCCGTACCAGGGGGTTTTGCGTTTCCGCTTGCCGGTTGTTTTTTCGACGCTCATGGAGCGACCGCAATAGCCGCATTTCAGCAATCCGGTCAGGAGGTGTTTGGCGCGTGGGGCTAATTGACGGGATTTTCGTTGACGGATCTTGTTTTGCAGGGCATGAAACTCTTTCGGGGAGATAATGGGGTCGATGTTTTTGGCGGTTATTATTTCTCCTTTACTATTATACATCAACCCGGCATAGGATAGGCGGCGGCGAATACGTTTAATTGACGTTAATGTTAACAATTTATCTTTTGGTCCGGTATAACCACAATTCCTGGCATAGCGGGTCAACTCTTTGTCTGACATGTGGGTTTGGGAAAGCAGGTCCCGGATGATTACGGCTTTTTCGTTGGGTTGGAGCGACTTCGTATTGCGGTCCCACCGGTATCCGAAGGGCGGGATGGCGGCGGCGGACAGGTAAATGCCGGAGTCTTTGGCTTCGCGCAGGGCGCGGAGTCGCTCCGTGTTGCGTTTGCGCTTTTCATCTTCGGCGCTGAAGAAACCGACAATTTCTTCGATGATGCTGCCAAGTCGGCGGGCGTGATATTCACGGGTGGGGGTCAGAATGTTTATACGGTGTTTATACAATATGGAGATCAATGTCAGCCCGAAACCGAAATCACGGTGGGAGCGATCAACTTCGCGGGCTATCATGTAACCGTTGTCGTAACGGCCCGTTTCGATTGCTTCGATAATTTCACCCCACAGGGCCATGTCTTTGGCTTTGGAGGTTGAAGCCACGCCAAAATCATAGATGTCGTTTCCGGTAAATGTCAGATTATGCGCGCGGGCAAGTTGCGGAAGGTCTTTGCGTTGGCTGGTAAGTGAATAACTTTCGCCTTTGTCGGCGGTGGAAACACGGATTACGATGAAACAGTTTGGCATTGTATCTGACTGGAACCCGCAGGGGCATCAAGCAAACGGTCAGCTTTCACTTGTCAAGGGTCCATGAAAAGTCCCGGCTGCCATCCAGATTAACCCACATTTCAAATTCATAATTGTATGGCAGGGCGATTGTGTCTTCCCAGCTTTGGATCATCGGAACGGTAGTTTGAATTTCGGTGCGCATTGCATGAAATAACAATTTGCCGTAAAAACAGTCTGACGATTTAAAATACAGTAAACTGTCATTAGGCGCATAAGATCTCCAATAGTAATCCTCAATTTCGTTTTCATACCCCTTGAGCGGAGCATAGGTACTGTCATAAAAAAACCGAATTCCGCCGGAGGTCTCAAGGTCCAGGCGTTGGTAATAATTGATTCCCAGCGAATCGTAATTACTTTCCCAGGGTGGCCACCTTCGATCAAGCAGTAATAATCTGAACTTTACCAGAACGCTTAATATATCGCCATGCGAATTGTCATATAATTCATAATTGTCATAAGTAATCCGCTTCAAAACGTATCCATAACAATCACTACCACTACAGGATAAATCGTATCCATAAAACACCGCCGTTGTATCAACGACGGCATGCACGTAATAATGATTTTCATCCTCCGGCTCTGTTGTTTTGTCAAGGCATGATATCACGAGCAATGCAATTGGTAACAAAAACCATCTCATTTGTCGGTTTCTCTTCCCTTTTTCACCCGGGGTAGAGGGCTTGTGCCCTCCCCCACCGTTTGCCAAAAAGGATACCCCTCTTTGTCATATACTTTTTCCTGGAATATTTTTCCAGAATCAGTATAAAGAATTCGATAATAACGGCCATGATCGCCCCAGATCCATTCTTTTTCGTTTTTTTCTACTGTGTCTCTATATGACATGGATTCACTCCTGTTTGGTTCTCGTATGTAATCTCCAGGGATTGACGTGTCTTCAGTATTTGGTGTGTCTTCAATAAAGGATTTAAGCCCAACCTCTTGCATGCGGCGTTTAAAATAACACTCAATATCTTCATCGAAAAATAACCATTTGGGCAAATTACGGCCCCTTGGATCAAGAATTTCTTTTTTCACCTCCCAGTTTTTTATGGTTGTCTCCGATACCCCTGCGATACGTGCAAATTCCTTTGCGTTTTTTAATCCCAAAACATCTCTTCGGTATGTTTTTAACAATTTACCGATTTGATAATCAAAAATCATTTGCACTCCTGTCTATATTATTGTACATTTGTCTTGACTTATGGACACTTTTCACTACATTTCGTCAAAAAATCTGGGCGGGCTTCCCCATTGTCATTCATAATAAAAGTGTGCGCTATTCAAAGTCAGACTCGGGCGCCCGCCCCTCCATTTCCGCAAGGGTCATATCTTGACTGTTTCAATCGACACCACCAAAACTCCGAAGCCTTTCTTTACCGATGAGATATTGTCCGCTATTCACAAGGCTATTTTACTACAGAACAATCTTAAATGCAAAAAATTAGGCAATTTGTCAAATAAACCTAAGAAAAAGGTTAAAAATGCGTGATCCGCTTTTGTATTTGAAATCAAAATTGAACGACTGGGCCAGAAAACAGGGAATGCGCCGGCTGGCAACCGAACTGGATATCCCCGTTAAAACGCTGGCCAATGAGTTTCATGAATATTCGCCCAATAAGTTGGATTGGTCACGACTGATTGAATGTATGGAGGTAACGGGATCGACGATCCCCCTGGATTATATCGCTTATCACTTCCACAAAATAGTCATTGACGTGGGCAAAACACATCTTTCCGAGGAGTCTGTCGTATGCGGCATGTCGGCGGTATTGGAACGGTTAGGCAGTGTTGGCGCAGAAATTCGCGCCGCTATGTCGCCCGACTCTCCCGGAGGGACAACTATTACCGCCGCCGAAAAAGACGCTTTGATTACAACGGCAATGGACCTTTCGCGCGACTTGCTTGAATTTGTTTATTCACTCTGTAATCATAACGAAAGGAGATCACATGAACAATAAACGATTCATCGGCCTGGCGCTGATACTTGTACTGGCCTTCATGTTGGTGCTATTAGGAGCCACCACGGATCCGACACCAACGAAAATCCCGGATGCGACATTCATGGACAATGACTGGGCACAGGATTTCATGACCGTGCAGGAAGGACAGATCATCAAACAATACGCTTTGCCGGAAAAGGCCGTCTACTATAACCTGGACAATTGGAAAGAAAACGGCTTTGACGCCCTGTATGTATGGATCAAGTACGACCAACGCACTAACGACATCATATTCGCCCTGCGTAACCCCGACGGATCATTCCTGGAACTGTTTCCGGTATGCCCGCCTTATTGCCCGGACGCTAAAGAAGAAATATGAACAATCTCAATTCCATATTCTTACTCATTATTCTCTTGTGCATACCGATATATTATGTGATCGGTAGACGGAATTTCTGTTTTTATCTGGTTATTCTCCTTGTTGGTTCTTTCTTGCAGAGATTAGGGTCGGCTATGCTCTGGGAGTATAGCCGCTCCCTGTCTTTGTTATGGTTTGAGGTGATCGGCACAATCATTACGGCCGGTTTACTCATTTTTATCATTAAGAATTATCTCAGGATCAATATCGATCTTGATAAAAAAACAATCATTTTTTTGCTTACCACATCGCTGGGTATCGGATTGCGAATCCTTCGTCTCGAGGGTAGTTACAATGATGTTTTAAGCCTTGGGTTGGTGTGCAACCTCCTGATTGCGATCATCGGCACGGCATATATCCTGCATTGGGGGTTTCATAATGCTATTATTCATGATCGCGGATTGCTGGTAAGCATTGTGGTCCCGGCGGCATTATATGTGCTTAGTTATTGCCTGTTGCATAACGGATTCCGTTTTTACCAAACTTGGGCCTATATCATTATTGCCCAAACAATCACCTGGTTTGTAATCGGCGCGTCGCAGTTGCGATGGCACAAGCCGGGTACGAAAAATCATATCCTTAGCGGTGTCCCGGGCGGGAAAAACAGCAGTCAACGGCTTTATCCAGACACGCTGCCGGGACACTGCAATATATCAATGAGAGCCAAACAATGAAATCCACCACAAAAAAGAAATATAACATGACCGAAAAAACCGAAAAAGAACCCAAAACAACTGTTGAAGAACAATCGCTTATCTTTGAGGTGGGGAAACTTGAGCTCAAAGATAATGATGTATTGGTAATCAGACTGGGAAAACACCCCGGTGGCATCGTTTATTATACCAAAAGCGAAATGCAAGATATAGGAAACCGCATAGAGAGTTGTCTATGTGGACATATTCCACCCACAGTAAAAATAATGGTCGTTCCGGCGACTTTTGAATTTGAAGTTATTACAAAATGAAATCCACTTGTAAAAACCCGAAAAGGTGCGTAAACTTGCGGTGTAGAAAGCGTGGGGTGATCCCCGCACCTAAAGCGGGTTTTTTGTTTCTGGCTATTGCCCCAGATTCCTGTACCCGTGAGGGTGCGGGGGGAGCCACGCTTCCCTACAAAATCTGGGGCATTTTTTATGCCCTGAAACGTAGAAAGCGTGGAGTCAATATGACTATAAAACTTATTCGTGCAATTCGCACAATATTTACCCCGTTTACGAACCACACACCTCAGCGCAGGTACTCTATCTTATACCCCCTCCCAATCAATCTCCGATGGAATAGCACTGTACCTGCGCTGATTTTTTCCCAATCCTATAGGATATCAATACCATGATGCAAGACTTATTATCCGATTTCCTCCAGACCATCCTGCGCAACCAGGTCGTGATTTACCTGGGCTTGTTACTGATCGTGTTGCTTGGTAGGCGGGAATGGATTAATCACAAGGCTTCTAATAAGGAGTAACATAATGAGAGACCAAAACCTGAGAGCATTAGTGCGTGGAGCGTATGATATTCAACAGTTACGCATCCAGACCGGCGGCAGAATTGTGGCCAACTTTCGCTCTAAGCTGGGCATAATGCCCGGACAAAAAGAAGAGGAGTTAAGCAACGCTGATGCCCAACGAATACTGAAAAACCTGAAGGAACAATACATACGGATTACCGATGGTATGGCGCAGTTTCCAAGACAGATCAATTTCAACGGCAACGGTTTGATTTCAACCATGACCGAACTGGCGCTGATAGCGCAATATTTTGATCTGGAAAAGCGTGAAAAACAGCACTTCAGGAATCTGGAACGAGTATTAAAAGAACAACCGGTTTACACCCTGTATTTACAGGGGATCAAAGGCATCGGGCCGGCGATGGCGGGAGTGATCATTTCCGAAATCGATATTTCCCGCGCGCGTTATCCTTCGTCTTTGTGGAAATATGCCGGACTGGATGTCGCTTCGGACGGTCGCGGACGGTCGCGCAAAGCGGAACATTTGGTTGAGGTGGAATACACCGATAAAAACGGAGAAACGAAAACCAAAAAAGGTATCAGTTTCAACCCGATTCTGAAAACCAAGCTAATCGGTGTGGTCGGATCGTCGTTCCTGCGGGCTGGTGGTGATTATGCCAAAATCTACTACGACTATAAGAACCGCCTGGAATGCCACCCGCAACACAAGGACAAAACCAAGGTACACAGGCACAATATGGCGATTCGCTATATGGTGAAAATGTTTTTACTGGATCTGTACCTGGCGTGGCGGAAAATAGAAGGTTTGCCGGTGAACAAATCTTATCACGAGGCAAAACTTGGGCATAAACACGCGGTCGCGGTTTAGTCATGATAAAGAAGGAAACCAAGAATGTGGAGCGCGCCATTGTTCATAAGAAAACCATTAGTCACAAGCGTGCCATATTCTTTTAGGAAACCAAAAAATGGAAGCGTGCCATTTGAAAATAGACAACCATGAGAGCAAAGTGTGCCATGAAATCTGATAAACACAGGAAAATTAAGCGTGCCAGAAGAAGAAAGAAAACCATGACGCGCGAGCGTGCCGGTATTATGAAGAAAACCAGAAATAATAAGTATGCCAATGGAAAAAAGAAAACCACCAAAGAAAAGCGTGCCATCACGCGCCAGAAACCCACAACTCCCGAGCGCGCCATTTCTATTAATCAACCCAAGTAAGGAGAGCGTGCCGTGCTTATCTTGAAACCCATAAGTCGAAAGCGTGCCACGATCTCGAAGAAAACCAATAAGTGAAAGCGTGCCATCAGTGGCAAGAAAACCATTGATAAAAAGCGCATCAACAGAAAGCAACAATATGAAAACCCATCTTTATGACAACATCAAAAACAGGTCTGTTTGCGGCATCAGGTCCCGCACACTGCGCTACGCGAAATCCCGGTTTGAGGGTGAGGCTATCGACTACTGTAGGCGTTGTGAACAAATTGCCAGGTGGGATGATGAGGTCATTGACCGCAAAACAGTGAAATTATGGAACCGGCGGATCGGTTTATACAAATTCGCCAACGGCGATTACATGATCTTCAGCAGAGAGTTGGGTGTGCCGGGGTTGGAGCCGCGCGCCGTCAATAAGTTTTCCCACCGGATTTCAGGAGAAAGTTTCCGGCAAATCATCGGGATGTATATGGACATTAATCACCACAAAGGGATAGTGATAAAAAATGATTGACCTGAAAGCCACGCGCAAACGGATGAATAAGGCATTGGATTCCTATACCAATTACGCTCAACACATGCACATGCACGGTAAAAACGCAGTCATTATTCAGCGCAAGGAAACCTACCGGGTGGACTTGGAAAAGCTGTCATGCACCTGCGCGGATTATCAATTTCACGGGAGCGTGTCGCTCTGCAAGCATTTTTGGCTGGCGGTTATGTTTGCCAATTCGGTAAACCACGACGCCCCGGAAGGGAGCGAACCGCTTTGAGTTTTGCCTTAATTCGCCACTTGCGCCATTTGCAGGAGACTCACCTGTTGGGCGTTTATCCCACTCGCCCGGAGGCGGAGTTTATCAAGACCAAGGTGGGACATCAACAATATTGCAAAATCGTTGAGGTGGATTTGCCGGTTACCTCAACGCGGGTAAAATCTTATTTGAAACACAGGAATCTTCTGCAATGAAGGAAATCAACAATATGCGGCAAAACCATCCTGACCTTGTCGTGCAAGACCTGGCCGGGATGGTGCCTTCGCATTATGTAAAGACGGTTTTATTAATGCGCGGAGTGAACAAATGGTTTATGGTTCGGCGTTACCTGATTCAACTCAAACATCGCTGGAAAGCGGAGATTGATCGGCTGTATGCCGAAGCGCAGACCTTTAAAGAAGCCGGGAAAATGCGGAAATACCATCGCTTGATGGGACGCCGGGCGCAATTGATCGAATGCCGCCAACAGGTGCGGGCGCTTTGTCACAGTCCGCGGTTTGTGGATTGGACCGGCAAAAAGGTAAAGGACATCCGCTTGCCGGAGGATTTCCCGGTTTTGCCGCATAAGCGCTGGTTTTATCGTCATGGAAATCACAGGGGGAAAGACTGATGCAGGAACTTATTGAGCCGCTGGAATGCAAACAGCCGGATAAGAGCTATTTGTTTGTTATGGAAGACAATAACTGCCGGATGTGCTACGGTTGGAATATATGTTTGCAATCGGCCCTGGCGAACATGAAAAAAATTGAACACGATCTGAAACGGGGTTTTCTGGATGTGGTCGGATCGGATAAACCGAAAATTACATCGGTGAAAACGGTATGAAATACAAGAACGAAGAGCACGCGCTGCAACGGGTATCGGCGGTTGGGGTCGAATTCAAACGCTCAAACCGGACGCTTACCATCAAAAAGGGCTTAAAAATCGGCAATCGCGCATGGGGAGCGATGGATTACCTGCGCAAGGTGCATAAATGGATAATAAGATGGGAAAAATAGAACCATACTCAGCAAAACAACACTTATCCCCCAACCAGTTGAACATGTATATGCGCTGCTCTGCCCAGTGGATGTTTCGGTATGTGGAAGGAATAAAAATACGGCCCGGGATTTCATTGTTATTCGGCAATTGCTTTGACGAGGTGTCAAATACGAATTTCCGGCAAAAGATGGAAACCTTTGAGGACCTGCCGGTGGACGATCTGAAAGATTGTTTCGTCACCGAATGGGACGGGAATAAGGACCGTTACCAGATCGAAGAGGACGACAAGCCGGAAGAGAAACGGGAGCAGGGAATTTTACTGGTGGACCATTGGCGCAAAACCCGGGCGCCAGCAATCCAACCGGCCGGAGTGCAGGAAAAACTTTCATTTTCACGCCCGGAACATCCGTATGATATTATCCAGTATTCCGATGTGATTACCGCAGACAGCGGCATTATCGATAACAAAACCACGACCAAGTCGCCTTCCAAGGACAAGGAAACAGGGGTTTACCTACCGAAATCAAACGATCATATTGTCCAGATGTCGCTTTACGAAATCGGTTATGAACAAAAATTCGGCGAACGACCGGAATACCTGGAATTGGACTACGCCGTCATTAAAAAGGATCCCGACAATATCCAGGTGCAATGGACACCACGGGATTACCACCGTAAATATGTTTTATCATTGATCGACATGGTAACGCACGGTATTGAGAGTAAGGTATTCATACCCAACCGGGGCAATTTTCTATGCAGCAAGCGTTTCTGCGGCTATGCCGCGATATGCGAAGCCGAATTCGGCGGCAAAGTAAAGGAGTAGCATGATGGCAGACGAAAAAACAGGATTGATTTATCAGAAAATACCGGACATCATGTCCGCAATAGATCCGATCAGGAAAGCCCGGACCAATAGAGAACAGGGATTCAAATTTCGTAGCATTGATGATGTATACAATGAATTACACGACTTATTGGCAAAACACCGGGTATTTACCTTGCCGGAAATTATAAGCGAACATAGGGAAGAACGAAAAACCGCTAAAGGATATACTCTGTTTTCCCAGGAAATAATCGTTAAATACACATTTTTTGCCGAAGACGGAAGCTATGTACATGCTACTGTGAAGGGAGAGGCTATGGATTCGGGCGACAAAGCCTCCGGGAAAGCGCAAAGCTATGCGCATAAAGCGGCCCTGTTACAAGCGTTTATGATACCCACCGACGATGAAACCAAAGATCCTGATTATGGCTCTCCGCCGCCAATTAAACCCAAAAACAAACGACCGGCCGCGAAACCACAACAAAGTGATAAAAAGGTAACGCGGGGAACGCCGGTCAAACAACAATCGGCGCCCGTAATAAAAAGCAAAGCCGACATCTACAAACTGAACCGCAAACAATTGATCGCGTGGTTAACAAGCAAACGCAGCGTGCGTTATGACCGGAAAATATACGACCGGCTGAAAAAAGAGACCTTCGGAGATACACCTGTTAAAGATATTACTATCGAAGGTTTCCAAAACTTCTTTGAGACCGTGGAAGAACAAGCCTTAATCAAGCCCAAGAAAAAATGATAAACGACCGCAGGATTATTACGCCCCAAAACGATGAGTTTATGATCGGCTTACTGCCGCCGGAAGTGCGGGAAAGGGCGCTTGCCTTATTGAGAACGGTTCGCAATAAGATTAAAAACGGCGGGCATAGTCCGCATCCCATTCTGAAAGTGGAGCGGTTGATAAGTGAGTATGAAAGATTTGTTGATAGCCCTCAAGACAAGACTCAGGCAATATGACGCATGGAAGTTTATTTTCAGGAATCGGCGGTTTTGATCTTGGCTTTGAGTGGGCTGGGATCGAAACGAAATGGCAGGTGGAGATTGATGAATATTGCCAAAAAATATTGGAACTGAGGTTTCCTGATGCCAAACGATACAGAGACATCAGGAAAGTTGGAAAAGAACTTGAACCAGTTGACATTATCTCAGGTGGATTCCCCTGTCAGGACATCTCAATCGCTGGGAAAGGAGCAGGGATTAATGGCCCCAGGTCTGGTCTTTGGGCAGAGATGCACCGCATTATTGGGCTATTACGACCCAGATTCGCAGTCATTGAAAACGTCCCAATGCTCATTCATCGAGGGCTTGGACGAGTCTTGTCTGACCTTGCCGAAATCGGGTATGATGCGGAATGGCAGATTATATCAGCAAGAGACGTTGGTGCACCACACCTCAGAAAAAGAATCTGGATTGTGGCGTACCCCCAATGCCGGCGATGGAGAGGGCGGGTCATTGCAAAACAAACTGTGGGATCAATGTCAATCGACAAACAGACAATTCTGGCCAACACCGATGGCACACGATTACAAACGGAGAGGGCCGAACAGCAAACAGCAGGGATTGAGCGATGTTGTAGAAAGATTTCCAACTCCGAATGCGCGGGATTGTACGAGAGATACATCTCCAAAACGGGACAGATTGCCAGATGCGGTTGGCTCAAGTGTGACTACTGGGAGGCTGAACCCAACGTGGGTAGAGTGGCTCATAGGGTTCCCCATCGGGTGGACAGACTTAGAGGTCTCGGAAACGCAATTGTCCCGCAGATCGCCTATTTCATTGGGAAAAAATTAATGAATTCAAGGGTCAAAAGTGCCGACAAACAAAAAACATGCTGATGTAAACGTTTCGGCGGAGGCTGCCCTGGCCCTTGAAAATATTTTAACCGGAAAGGGAAAGAAAATGAAACAGTTGGTTGCCGAACGACTTCGCTTTGCGAGGGACGAAGTATTCAGTATCGTCGGTACACAGCATACTGAATTCGGCGTAGGGAATACTTTCTCCCATCTATATAAACGTTATGGTTTGCAGACTTTCGTACCGGAACCAAACCATTTGCTGGAAGTGCAGAAAATTTATTTAATCGCCGACGATTCGATGGTGTATGATGGGGAGTAACGAACATCCGATAGCTTTCAACGCCGAAATGGTGAGGGCCATTCTGGCCGGTCGCAAAACACAGACGCGGCGGGTGATCATACCACAGCCGATTTGGGTTAGACCTCCCAACACGCCCTTTAAAACGCACGATGCTGACCCACGCGGAATTATCAAATGCCCTTATGGTGTGCCCGGAGACCGGCTTTGGGTGAGAGAAACATGGCGTGTCGGCGCCTGGAACGAAGATACCGGAGAAATCTGTGTCGATTACCGGGCGGACGGGTTTGTGCGTAAAGAATTCCTGAAAGTGCCCGACCCGGAGCAGTTTACAAGGTTATGGATCCAATCTTCGGATGATGCCAGGAAAGCCGGAATTACGTGTGATGCGGACGGAAAATACCATTGGAAACCGGGAGAGGCCCCTACCAGGTGGCGATCACCTCGCTTCATGTACCGGTGTACCTCGCGGATTATATTGGAGGTTACCAAGGTCCGGGTTGAAAGAATACAGGAGATAAGTGGTATGGATTCCAAGGCGGAGGGGATTGTGTGCATCAAACCAGGTTCAAACACATACGATTATATCAACAAATTTCATGCACTTTGGGACTCCATCAATGCCGGGCGCGGGTATGGATGGGAAAAGAATCCCCGGGTGTGGGTAATCGAATTTCAAAAGGTACAGGAATATCCAGCCAACAACAAAGGAGAATAACATGCCGCTAACACAAATACCGACATGCAGGAAATGTCATAAACCGCTGGTGCCGATTGCCAGTAAATCGCGTCCGCAGTCGTCGGAATGGTATTGTCCCGAACCGTGTCATACCTCCCACCCGATGGACATCGAAACGGCCCGGATAATATTGCAACAGAGAGCTTCGGCGTAGAAACGTGAGAATAATCACTATTTAGGGATGAAAAACGTGAAAAACAGACCTGAAAATTTAACAGCAACACAACGGGTACTGTGGGAGTTGCGCCGTCTGCGTTTGTATAATGTCAAAATATTTCTCAGTCGCAATCCTTATGCCCGCGATAACATCATTTCCGGCGGATTCGCGCCCGTTGAGCATTTTCAATCGCCGTCCATCGGCGGCAGTGATGCCGGGCGACAGATTCGTTATCTGCGGGGGTCGCGTTTCCATCAGAACGGCCACGAGGTGCCGATTATAAGCAAATCGCACACCTACATTGCCGGGGACGGCAAACCGCGCACCAGGACCATCTATCGCCTGGATATGACCCGGGAAGAGATACGGCACTATGATTGGTCTGAGGCGTGGGCGGTGCCCTTTACCTGGATATTTGACCGAGAACAGTACCAAACCATAAAACGGCGTTTAAACCCGCCCCTGGAAGTCAATTTTGACACTAATGGACAAGTTGCATTTCTGTAATCGTGATACATGAAAACAATCAAAACCAAGCGGAGCAAGAATTGATGGCCAAACCCCCCTCAATGCAATTTTATCCCAGCGATTGGTTGCGCGACATGGAAGAACATCCATTGGATATTGAAGGCGCCTGGCTGCGGATCGTAAACAAATTATGGTGGGAAGAGGAACGCGGAAAAGGCGTAAAAACGCTGGTCCAGTGGAGCCGTGTTTTGCGCATTGACACGGATTATACCGCCCGCATTTTGCAATACATACGGGATGAAAAAATAGGTGACGTTTTAGGGCTTGTAACGGAGCGTAACAAAAATATACCGGAAAATAACGAAAAAATAACGGTGATTTGTCGTAGAATGCACAGGGAATGGAAAGAAAAGGAAAACAACCGGTTAAGACAGGATAAATATCGCCAAAAAAGGCAGAAACAGGAAAATAAACAGGAAAATAACGGCGACATAACGCCCTCGCGCGCGCGTTTTTCTGCATCTGCATCTGCTATTAAAAGTAACCCTAAAGGGTTACTATGCGAAACAAAAGTTTCGTCCCCCACCCGCACACCGGGTAAAAAATTGATTGAATTGTACCACACGCATTGCCCTTCCCTGCCGAAAGTTGTGCAAATACCGATTTCGGAAACCAGCCAAAAGAACCTGCGCCGGCGATGGCGTGAACATCCCGACTTGGACTGGTGGGTAAAATATTTCCAATCGGTGGCGGCATCGGATTTTTTAACCGGCAAAGTACAAAGCAATGACAACCGGGCGCCGTTTGTGGCCGATTTCCATTGGTTGATTCGTCCCAGCAACATGGAAAAAATAATCAACGGGCGCTATATCAATCGTTACAAACCGCATACCGAAACACCGGCGCGGAAGAAAGTGCATTTTGTCTGCCCCAGGGGTTGCGAAAAGGATCCGGGCGTGTGGGCGCTGAGTCATATCACTACGTTTTGTGCTGTGTGTGAAGAACGACGAATACCGGAGAAGAAATGAGCAGGACGGAACCACGAATCAATCCGCATAACCAGGATGCTGAAAAAAACCTGCTGGGCGCCATGCTTATCGACCGCAAGGCGTTGGATATTGCGCTTGAATACCGCCTGACGGCGGATGATTTCTACATGCGTCAATGCGCGATTGTCTATCGTCATATTTTGCAACTTGATGAAGCCGGTGAAATGATCAATGTCATTACCCTGATCGATGCTCTGAAACGCAGCAAGGAACTTGACAAGATCGGCGGCGCCTATTTTATCACCGGGTTGGCGGAAAGCATGCCGACGGCCGCGCAGGCCGCCAGCTATGTGCGGATTATCAAGGATAAATCATCCAAACGCAAGTTGATCGATATCGCCAACGATATACTGCAAAAAGCGTTTGATGATTCGGTCCCCGCCGTGGATTTGCTCCAGGACGCCGAGCAAAACATCTTTGACCTGGCGGAGGTGGATGTGCGCAAACAATTCATTCACTACAACGATTTGGTGACAAGCGTGTTGGAAGATCTTGACCGGTTACATTCCGGCGAAAAGGCAAGCGGAGCAATTCAAACCGGGTTTGCGGATTTGGACCGATTATTGGTGTCCCTGAACCCCGGCGACCTGGTCGTGCTTGCCGGGCGGCCATCGATGGGAAAGACGGCCCTGGCCCTGGACATTGCCAAGCATGTTTCGAAACATGTGCCGGTGGCGTTTTTCACGCTTGAGATGTCGGATATCCAATTATCAAACCGGATCCTGTTGTCCGAAGCGCGGGTAGATTCGATTGAGGCGCGACACGGGAAATTGAACAAGGAAGATTTTCGCCGGGTGATGAAGGTCGCCGCCAGGAAATTCGATATTTACATCGAAGAGAACATGCAGTTGACGGTCATGGAAATGGTTGCGAAAGCACGTCGCATCAAAGCGGAAAAAAATATCGGCCTGATTATTATCGACTACCTGCAACTGATAAACCCCGGGAAAAGTTTCCCCTCTGAAAACGCTGAATTAACCTACATTTCAAGGACGCTGAAATTAATGGCGAAAAACGTCGGCGTGCCGGTAATTATTTTGTCACAATTATCGCGCGCGGTGGAAATGCGCTCTAATCATCGACCGCGAATGAGCGATTTGCGGGGATCGGGATCCATCGAACAGGATGCGGATGTGGTGCTTTTTGTGTATCGGGAAGAAAAATATTTGGAAGAAAAAGAAATTGCGTTACGACAGGCGGACGGGGACGACCCGACCGGTGTGGCCGAAATCATTGTCGGCAAACAGCGAAGCGGGCCTTTGGGCACTGTAAGTATGGCTTTTATAGAGCAATATACACGCTTTGAAAACCTTGCGCAATCAATGAATGAATATTAGTACGGAGGAATAAAATGGCCAGTTTAAATCGCGCAACTTTAATTGGACACATCGGGCAGGACCCGGAGCTTAAAAGCACTACCAACGGCACGGCGGTATTGAATTTCAACATGGCGACTGACGATGGATATTTTGATAAAAACAACAACTGGGTGGAACGCACCGAATGGCATCGCATTGTCGTGTTTGGCGATACCGCTGAACGCCTGGCTTCCAGGCTATACAGGGGAGGTTTCGTGTATGTGGAGGGGCGCTTGCAGACCCGCAAATGGGAAGACGAAAAGGCCGGCGTCACGCGCAGCATTACTGAAATCATTGCCCGCGCAGTGAAGGTGCTTGACAAACGGTCGAATGAAAGCCAAATATCATCCGTCCAGGAGCCGGAAGAACAACCAAACGATGAAGAAGATTTGCCTTTTTAGGAGATTAAAGTTACAACAGGAGTAAAACATGCTGAAAGTGATGAAAATAAACTCATACGGACATTTGCTGCCGTTTGAAGAGGCGGACGGTGGGACGCAAGAATTTCAAAGCTCATACAAGGCTGAACAATGGCTGAAAAACTCGGGCTTCACGGGACAATTTTGTATCGTGAAGATTCACAAAACCGTGCAGGTTGAGCGGGTTCATACCACCGTTATTAAGCAGTTGGTCATTGACGGAATGGCTAAAGCATGACACAGCTTAAACTTGGTTCTCTATCGATTGTCGAAGCGTTGCGTTTGTTGGAAGACGCTCAAATAGACATGTTTAACATCACGCCTGACACGGTATTGTTTTTACGCTTACCGTCGGATGTGTTGATTGGAGTTGGGCAGGATGTTATCGCATGGGTAAAAACCGCTATACTGGGGTTTACCGGTTTTGATATCGGCATTGTCGTCCTACCCTACAATACCACCGTTGAGAACAGCACGCTGGATGAACTTAAACAAATGCGACAGGATATCGATTTGACGATTGCCCATCTTGTGCATAAAAAACACCAACAAAAGAGCGCCAACTGATGCGCGTGAACAACTACATCATTGAGCATTACCTGACGCGCGAAGAGCAAGAGGAGGTAATGAGCTATCCGGCGTTCCTGCGTGATTTGCATTTAAAGAAATTGCTTGTTGCCAAGGGGTATGAACCGGAGGCGGAGAAACGTCGCGTACGGGCACTGTTGTCGCGTCAGGTTGATTTGTTTGGGAACAGCAACAAAGGATAAGGCAAATGGATAAAAAAACATCTCTGTTTTCGGGCAACATAACGTTTCTGGAATTATTAACGCTGATTTTTATTACTTTGAAATTGGTAGGAAAAATATCGTGGTCATGGTGGTGGGTATTATCGCCGCTTTGGATAGCCGGTCTGGTCGGAATCGTAATAATGTTAATAGCGAAAATACTTTCTGACTTGCTGGACAAACGAACATGATATTGATGGGACAAAAAATGACACCAGCTTATCCCAAAGAATATGTCAAAACAGCCCCCCTAAAACAACAACGCGCTTGGGAGCACGAAAGAAAATGGAACGGAAAAGAAGAATGGCTTACCCCGCCTTATATTCTTAAGGCTTTGGGAGAGTTTGATTTGGATCCGTGTGCTCCAAAATTCAGGCCCTGGGATATCGCCAGGAAACATTACACGATTGACGATAATGGGTTAATGCAAAAATGGACCGGCAGAGTTTGGCTGAATCCACCATACGGAACACAGACCAAATTATGGCTGGCGAAAATGGCTGGACACGGGAACGGAATAGCCTTGATTTATGCTCGGACGGAAACGCAAATGTTTTTCAGATATATTTGGCAGGCGGCAGACGGAATTATGTTTCTAAGAAGAAGATTGCGGTTTTACACAATGAATGGAGAACCCGCTAAAGCGCCGTGTGGTGCGCCGTCCGTGTTGGTGGCTTATGGAAAAGAAAACGCCGAATGTCTCAGGAAATGTTGGCTGGACGGAAAATATATTGCGCTTATACCCTCTTAAAAATTGACACAAAGAAAGGACGAAAATGAATTTTCAATTTGACATGCAGGACAGCGGCGAACGCGACGTATTCCCGGGCGGAGCCGTTCGGGATATACGTACCGGCAAGGGGCGTTATGATTTGATTTCACCGATTGCGTTGCGCCGTCTGGCATTGGTATATGAACGCGGAGCCGAAAAATACGATGAACGTAATTGGGAAAAGGGAATGTATGTCAGCCGCATGCTGGACAGCGCTATGCGGCATATTCAACAGCATTTGGAGGGCTTGCGCGATGAAGACCATCTTGGTCATGCGGCGTTCAATATTTTCGGCGCTATCCATATCGAGGAAATGGTGCGGCGCGGATTGCTGGATGGACAATTCGTTGATTTGCCCGATTATACCGGTCAACAAACCCCGGCGGAGAAATGAAGATCCTGGCGCTTGATTTGGGCACCACGATGGGATGGGCGTTTGCGCATGACGGTATTGTTACGTCGGGTGTTGTCAACTTTAAGAACAAGCGTTTCGAGGGCGGCGGCATGCGTTTTCTGCGATTCGAACGCTGGTTGATCGACCTGTTGAAAAATGCGGGGGGTCAGATCGATGCAATCTATTTTGAGGAGGTGCGTCGCCACTTGGGAACAACCGCCGCCCATTTGTACGGCGGTTTCATGGCGGGTTTGCAGGCTTTTTGTGAAAAAAACAACATTCCCTATCAGGGCGTTCCGGTTGGCACGATCAAGAAACATGCCAGCGGCAAGGGCAACGCCACGAAGGAACTGATGATCGCATGTGCCCACGAAAAAGGATGGAATGTATCCGACAGCAACGAAGCGGATGCGCGGCATTTGCTTGATTTTGCGATTCAGGAGTATTGGTCATGACAACTTCTGAACGCGAATTAATTCGTCTTCATCGTTTGGTTGGATTTGCAATAGGTACCCTGGAGGGAATTAACATTTTATTGGAGGCGCAGAATGCGCAGGTATTGCAACAGAATGCCGAACATATTCGGAAATTTATTCCCGGCGTTTTGGCGGAATTGAATTCTACCGATCCGTCGGAGCAACCGATCAAGAAAGGAGAAGGAACGTATGTACGGACAGACATACTATAAGGTCAGCCTTTCATATCACCAGCAGCCGAAAGAGGATAAACCGGCGGCGCGCTATAAACCCCGTCAAAAGACATTTTATTGTCCCAACCATGATTTTTTGTGGGAACGCACAGATCAGCGAACCACAAAAAACGGTCGCAGCGCGTTGTATGTCATGGCCTGGACACGGAAGACAATGGCGTTTCTGGGGTTCCCGCACAGCAAATGCCCGGAATGCCGGGGACAGCACGTCGTAACCCTGATTGATAAGGATGAAATATGAAAAATCCACTCACCAAAACCGTCTTACCGCACGAGGAAAAACCCGGTTTGAAATGGGTGCTCCTGCACGAGGAACAGACGCTTCCCCCCTACCGGTCATTGTATGTATGGAAGCCGGTTGCTATTCCAGCCGGATGGATTTGGCGCATGTATTCCCGTTTGCGGAAGCCGATATACAACCGTGATGCTGTGATTGTCAAACTGACGGTTGTGTTGCAAACCGTGCGGAGCCGGTGGGATGAGCGCCGGAAGAAATTTGAGAAGCGTCGTATCGGCACACGGCGCTTAATCGGCGAAACCGATAACGACATGCGCAGGTTGATACCGACCCGGGAAGAATTGCAAGCCAACAGTACGGAAAGTACGGAATAATGGGCAATATGGACCTGATGTACCCCAAGCCCAAGCGTCGCAGGAAGCGGTTTGATTCCAACCACTTATCGCAACTATATATTGACTGGCTGCGGCAATTTCCTTGCGTAGTGTGCATGAATCCCAGCGTGGAAGCATCGCATACCGATGCGGTCGGAACCGGACGGAATCGCAAGCGGCCCATGAAAGAGCATTTCCTGGTTTTGCCGAAGTGTCATACGCACCACATGGAATATGAACACATGTTATTGCGTGAATTCGAAGCGCACAATTCGATTGACGTATGGAAAATGGTTGCGAACATGGAGGCGGAATTTTTATGGCAATTGTCCAATGGCAAGTTGAACCACATTCTTGATAAGATGACGAAATACGAGGAATGAATATGAACACAGAGATTGAAACGGCTGATCGCGGAGCGTTGTCCTTCGCAAATTTTGAATCGATTGTAAATGATGTCAAGTTGATCCAGCGTACGTTTTTGACGCTTGGCTATCATTTAAGCGAATGTTTAAAACACGGATACTGGAAATCGTTTGCGGAGTCCTTCGAAGAATTTGTGGCTATGCCTGAGATCGGAATGAAGAAGAGTCAGGCATACGCATTGGTCAGCGTGTATCGCCATTATATTGAGAGTTGGGAATGTGACCCAAATGATTTAATCAACATCGGACACGCCAAATTGAATCTTTTGTTGGAAAAGAAAGCGGTTAATCGTGATAACGTGCAGGAATGGTTATCGGAGGCCCGCGTATTGGGGAAACGCGATTTGTTGATTCGACTGGGAAAGGACAACGTCGAAGGCGACGGCATGCTCAGGGTTGAGTTGCGCAAGGATGACGCCGGATGCAGTCTGTTTGTTTTCGACGGTTGCGAAGAATTGCCGCGGGGACTGTACCGGCTGGTGGGCGAACGCAATGGATTCGGCGCCCACGAGGCGGTGGCGCGGCTGTACGGGAAGGTAATGTGAGATGAAAGACACATTACGGCTGTTGCTGTCATTGTCCTGCAATTTGAATTGCGAATATTGCTGCAACCGGATCCCGGAGGTGAAAAAACGTTTCCGGGAAATGCCGTTTGGGGATATTGATTTTAGTCGTTATCAGAATATATGTCTTACGGGTGGTGAGCCGTTTATGGATCGGTTATTGTTGTATGCGGTCATACGGGCAATCCCGGAATCGAAAAACATTTATCTTTATACGAACGGGCTGTTGATCATGAACGTCGATGTGTATTTCCTTGGCCGCATACCGAATTTCAAAGGATTGAACATCGGTTTGCATTACCTTGAACAACTGGAACAGATCAACGGCCAGGTGGACCGGTTGAATGTACGCTACGCGATGCGGGACACGCTCGCGGCGGATTTTTTTGCGGCCTACCCGGGGCGGATGAACAAAAACAATACTAAGATCTGGAAAATGAACGAATGCGACACGCCGAATGAAGATTTGGTGTTATTGCAAATATAAAAGCTGAGGAGCGCATGGCACGAAACAGGACAAAATTACGGAAACAGATACCAAGCCTGCTGTTGAGCGGGTGGTTTTAATGAAAACAAAAGGTTAAATAATGGAGTTCAGAGAATATCAACACATCGAACGGTTTGGAACTGATGAAGTACAAGGAATAGAACTTGGAGAGGTGTTTGTTTTCCCGAAGATTGACGGCACAAATGCAAGCGTATGGTTGAATGATGGTATTGTCTGCGCCGGAAGTCGAAGGCGGAAATTGTCGTTAATCTCAGATAATGCTGGATTTTATGAACATGTATTGTGTGACGAAAGAATCAAGGCATATTTAGCCGCTCACCCGAAACACCGCTTGTTTGGTGAGTGGCTGGTTCCTCATACTTTAAGGACATACAGAGAAGAGGCGTGGAGGAAATTTTATATCTTTGATGTTACATTGGACATAGGAGACGATCTTGAATATTTGCCATACAACGTTTACCAGTCAATGTTAGACGAATTTGATCTGGATTATATACCGCCACTGTGTGTAATAAAAAACGGAACATACGAACAATTTATACGCTGGTTGGGGAAAAACGAATTTCTAATTGAAGATGGCAAAGGCGCAGGGGAGGGGATTGTATTAAAAAACTACGCTTATCGCAATCAGTTTGGGCGGGTAATATGGGCGAAAATTGTCAGGACAGACTTTAAGGAACTGCACACAAAAACGATGGGGCCACCAGGGGTGCCTGGTAAAGCGTTAATCGAGGAGCAAATCACCAACAAATATGTTACGCAGTCCCTCATAAATAAAGTATACGCCAACATTGTAAATGAATCCGAGTGGCAAAGCAGACAGATTCCGAGATTATTACAAACGGTTTACTATGAACTGATTAAGGAGGAATCTTGGAATTTTGTCAAAGAATTTAAAAATCCGACAATCAATTACAGGGTACTACACCGTTTTGTAATTAACAAAATCAAATCCCTGAAACCGGAAATATTTTCATAGGAGGCAATGTGAAAAATATTTTTGTAGTAATACGTGATATGAGTGCCGGAAATGCAGAGACTGGTGAAGCATGGCAAGAAACAAAGATATTTGATGAAGACACAACTTTAAAAGAGGTGATGGAGTGGGCTATGCCTGAATATGACACTTACAGCCGTAAGCGCATTACCATAACAAAACCGCAGATTAACAACAGAAAAAGGTTTTTTAAAAGTTAATAAAGCAGGGCGCAGTGGCGGAATTGGTAGACGCTAAGTTCCATAAGGTGCAAAGCCTTAAGGGGTGAATGACAACGTCCAGCATTGACTGGGGATGAGCACCGTGCAGGTTCGAGTCCTGCCCGCCCTGCAAAAATTAATAAACGAATGGGAAACAATAGATGACAAACAATGAAAAGATATTGAATGAATTTTTACAAAAAAACGAAGCTGTTGATGCGGAAGTTACTGGCGGAACTGTTTATTTAAGTCTCGAAGACGTGCTTACGCTAATGAATCGCGCAACCAACGTGCCAAGCCAAATTAAACTGATGTTAAACGCTGCGCAAACTATTGCGAATTGGATGCAGTGGTGGTTAAATGAAAATGAATGTGATTGTATAGATGGTCATATTTGCGGTCGTATTGAAAGACAAAAAGAATTGGACGAATTTTATCGTGCCCTTAACGAATTCAAAGGAGAAGTGTGATGAATTTATATCGCGTAAACGTTTGGCATGGAAATGAACTTTCTGGGAGTCCGGTAGGAACGTTCTACGTGATCGCACGAACGGAAACGGAAGCAAGCAAACACGTGCTTGCAAAATGTGAGGAGTGGGATTATTGGAAAGACTCATACGTGAAGCAAATTGATTTGGTTGCT